>JACRIU010000064.1 GCA_016235775.1 Hydrogenophilales bacterium
AGCCGAGACGGGCGCGGCTGTCGAAATAGCTTTGCGCCACGCTGCGCGCCAGATTGCGGATGCGCCCAATGTAAGCGGCGCGTTCCGTCACGCTAATTGCGCCGCGCGCATCCAGCAGGTTAAAACTGTGCGCGGCCTTGAGCACCTGCTCGTATGCGGGCAGCGCCAGTTGCTGTTCCATCAGGTGCTTGGCCTGCTTCTCGTAACTGCCAAATGCGCCGAGCAAAAAATCCACATCGCTGTGCTCGAAGTTGTAGGTGGATTGCTCGACTTCGTTCTGGTGATAAACATCGCGGTAAGTCACACCCGGCGTCCAGGTCAGGTCGAACACGTTTTCCACGCCTTGCAGATACATCGCCAGCAGCTCCAGCCCGGAAGTGATTTCGCCGGTGATCGGCTTGCAGTCGATCCCGCCGACCTGATGGAAATAGGTGAACTGCGTGACTTCCATGCCGTTCAGCCACACCTCCCAGCCCAGCCCCCACGCGCCCAGCGTCGGGTTTTCCCAGTCGTCCTCGACGAAGCGTATGTCGTTCTGCCTGAGATCGAAACCGAGCGCCTCCAGCGAGCCGAGGTACAGATCGAGAATATTGGCGGGCGAAGGTTTCAGCACCACCTGAAACTGATAGTAATGCTGCAAGCGGTTCGGGTTCTCGCCGTAACGCCCGTCCTTGGGGCGGCGCGAAGGCTGCACGTAAGCGGCCTTCCACGGCTCCGGGCCGAGCGCGCGCAGAAAGGTGGCGGTATGCGAAGTGCCCGCGCCGACTTCCATGTCGTAGGGTTGCAGCAGCGCGCAGCCCTGCTTGTCCCAGTAATTCTGTAGCGTCAGGATGATTTGCTGAAAGGTAAGCATCGGTTTGTTTTATGCAATCGCAAAGGCGCGCATTTTACTGGTTTTCGGCGGCTACCGTCAGCCCGATGAGTGCAAATTTTTTCGCACGCGACAAACCTTTGATCTCCATCTCGCGCTTCGACGCCGACGACCTGTCCGCGCAGGGCTCGGCAAATACCAGTTCCACCGGCACACGTACCCGCGTGTATTTTGAAGCAGTGCCGTCGTTGTGTGCCGCGAGGCGTTTTTCCAGGTCGTTGGTGATGCCGCAATAGAGCGTATTGTCGGCGCAGCGCAGGATATAGCAGAACCAGCTCACTCTTTAAACCCCTCCCGGCCTCCCCTTGTCAGGGGAGGGGCGCGACGGGCCCAGGCATAAGCCAGCATGGCAATCAGCAACAGCATCACCGCCGCATTGCCCCAGCGCACATAGGGGGTAATGCCGTCATAGCCTTGCGCCTGGCCTTGCAGCACGCCTTCCTGGTGTTGCGGCAGTTGCTGCACTATTTTGCCGTCCGCGCCGATGATGGAGGTGAGGCCGGTATTGGTGGCGCGCAGCATCATGCGCCCGCTTTCCAGCGCGCGCATTTGCGAGATATGGTTGTGCTGCGCAGCCGCATGGGAATGCCCGTACCAGGCGTCGTTGGTGACGTTTACCAGCAGCGTGGCTTGCGGCAGGGCGCGGATGATTTCTTCGCCGAACACGTCTTCGTAGCAGATATTCACCGCGACACGCTGCCCGGCGACATTGAGCGGGACTTGCCTTTCATCGCCGCGCGCCAGGTCGCCCATCGGGATGTTGAGCACGCCATTGATGAGCGGCCCGAGCAGCGGGCGCATCGGGATGAATTCGCCGAACGGCACCAGATGCTGTTTGCGGTAATACTGCTCGTCCGCCGTGCCGAGCGTGAACACGCCGTTATAGTAGCTGCCGTTGTCGCGCTCGAATGCGCCGATCAGTATGTCGCCACCGTTTTTTCTGGCGTGGTCGCGCAGTTGTTCAATCAGGCTGTGCGGCGCTTCGTGACGCAACAGCGGCAGTGCAGTTTCCGGCAGTACGGTGAGGCGTGCCGGATTTTGCAAGGTCAGGCGGCGGTAGGTTTCCAGCGTGCCGACCAAAAATTCTTCGCGGAACTTGAGGTCCTGCGCGATGTTGCCCTGCACCAATGA
>JACRIU010000003.1 GCA_016235775.1 Hydrogenophilales bacterium
TCGTGTTCACTACCCGGTACATCACTTGCTTGAATTCGCCTGGGTGTACTCGCAGGCGGGCGGTCATCGGCTCGAACTTCCACGGCAAATCCTTGCCCGTGTTCGCGTCGAACTCGATACCGACCCAGCGCGCCGGGTCCATCTGCGTATTCGATATCGCAACCCTGTCCTTCGATACCCCGGTTACTTCACAAATCTTCTTGTAAAACGGCACCAACAAGAAACCAAAACCAAACATCAAGACGGTGACGAGAATCAGCTTCTTGAGTGCGGTTGTATTTTGCTGTTGTGCGTCGGCCATTCCTACCACTTCTTGTTGAACGTCCAAAAAAACAGCCCAGCCGCGATCGCGATCAGAATCGCCGCGGTGAGGTATTTGTTTCTTTCCTTGGGCTGCTTTTCCACTCAGCGCTCCAACAAAGCGGGGCGGCCGCCTGACCGCCCCGAAATTCATTACTTCACGACCGGCGGTGTCACGAATGAATGGTAGGGCGGCGGCGAGGGCAAATGCGTCCACTCCAAGGAATCCGCTCCTTCCCAAGTGCGGCCGGCCGCTTTCTCGCCGCCCTTGATGCACTTGAGCACCCCCACCAGCAGAATCAACTGGGACAGCCCGAAACCGAATGCGCCGATGGTCGCGATCGCGTTGAAGTCGGCGAATTGCAGCGCATAGTCCGGGATGCGGCGCGGCATGCCGGCCAAGCCCAGGAAGTGCATCGGGAAGAACAGAACGTTGAAGAAAATGGTGGACAGCCAGAAGTGCAGCTTGCCCAGCTTTTCGTCGTACATGTGGCCGGTCCACTTCGGCAGCCAGAAGTACACACCGGCGAAGATGGCGTACAAGGAACCCGACACCAGCACGTAATGGAAGTGCGCCACCACATAGTAGGTATCCTGAATCTGGATATCCACCGGGGTAATCGCGCACACCAGGCCGGTGAAGCCGCCGATGGTGAACAAACACACGAAACCGATGGCGAACAACATCGGCGTCTCGAAGGTCATCGAGCCGCGCCACATGGTGGCCACCCAGTTGAACACTTTCACGCCGGTCGGCACCGCGATCAGCATGGTTGCGTACATGAAGAACAGTTGCGCCGAGGTCGGCATGCCGGTGGTGAACATGTGATGCGCCCACACGATGAACGACAGAATCGCGATGGAAGCCGTCGCATACACCATGGAGGCATAGCCGAACAGCGGCTTACGCGCGAATGCCGGAATGATCTGCGACACAATACCAAACGCCGGCAGAATCATGATGTACACCTCGGGATGCCCGAAGAACCAGAAAATGTGCTGGAACATTACCGGATCGCCGCCGCCGGCCGCATTGAAGAAATTCGTGCCGAAATGGCGGTCGGTCAGCAGCATGGTCACCGTGCCCGCCAACACCGGCATCACCGCGATCAAGAGGTAGGCGGTAATCAGCCAGGTCCACACGAACAGCGGCATCTTCATCAGCGTCATGCCGGGCGCGCGCATGTTGAGGATGGTGGTGACGATGTTGATCGCGCCCATGATGGAGGAGATGCCCAGAATGTGTACCGCGAAGATGGTCATGTCGTTGGAGATACCGCCTTGCAGGAACAAGGGCGGATACATGGTCCAACCGCCCGCGGAAGCGCCGCCCGGCACGAAGAACGACGAAACCAGCATGATCGCGGCCACCGGCAGCAGCCAGAAGCTCCAGTTGTTCATGCGCGGAAACGCCATATCGGGCGCGCCGATCATCATCGGCACCTGCCAGTTGGCGAAGCCGACCATGGCCGGCATGATCGCGCCGAACACCATGATCAGGCCGTGCAGCGTGGTGAGCTGATTAAAGAACTCCGGCGTAACCACTTGCAAGCCGGGCTGGAAAAGCTCAGCGCGAATCAATAGCGCCAAGCAGCCGCCGGCGAGCAGCATGATGAAGGAGAACCACAGGTACAGCGTACCGATGTCCTTATGGTTGGTGGTGGTGATCCAGCGCATCAGACCGGCCGGGTGATCGTGTCCGGTATCTTGTGCGTATGCGTTTGTGGCTTCCATTGTCGGCCTCCTTGATTATTTACGTAGTGCTTTGATGTCGGCGGGCTGGACCAGATCACCGGTCTTATTGCCCAAGGCGTTGCGCTCGTAAGTGACGACCGCCGCCAAATCCACATCGTTGAGTTGTTTGCCGAACGCGGCCATCGCGGTGCCTGGCTTGCCATTCATCACGATGGCGATGTGCGCATCTTTGCCGCCCGTCGCGATTTTCGAACCGGTGATGGCGGGGAATGCGGGCGGGAGTCCGGCGCCATTGGCTTGGTGGCAGGCGGCGCAGTTGGCGGCGTACACTTTTTCGCCCTGCGCTTTCAATTCATCCGCGCTATAGGTTTTTCCGGGATCCATCGTGACCGCCGCTTGCTTGGTTTTCTGATCGGCCGCCCATTTGGCGTAGTCGTCCGCCGACTTGACTTCCACCACGATCGGCATGAAGCCGTGATCCTTGCCGCACAGTTCCGCGCATTGGCCGCGGTAGGTGCCCGGCGTATTCGCCTTGAACCAGGCATCCTTGATATAGCCGGGGATCGCATCCTGCTTGATGCCGAAAGCCGGCACCCACCAGGAGTGGATCACGTCATTCGCCGTCAGCAGCAGGCGGACTTTCTTGCCGGCGGGGACCACCATCGCGTTATCCACTTCCAGCAGATAGTTCTCGCCTTTTTTCGCAGTGCCGTTGATTTGATCGCGCGGCGTGGAAAGCACGGACATGAGCTTGATGCCCTCGGTGCGGTAGTCGTATTCCCATTTCCACTGATAGCCGGTGACCTTGATGGTCATATCGGGGTTGCTCGCATCGCGCATATTGAGGATGGCTTTGGTGGAAGGAATCGCCATCGCGATCAATATCGCGAACGGGATAACGGTCCAAATGACTTCCACCAGGGTGTTTTCGTGGAAATGCGCGGCTTTGTGTCCGGCCGACTTGCGGTGCTTCCAGATCGAATAGAACATCGCGCCGAATACCGCGATGAAAATACCGACGCACACCCACATGATCAGGATGTGGAGATCGAAAATCTCCTGCGCGACTTCGCTTTGCGGCGTGGGAAGATTGTATTTCGACTCCTCCGCCCGCGCGGCCATGGACATCAGGGCCGCGACCGCCCCCACTCCCAATCCCCTCAACTTGCTTGGCATTGACTACCTCCCCCTTAAATGGTTAAACCCGGATTTAATGGCCTTTAAAGAAACCACGATGCTTTCGTGAGCATCCGGCCACGCAAAAGTCGGGGCAATGCCAAACGTAACCAAAACGAGGAAGCACAAGAAAAGAAACCGGCTTGCGGGTGACAACGTGCAATTCGTGCGGGCAATGATGCTGAAATCTGCCGGCGTTCTGCGTTGCTGCCTTCCATCCTGCGGGTAGTGCTTTGTCTTAGGCCTACCACCTTATTTAGGTCTGCCGCCTTGATCTATGTCAAGCATCGCCTTTTTTTAGTGCGACAAATTAGCACACCCCACCCCCCCCCCCCAACAAAAAGTTAAAAAAAAAACACTAA
>JACRIU010000062.1 GCA_016235775.1 Hydrogenophilales bacterium
AGGAACGGTTGAAGAGTCTGGCGAATAAGATAGTAAAACGGTGAGGGGTAAGGTGTTAGGGGTGAGGCAACGCTCACCTCTCCTTTCACTCCTTACTCCTCACGGAGGTTTCCATGCATCCAGCGTTTAGCGTAATTTTTTTCACGGTCAGTTCCGGCGCGGGCTTCGGCTTGTTCGCGTTCTTATATTTTGCCGATGTATTGAAACTGGGCGGCGGTCTGTCGGGCGGGCAAGTGGCCGCCACGGGCGCGATCGCCTTCTTTTTCATTATCGGCGGCTTGCTGTCTTCGGTGCTGCACTTGGCGAATCCGAAAAACGCCTGGCGCGCCTTTAGCCGCTTTCGCACCTCGTGGTTGTCGCGCGAGGGCGTGTTCTCGGTGGCCTTCTTCCCGGTGGCATTCGCTTATCTGGTTTTAAGCTGGTTCAGCTTAACCAATCTGGAATGGGTGCGCTTGGGTTTGGGCTTGGCGGCGACCGCGCTGGCGTGGGTGACGGTGTTCAGCACCGGCATGATTTATGGTTGCCTGAAAACCATCCGTCAGTGGAATACACCGCTGGTGCCGGCGAATTATTTGGCGCTGGGGAATTTCTCCGGCGCACTGATGTTGCTGGCGGTGGCGGCGTGGGCTGGTTTGGCCTTAGAACCTTTCGCATATCTTGCGGGCGGTATGCTGATCATCGCCGGCTTGCTCAAAGCGATTTACTATTTCTGGATCGCCGAGCCAGGCGCCGGACCCAGCATCCAAACCGCGACCGGCTTTACCCGGGCCCAAGTACGGCTGTTGGATGCCGGCCATACGCACGGCACCTTTTTGCCCCAGGAGTTTGGATTTCAAATAGCGCGTGAGTACGCGCTGGCCTTGAAATTTTTTGTGTTTATCAGCGGTTTTATCTTGCCGCTGGCGTTATTGATTTTGACCTCGGGTAAGCCTTCACTTACTTTGAGTGCATTGATTGCCGACCTGGCTTTAGCGGGCTTGGTCGCCGAGCGCTGGTTGTTTTTCGCAGAGGCAAGGCATGTGGTCAATCTCTACCACGGCAGACAGCGTTGTTAAGAACGGCAATCAGGCATTGCGCCCGGCCTAGTTCTCGATATATTATTATTCGCTAATTTACTCATCACGGAGTAGAAACAATGTTCGGAATGTCTATTAAAGAAGTCGATGCCTTTGGCTTGCAGCAAATGCAGGCGGGCGGTGAAGTGGTGATGATCGACGTGCGCACCGATGTCGAATTCGCACAAGGCGCGATCCATGGCGCCAAACATCTGCCCCTGCACATGCTGCCGCTGATGGCGGATCAATTGGAAAATGAAAAGCCGGTGGTGTTGATCTGCCGCAGCGGCGCGCGTTCCGCCCAGGCCTGCGCATTCTTGGCGCAAAAGGGATTCAATAATGTGTACAACTTGCGCGGCGGCGTCATGGGGTGGGCGCAAGCCGGGCTGGCGCTGGCGGCGGCCTAAGAGCCCTTCAGTTGCATGCTGGTGGCAAGTAGATCAAAATGCTCGTTTTTTACCGTTGGACTTACTTTATTTATTAGGAGATGGATATGAATTTCGATAAAGAACTGGATGCTCGCGGCCTGAATTGCCCGCTGCCGATTCTGCGCACCAAAAAAGGCCTGGCCGAACTGACCAGCGGCCAAGTGCTGAAAGTCATCGCGACCGATCCCGGTTCGGTGAAAGACATGCTAGCGTTTGCCAAGCAAACCGGCAACGAGTTGGTTTCGTCGGCTGAAGCTAGCGGCGAATTCACCTTCTTCATGAAGAAGAAATAAGAATAAAAAAATAGCTGTACGCTGTTGGATAGAAGCGAGCGGGGCAATTAATCCGCAATTTAGGAGGAGATTTAAATGGCTAAGAAACTCGCGATCATCGCGACCAAGGGCACGCTCGATTGGGCCTATCCACCGCTGATTCTGGCATCGACCGCAGCCGCGCTGGACTATGAAGTGCAAGTGTTTTGTACTTTTTACGGCTTGCAGTTGTTGCGCAAGGATGTGAGCGGCCTCAAAGTGAGCCCCCTGGGCAATCCCGGCATGCCGATGAAAATGCCATTTGGTCCCCAATGGTTCAAAGACATTAACTGGAATATCCCGAACATCATTCAAGCCAACGTCCCAGGTTTTGAATCGCTTGCCACCACGTTGATGAAGCAGACCATCAAAAACTGCGGGGTGGCCACGATCGAGGATTTGCGCAGCCTGTGCATCGAGGCCGACGTGAAATTCGTCGCCTGCCAGATGACGGTGGAACTCTTCGGATTCGAGCATAGCGAATTCATCGACGGTCTTGATTTTGTCGGCGCCGCTTCATTCCTCGAATTCGCCGGCGATAGCGATATTTGTTTGTATATCTAATTTGCAGCAACAGCAGTAGTCACAACGGCCAAGCGAGGATCATCCGCTTGGCCGTTTCTTTTTAGGGACAGAGAACCCATGCCGAGCGTAGTGGCGCAGCCATTCGCGGCCAGCGATGGGTGTAAAATGATCCCGAATAATCGCGAGTGGGGATAACAAGATGGCAAACGTGCGCGGCTGCAATCTGCCGGACGATTTGTATTATCACGTCGATGACAACGTCTGGGCGCGTATCGGGGCGGATGGGGTGGTTACCCTCGGCATGACGTCCTATGCCTGCGCCTTGGCCGGGCAATTGGTCGCCGCCACGCCGAAGAAAATCGGCAAGTCAATCGAACAAGGGAAAACGGTCTGCACCGTGGAATCCGGTAAATGGGTGGGGCCGGTCAAGACGCCCGTCGGCGGCGAATTGATCGAGATCAACGAAGCGGTGAGCGCCAAGCCCGGCTTGGTGAATGAAGACCCCTACGGCGCGGGCTGGATGGCGAAAATAAAACCAGCCCACTGGGCAGAAGAAAGCAAAAGCTTAATCAGTGGTGCAGAGATTGGTTCAGCATTCGAAGCCAAAATGAATGCGGATGGTTTTGGGGGGTGCTGATTTGGGAAGCCGGAAGCGGGGAACGGGAAGCTGGGGATGAGTGAGTGGCTGGAGGTGTTGCGCCAAATCGAGCCGCTGGAGGATGTCATGCTCGATCCCGGCTTGATTGCGCAGATGGCGCGGCCTACCGAACCTGCTAACCTATCGCGCATCAATTTTTACACCCCCACTTTCAAGGCTTACGCTTCCTCCGAAATTACTGGCTGCGGCAAACAAGCTTGGCCCGCGGTGTCGATCACCGGCGGCGAATGCAAGCTGGCTTGCGATCACTGCAAGGCAAAAATCCTGGAGCCGATGATTCCGGCGCGCACGCCGCAAGACTTGTGGCGCGTGGTGCATGAGCAGGTCGATCTCGGTGCGCAAGGCATGCTGCTCACCGGCGGATCGAATCACCGCAACCAAGTGGAGTACGCGCCTTACTATGCGACGCTGCGCCGCATCAAAGATACTTTCCCCGCTTTCAAAATTGCTTTGCATACCGCCTTGGTTGATCTCGATATTGCCCGCCGCATGGAAGACGCCGGTATCGACGTGGCGATGATGGACGTGATCGGCGCGCAAGACACCATTACGCAGGTCTATCACTTGCGCCGCGGCGTGGATGATTTCGAGCGCTCGCTCGGCTACCTGGCGGCGACCGAAATGAAGGTCGTGCCGCACATTGTGCTCGGCTTGCATTACGGCCGCTTCCTCGGCGAGTGGCGCGCGCTCGATATCGTTAAGCGCCATCGGCCCGATGCGCTGGTGCTGGTGGTGGTGATGCCGCACTACGCCCAAGAAGACCGGCCATTTGCCACACCCGACGCGCATGAAGTGGGCCGCTTTTTCATGGATGCGCGCGCCGCGATGCGTGATACCCCCTTGCTCTTGGGCTGCGCGCGCCCCGCCGGCCGCGTGAAAAGCCAGATCGACGCTTATGCCGTGATGGCCGGGCTGAACGGCATCGCGCATCCCGCCGATGGCATGGTCGAACTGGCGGCGCGGCTGGGGCGCGAAGTGCGCGTGACGCCGGCTTGCTGCTCCATCGCGGTGGGGAATGAGGTGATGGCGATTGACACTGAGGATGCGGGATTGCAAGTAGATGTGCAGAAGGTGATCGAGTTTGAGCGTGCGCAGCGCTTGCCGCCGGACATCAAAATCGTCCGCGTAGAGGAACAGATGTGATGAAACCCATCTGGCGCGTCATCGATACCGGCCTGCGCCGCGCGGCGGAAAATATCGCGCTGAACCGCGCCTTGCTCGAAGCGCGACAAGCGGATGAGAGTCCGAGCACGCTGCGCTTTCTGCGCTTCCAGCCTTGCGCCTTGCTGGGCTTTCATCAGAGCGTCGAGCAGGAGCTGAACCTGGATTATTGCCGCGCGCAGGGCGTGGAGATTCAGCGCCGCATCACCGGCGGCGGCGCGATTTATTTCGACGAGACGCAATTGGGCTGGGAATTGTATTTGCACAAGCGCGATCTCGGCACGGCGGACATGCAAGCGATCACGCGCCGCATCTGCGAAGCAGCGGCGCGCGGCATGCAAGCGCTGGGCGTCGATGCCCGATTCCGCCCGCGCAACGACATCGAAGTCGATGGCCGTAAAATTTCTGGCACCGGCGGGGCTTTCGATGGCGATGCGCTGATGTTCCAAGGCACGCTGCTGATCCAATTCGATGTGGAAAAAATGCTGCGCGTACTGCGAATTCCGGCCGAGAAGCTATCGGATAAGGCGATTGCCTCGGCGCGCGAGCGAGTGGCGAATCTGGCCAATTTGCTCGGCCATACCCCTGAAATGCAAGAGGTGCAGTCGGCAATGATCCAAGCTTTCGCCGATGAATTCGGCGTGGCCTTTGAAACGGGAGCCATCTCTGCAATTGAGCAAGCACGTTACGACAGTGCCTTGGCGGAAATCGATACCGAGGATTGGGTGCATATGCTGCAACGTCCACAATCGGATGCGCCGATCGTGGAAGGGATGCAAAAATTTCCCGGCGGCCTGGTGCGCGCCTGCGTGGCTTATGATCGAACGCGCCAATGCATCAAGCAAGTTTGGTTTTCCGGCGATTTTTTCGTCAGCCCCAAGCGGGCCATTGCGGATCTGGAAGCGGTCTTGCGCGATACCGATGTGGCCGATTGTCACCGTTGCGTGCACGAATTCTTTGCCGTACGTGAAGTCGATCTGTTGGGTTTGCAGCCGGCGGATTTTGTCGTGGTGATCCAATCGGCGTTGAGCCGGTTTGAGCCACAGGCCAGCATGCCATGAGCAGGCAGACGCACGTCGATGTCCTGGTAATTGGCCTTGGCCCGGCAGGCGGTGCGGCGGCAACGGCGGCAGCGCGCGCCGGTTTATCGGTGTTGGCAGTAGAGCGCAAGCAGCAGGTGGGCGTGCCGGTGCAATGTGCCGAGTTTATTCCTTTGCCTTTGGGCAAATACGCGCAAGCTGAAGGCGTCTTGGTGCAGCGCATCGCTTCGATGAAAAATTATCTGCCTTCGGGCATGACTGAGACGGCGGCTTTTCCTGGCTTGATGATCGACCGTGCGGCGTTCGATCAAGCGCTGGCGCGCGAGGCCGAAGCGCATGGCGCAGAATTGTGTTTGGCCAGCCGCCTGCTGCGGCTCGATGCGCAACATTCGATTGCGGTTATCCAAACGCCTGAGGGTGAGCGTGAAGTGGCGTACCGCCTGCTGATCGCCGCCGATGGCCCTTACTCCACCGTCGCCTCCCAATTAGGGTTGGCGCCCTTGGAAACGGTGTTCACGCGGCAATACACGGTGCCCCTGCTGCAACCTTATGCCGAGACGGATATTTGGCTCTCCGGCGAGTATCCGGGCGGCTATGCCTGGCTGTTCCCCAAAGGAGACCGCGCGAATCTTGGTGTGGGAGCAAATAAAGATTACACCCACGATCTGAAGCAACCTCTCGACGCTTTGCATGCCCGTTTGGTCGAGCAAGGCGTAGTGGGAGAGGCTATCCTGTCCTTGACCGGCGGCCTCATTCCAGTGGGGGGATTGAGGGAGCGTTTAGTGGTGGAGAATATTTTGTTTGCGGGCGATGCGGCGGGACTGACGCATCCGATTACCGGCGCGGGTATCGCCGCGGCGATCGTATCGGGCGAGCGTGCGGGCCAAGCGGCGGCGCGTCTTTTGCTGGCCAACGAAGTTGATGCGCTGAATGAATTCGAAGCTGACATAAGAGACCAATTCGAAGCGAGCATCACGCACGCCGTGGCGCGCAGGCAGTGGCTCAACCAGCACTGGCATACCGCCGCCGCGCGCGAGGATGCGATGCATCGCAAGGGGTGGGTTGCGTTTCCGGAATTTTTTGAATGAAAAGCTTTCACCGCGGAGGACGCGGAGGACGCGGAGTTTAAAAAATAAGAATTTGTTTTACTCTGCGTCCTCCGCGTCCTCTGCGGTGAATGATTTTTCCAGCAGGAGAAGAAATGAGCTCAGTGTTAGATAACGCACAACCGATTAACTTTTACCGTCCCGACTATCACATCAAAACACCGGCGATGCGCTCGCCCGAGTATGTGCAGATGAGCACCGCTGCGGCAATTACGCTCGGCTTGATCCCAGGCCGGATGTATCGCACCGCCTGCACCCATTGCTTGAACCTGCTGGTGACTTATCCCGAAGGCTGCCGCGCCAACTGCGCCTATTGCGGCTTGGCGCGGCATCGCGAGGAGGCGCGCGATTACGCCGACCGCAATTTCATCCGCGTCGATTGGCCCGCCGCGCGTTACGACGAGGTGATCGAGCGCGTGCGCGCCGGCGCCGGCAAGGGCCAATTCCAGCGCATGTGCATTTCCATGATCACCCACCCCAACTCGGATGCCGATACCTTGGTGCTGTTAAAGAAGTGGGTGGCGGCGTTGCCGCATATTCCGGTATCCATCCTCTCAAACCCCACCACCATGGAAAAGGCCGATCTGATCGAGCTGAAGCGATTGGGGGCGGAGATTTTTACCGTGGCGCTGGATGCGGTCACGCCCGCGATCTTCGAACGCACCCGCGGCAAGACCGTGGATAGCCCGCATCGCTGGGAAAAATACTGGCAAGCCATCGAATGGGCGGCGGAAGTGTTCGGGCCGGAGCGCTTCGGCGCGCATTTGATTTGCGGCATGGGCGAGACCGAGCGTGAGCTGCTCGAAGTCTGCCAGCGCATCAAAGATAGGGGCGGCCACAACCATCTATTTGCCTTCTTCCCCGAGCAGGGCTCCCTGATGGAGGATTGGCCGGCGGCGGATCGCGGCCAATGGCGCCGGGTGCAACTCGCGCGCTTCATCATCGACTACGCGGGCGGCCGCATCGAACGCATGACATTTGACGCGCAGGGCCGGCTGGCGGATTTCGGTTTACCCGAAAGCGAACTGAGCGCACTGATTCAAAGCGGCAAACCCTTCCAAACCTCCGGCTGCCCCGGCAAGGACGATGAGGAAATCTC
Source organism: Hydrogenophilales bacterium (assembly GCA_016235775.1). GTDB lineage: Bacteria > Pseudomonadota > Gammaproteobacteria > Burkholderiales > Thiobacteraceae > RBG-16-58-11. Next base: position 7,384 of record JACRIU010000062.1, read on the forward strand.
CGCCTGCAATCGTCCCTATGGCGATTCCCCACCCTCCGATATCCTGTCATTTCCTTTTGCGCTCAATGAGATGGATATTGATGGCGTCAGACGCCAAATGATTGGCAAGATCAAAAAAGGATTACTAAACCATAATGGTTAATGATATTTGTTGCAAATTTGCAACAAACTAAATGATGAATAGTCCATCCGGACTAGAAAATTTGCCGGTAAATAAAAGCTTGTTGTATGATTCCCACCACAAAACGCTAATATCAAGCGTAGAAATTCAGTTGTTTTATAAAGTACAAACCAAAGGAGAACTCCCGATGCGTATCAATAAATTGGCCGGCGCGCTGGCTATTGCAGGTCTTGCGACTGTTTCCGGCGCCGCGTTTGCCACGAATGGTTATTTTTCTCATGGCTATGGCATGAAGGCTAAGGGCATGGCTGGCGCGGGAATCGCGTTTGGTCAAGATGCGTTGGCGGCGGCCACGAATCCGGCGAACATGGTGCTGGTGGGTGATCGTTTGGATGTGGGCCTGGATTGGTTCCGTCCGCAGCGTTCGACAGTAACCGGGACGGTAACTCACGATGGAAATGGCAAGGAAGATTTCTTCATTCCAGAGTTTGGCTACAACAAAATGCTAAACCAGAATATGTCGCTTGGCGTTTCGGTTTTTGGCAATGGTGGGATGAATACCCAATACAACAGCTACAATGCCACGGCTGGCGTGTTTGCTTTTGGTTCGGGGGATCCGGTAGGCGTTGATTTGTCGCAGCTTTTTATTTCGCCGACCTTCGCGATGAAGATAAATGATGTCCATTCTGTTGGTGTTTCACTGAATGTGGCCTATCAACGCTTCAAGGCATATGGTTTGAGCGGTTTTAATGTCGCAGCCCAAACATCTGCTGTTGGTAGCGTTACCGACAACGGTTACGATAATTCGTGGGGTTATGGCGCGCGTATCGGTTGGACCGGTAAGCTCAACGCTGATTGGACAGTGGGCGCCACTTACCAAACCCGTACCCACATGGGTAAGTTTGATAAGTACAAGGGGCTATTTGCCGAACAAGGCGACTTCGATATTCCAGCGAATTTCGGCTTTGGCGCCGCTGTTAAGATCACCCCTAGCTTGACCGCCGCTGTCGATTTGATGCGCATTCAGTATGGCTCTGTTAAAGCAATTTCGAATACCAATGCTCAGGGCGGTTTGCTCGGCGCCAACAACGGTTCGGGTTTCGGTTGGACAGATCAGACTATTTTTAAACTGGGCTTGTCTTATGAATACAGCAAGAACCTGACCTTGCGCGCGGGCTGGAATAGTGGCGAAACGCCATATGATCCAGGCCAAACTCAGTTCAACACACTCGCTCCCGCAGTTGTAGAAGACCACATTACATTGGGCGGGACTTGGACGCTCGACAACAAGAGCGAGATATCTGTCGCTTATATGCACGCATTTAGCAACCAAGTGTCGGGTACTAACACCATGACGAACCGTATGTATCAAGATTCTCTCGGCGTCTCCTACGGCATGAAGTTCTAAACCAAGAAAGTTCACTAGTAAGCTAGAAAAGGGCTGAAACTTAACCGTTTCAGCCCTTTTTCTTTTACCCGCTCGGATGAGATTCCATTCCTCATGGAAGAAAAATGAAACGAATAGTCGCGCTGCTTTGTTTTTTTCTTTGGTCGCCGTTCGCGCTGGCGCTTTCCCCCTATATCCAAGCCAATAAAGTGCCTGGCGCCGAGCTGAAGGCGGTGATGGCGGCGGTGGAGGCTAAGCTGCAAGCGGAAGGCTTCAGCGTGGCGGGACGGCACACGCCGGGTGGTGTTCCCGGTCACGGCGTGGTGGTGGTGACCGACAAGGGCTTGCTGGATGCGATTCGCACTATGGGGGGCATGGCGATTATCGGTGCGGGTATTCGCGTGGGTGTGAAGAGCGACGGCACAGTGTCTTACATGAATCCGGAGTACTGGTACCGTGCCTATTACCGCAAGGACTATTCCAAAGCCGAAAGTGCCACGAAAGCGGTACAGGAAAAGCTCGCAAAGGCCTTGGGCGCGGGCAAAGGCTTTGGCGGCGATGTAGATGCCGCCGACTTGCTCACCTATCGCTACATGATCGGCATGGAGCGTTTCGATTCCGACAAGAACGAGCTTAAAACCCATGCCTCGTTCGAGGCGGCGGTGAAGACGGTGCAGGATAATCTCGCCAAGGGCGTGGCGCATACCGGCAAAGTGTATGAAGTGATCATGGCGGACAGGAAGCTCGCGGTGTTCGGCGTCGCGATGAATGACGCCAAACATGGCGAAGGCTGGTGGGTAAAGAAAATCGGCTCCGATCACATCGCGGCGCTGCCGTGGGAGATCGTCATCGTCAACGGCAAGGTTTCCGCCCTGTATGGCCGCTACCGCACGGCCCTGGGCTGGCCGACGCTGGGCATGGGCACCTTTATGTCGATCTCGGACCATCCCGACACGACGGCGGAAATGCTCACCGCGGTGGCCGGGGGGAAGCGGGAGAAATTCAGCGCGTTTTAGCGCAAGGCGTATCTCAGGCATGCTTGCAAAGCGCAGAAGCTTTAAGACCCCGTTTCTTTTTCTAGTACATTTGTACTATCATTTCGAAAGTCATAGCGAAGGGCTAAGCGCAAGAATTTCTCTGGATTCAAATAACAAAGGAGGCTGGAATGTTTAAATTTCTCAAACAGATGACTATCGCCATATTTACCCTGGCATGCACGAGCGCTTGGGCGCTGGCGGCGGATGATGTGCTGAAACCCTTTGTACTGGGGTCAACCAGCGCGGGCGCGGTGGCGGATAAAGCCGAGGCGGCTAAGGCTGCGTTGACGGCCGAGGGCTTTGCGGTGGTAGGCGCTTATTCTCCCTATCCCAATACAACAATCATCGTCGTCACCAACGATGAGTTGAAAGCGAACGCCGCAAAATCCGAGCATGGCGGCTTCGGCGCGATGCAGCGGGTGTCGGTGTCGAAGGCGGGCAATGACGTGCAAGTGGCGTACACCAACCCGGTTTACATGGCCAACGCATATCGCATGGCGGGCGACCTGAAGGGCGTGTCGGCGAGTATGGCCAAGGCGCTGGGGCGTGTCGAGGAGTTCGGCGCGAAAGGCCTGACACCTGCCAAGCTGCGCAAATACCACTACATGTTCGGCATGGAATATTTTAATGAACCGAGCGAATTGGCCGAACATAAGAGTTACGAAGATGCGGTGAAAGCGGTCGAAGCCAATCTTGCCACGGGCGCCGCCGGCGTGACCAAGGTTTATCGCATCGACATTCCGGGCAAGAAAGAGAGCGTGTTTGGGGTGGCGATGAAGGGCAAGACTGACGCCGATAAGTTTATGGACGATAAGTACATCATGAGCGAGATCGATTTCAAGGATATCAAATCGGCGGCGCACTTGCCCTATGAAATCCTCGTGTCGGGCAACAAGACCTACGCGCTCTATGCGCGGTTCCGGATTGCGGCCAGTTTCCCGGATCTGTCCATGATGGGTGACAATAGCTTCATGCGAATCATGGATTCCCCGGAAGCGATCCGCAAGGCGCTGACGCTGGCGGCAGGCGGAAAGTATGAGGGCGCTAGCTGGAAATAATCGCCTTAGCTTAGCTGCAGAAAGCCGACAGCCTATCCGTGATGCGGATGGGCTGTTTTTATGTGGGTGGGCTCTCCATGCCGAATCGAAATAGGGCTCAATTTTCTTTGAATATGGCCGATAAATACGGATATTGTCTGATTTTCCATTGGATTCACCATGGCCGATTCCCCCGCCAGACCCCTACCCGACGTGCAAGCCATGCTGCGCCAGTTGCGTGAGAGCTATCTCGCCGAGTTGGACGGCAAGCTGGGCGATCTCGAATCCGATCTGCTGGCGCTGGAGCGCAATGAATATTTCTCCGATGTGTTCGAACGGGCGTACCGCAAGGTGCATTCCCTCAAAGGCAGCGCCGGCTCGCATGGTCTGCCCATCCTCTCAAAGATTTGCCACCAACTCGAAGAGCATTTAAACCTGTTCTCGAATACCCCGGCGAAACCGCCCCGCGAAATGTCGGATCGGTGTTTGGCGCATATCGATTTGATGCGCAAAGCGCGAGACCAGGCGCAGGCGGGGGGCGAACACTTCAACGATATCGAAGATGAGTTGAGCGCGCTGCGCACCCTGTTGCTGGGGGAGAGGTATAGCGTGCTGATCGTGGAAACGTCCAAGGTCAATATCAAACTCTGCACCCAAATCATGAAGCGCTATCCGGTGCAGGTAACGGTCATGGATAACGGCTATCAAGCGCTGGAACACCTGCTCCAGCAAAAATATCATCTGCTGATCACCGGCTTGGAAGTGAAGATGCTGAATGGCCTGGCGCTGGTCGCGGCGGTGCGCATGAGCGCGCGCGGCAACCAGGATATGCAGGCGATTCTGCTTTCCTCCTCCAAGCAGCCGCCGTTCAAGCGCAATGTCGATCCGAATTACATCGTGCCGCGCGATAGCAAGTTCGCTGAGAATTTGGGGCAGGCTATCGATTGTTGCATCGCCGCGTTGCGCGGAAAAGAAACTCAGGCGGTTACGCCAGTGGGAACAGAGCACTAAGTCAAAACATCAAAGGCGTTTTCAGCCACGAATTAACACGAATTTACACGAATAAAACCGGGATACGATAGGCGGGTGGATTGAACTTTATTCGTGAAAATTCGTGTTAATTCGTGGCAAAAGTTTTTACTCTTGCTTGAAGTGACACGGTTTGTGTATCCGTGCTTGCAACGGTTTTTAACGCGCCCGATAGCCCAGCGCGTGGGAGATTTGCGCTGCCGCCTCCTTCACTTTCTTTGGCCAGATCTTTTCGTGCCGATCCACCGGGGCCGAGATCGACAGGCCCGCGATCAGCCTGCCTTCCGCGTCGCGGATGCCGGCGCCGATGCAGGCCACCCCTTTTTCCGCTTCTTCATTGTCGAAGGCATAGCCGTTTTTACGAATTTTGGCCAACTCCTCGCACAAGGCTTGGGGCCGGGTAATGGTGTGTTCGGTGTAGGCCGGCAGGCCGGTGCGTTTGGCGTAGTCCAGCGCGGCGGCGTCCCCTGCATCGGCGAGAAATACTTTACCGACCGCGGTGATATGCATCGGCGCGCGCGCGCCGACCAGTTGCACCACGCGCATCATCGATTGGCCGCTGGCGGTGCGCTCCACATACACCATTTCGTCGCCTTGGCGCAGACTGAGGTTGACCGTTTCGCCGATGTCCTGATGCAGCGCTTGCATGTAAGGCAGCGCCTCGCGCCGGATATCGAGGCGGGCGCGCACCAGGTTACCCAACTCCAGCAGCTTCAAGCCCAGGCGATAGGCGCCGCCGTCGAGTTTGTCCACCAAACCTTTACCCACCATCACATTCAGAATGCGGTGCGCGCTGGAAGGATGCAGGCCCGCCTGCTGCGCCAGCACTTTCAGGCTGGCCGGCTGCGCATGCCTTGCGAGCAAATCGAGCAGGGTCATCATGCGGTCGATGACTTGAATCGAAGATTTGGTTTCTGCCTCAGACATGCATCATGGCTTTCCAAAATTTCATATTACAAAATTCTATTCCATATTTTCAAAAGCACAAGCCCGGCGTAGACTGGGCCGAGCTTGCTGAAAAAACATTTTCACCGCGGAGGACGCGGAGGACGCAGAGTAAAGCAAAAGCATTCCACCGCTGGGGATGCACAGGTAAGCATAGTAAATTTGTTTGGGTTTTCCTCCGTGTCCTCCGCGTCCTCTGCGGTGAAGGATTTTGACTGATCGAACAAGACCGGGAATACCCATGCGCGTCGGACTCTTTGTTACCTGCCTTGTGGATTTGATGCGGCCGTCGATCGGTTTTGCCACGCTGCGGCTGTTGGCGCATGCGGGATGCGACGTGATCGCGCCGGAGCAGCAAACGTGTTGCGGCCAGCCTGGTTATAACGCGGGAGATCATACGGCCGCGCGCGAGTTGGCGATCAAGCTCGCGCTTGAATTCGCCGATTGCGATTATGTCGTGGTCCCTTCCGGTTCCTGTGCAGGCATGATTCGCGTGCATTATCCGGCGCTCTTCCCCGATGATTCCGAGCCGGCGCGCCGCGTGCGCGCCTTGGCCGCGCGCACCTACGAGTTGACCGATTTCTTGGTCAACATCGCCAAGCTGCAAGATGTGCCGGGCCGCTTCAGCGGCAAGCTCACCTATCACGACTCCTGCTCCAGTCTGCGCGAGTTGGGGGTGAAACACCAGCCGCGCGCCTTGTTGGCGCGCCTGCCCGATGCGACGCTGAAGGAAATGGCGCAATGCGAGACCTGCTGCGGTTTCGGCGGCGCGTTCTCGGTCAAATTCAGCGAGATTTCCAGCCGCATGGCCGACAACAAAGCGCGTCACATTCATGCCAGCGGCGCGAATACGGTGGTGGCGGGCGATCTGGGTTGCCTGCTGAATATCGAGGGCCGCTTGCGGCGCATCGGCGATCACGCCACGCGCGTACTGCACATCGCCGAAGTGCTGGCGGGAGACGAAGGGGAAGTGCCATGAATTTTAAAAAACCGCTTGCCACAGAGGTCACAGAGGGCACAGAGAAAAGCACGAAAGATTCAGGGTGCCAAACTTACCCTACCGGCAAGCGACGTACGACACTAAAACCACTGTTTTTCCTCCGTGATCTCTGTGACCTCTGTGGCAAATTGATTTTTTCAAGATGAAAATCTCCTCACTCAAATTTCAGCGCAATGCCGGCAAGAGCCTGCACAACAAAACCCTGCAAGGCGCGCTGAAAAATATCGAATCCCGCTTCGTCGGCGCGCGACGCGAGGCGATCTCGCACTTGGACGATTTCGAGGCGGTAGGCAGCCGCGCCACCGCCATTCGCGAGCAAGTGCTGGCCAATCTCGATCAATGGCTGATCCGCTTCGAGCAAGAGGCGCAACGGCGCGGCTCGATCGTGCACTGGGCGGAAACCGCGGAGGAGGCCAATCGCATCATTTGCGACATCGCGCGCCAGCATGGCGTGAAAAAGGCGGTCAAATCCAAATCCATGGTGAGCGAGGAGTGCGGCCTCAACGATGCGCTGGAAGCCGCCGGGGTGCAGGTGGTCGAGACCGATCTGGGCGAGTACATTTTGCAGCTCGCGCATGAGCCGCCCTCGCACATCGTCGCGCCGGTGCTGCACAAAACCAAGGATGAAGTTTCGGATTTGTTCGAGCAACACCATCACCTCCCGCGCAAAACAGGCATTGCCGAGCTGTGCCAGGAGGCGCGTGAGATTCTGCGCCCGCATTTCGTTTCCGCCGATATGGGCATCTCCGGCGCGAATTTCCTCATCGCCGAGACCGGTTCGGCGCTGATCGTCACCAACGAAGGCAATGGCCGCCTGGCCACCACGCTGCCGCGTGTGCATGTCGCGCTCACCGGCATCGAGAAAGTCGTGCCGACGCTGGAAGATGCGGCGACTTTGATTCGCTTGCTGCCGCGTTCCGCCACCGGGCAAGACATCACCAACTATGTCTCCGTGCTCACCGGCGCGAAAGCTAAGGATGAGAGCGACGGCCCCGAGCATTTCCATATCGTGCTGCTCGACAATGGCCGCGGCAAATTGCTGGGCACGAAACTGCAAGCCATGCTGCGCTGCATTCGTTGCGGCGCGTGCATGAACCATTGCCCGGTGTATCAGAATGTCGGCGGCCATGCCTACGGCTGGGTGTATCCGGGGCCGATGGGTTCGGTGCTCGCGCCCAGCTTTGCGGGACTTGCCGCGACTTTGCCGCTCCCCAACGCTTCGACTTTATGCGGCGCTTGCGCGGCGGTGTGTCCGGTGGGCATTCCCCTGCCCGATCTATTGCGCGAGGTGCGGCGCCAGCAACTCCAAGCCAACTTGCGGCCTTGGCGTGAACGCAAAGTGCTGGCGGTTTGGGCATGGCTCGCGTTGCATCCTGTTTGGTATGCGCGCTGCGCCGGGCTGATTAGCCGTGTCTTGTGTTGGCTGGGCGGCGCCAAGGGCCGGTTGACCTGGTTGCCGGGCGCGTGGACGCGTGAACGGGATTTGCCCGCGCCTGCCGGTCAAACCTTCCGCTCCCTTTATCGCAAGCGAGACAAACCATGAGTGCGCGCGAAGCTATCCTGCAACGCATCCGATCCGCTCAAACCCACGGTCTGGCGCCGGAAGTGGAGCGCATCATCGCCGCCCCCGTGCGTGGCCCGCAACCGGCGCCGGTGGCGGATTTAGCCAGCCGTTTTGTGGAACAAGCGCAAGCTTTGTCGAGTGGCGTGCTACGCGTCGAAAACCGGCGTGAAGTACCGCACGCCATCGCGCACTATTTGGCAGAAAATAACTTGGGGCATCAAGCGCTGTGCTGGCCCGATTTTCTGGAGCTGGATTGGATCGCCGCGCGCATCGTGGTCGCGGCGCAGGCCGCCAGCGCGGAAGACGCCGCCGGCATCACCGGCGCATTTTGCGCGATCGCCGAAACCGGCACGCTGATGCTGCTCTCCGGCGCACACACCCCGGCTGCGACCAGCTTGCTGCCCGAGACGCATATCGCCGTGCTGGACAGCGCGCGCATCGTCGCCACCATGGAAGATGCTTGGGATTTATTGCGGCGCGAACGCGGCGGCCTGCCGCGCGCGGTGAACTTCATATCCGGCCCCTCGCGCACGGCGGATATCGAACAGACCGTGACGCTGGGCGCGCATGGCCCGGCGCGAGTGTTGATCGTGGTGGTGGGTTAGTGTGATTCAAGAAACTTTTACCACGGAGGACACAGAGTACACGGAGGAACAACCAATGCAAAAAGCGATAACCGAAAAGGACGCTAAGGCACGCGAAGTAAACCCATTCTGGCTTTTACCCCTCAAGGGAGTATTGAACAGAACCTTTGCGTACCTTTGCGTCCTTCGCAGTGCATGCTTTTGCTTTACTCCGTGTACTTTGTGTACTCCGCGGTGAAAGCTTCTGGGCTCAACCAATCCGATCAAAAGCTTGAACTTGCCCCTAATGGGGTATAGGCTTTATTGGCATGCAGTACCGCTTTTCATTATGCGAAATATGAGTGGTGTAGGAGTCGATTGCTAGCCGTTTTATACCGTCCGATCTTCAATCAACAATAGTCAGGAGACAACCATGAGCAAACAAGACAGCAGCAAACCCCAGGTGAGCCGTCGCAAGTTCCTCGGTGCGGCGGCGGCAACCGCCACCGGCGCGGCAGCACTCGGTTTTCCGGCGATCAGCAAGGCGTCCGCACCGGTCAGCCTGCGCTTTCAAAGCACGTGGCCGGCAAAAGATATTTTCCATGAATACGCAGTGGATTTTTCCAAGAAGGTAAACGACATGTCCGGCGGCAGCCTCAAGATCGAGGTGCTGCCCGCGGGTTCCGTGGTGAAGGCGTTCGATCTGCTCGATGCCGTGAGCAAGGGCACGCTCGATGGCGGGCATGGCGTGGTGGCGTACTGGTACGGCAAAAATTCCGCCGTGGCCTTGTGGGGTTCCGGCCCCGCCTTCGGCATGGATCCGAATATGGTGCTGGCGTGGCACTACTACGGCGGCGGCAAGGAGCTGCTGGATGAAGTGTACAAGAGCATGAACATGGATGTGGTTTCCATGCTGTATGGCCCGATGCCCACACAGCCCTTGGGCTGGTTCAAAAAGCCGGTCACCAAGGCGGCTGATCTTAAGGGTCTGAAATTCCGCACCGTGGGTTTGGCCGTGGATGTGTTCAAAGACATGGGCGCGGCGGTGGTGCCGCTGCCGGGCGGCGAAATCGTGCCGGCCTTGGATCGGGGCTTGCTGGATGCGGCGGAATTCAACAATGCATCGAGCGACAACCTGCTGGGCTTCCCGGACGTGGCCAAGATCTGCATGCTGCAAAGTTTCCACCAAGCCAGCGAGCAATTCGAAATCCTGTTCAACAAAAAAAAGTACGATGCGTTGCCGGGTGAATTGAAAGCCATCATCAAATATGCAGTGGAAGCCGCCTCGGCCGATATGTCGTGGAAAGCGATCGAGCGCTACTCCAAGGACTATCAGGAGATGAGCGAGAAAAAAGGCGTCAAGTTCTACAAGACGCCGGATGCGATCTTGCAAGCCCAATTGGCGTCCTGGGATAAGATCACAGCGGCAAAGATGGCCGAGAATCCGGCATTCAAGAAAGTCATGGAATCCATGCGCGCTTTCGCGGGCCGCGCGGCCCGCTGGCAGAACGACACCAGCGTGGATTACAAAATGGCCTACAACCACTACTTCGCGAAGAAGAAGGCCTGATTCCATTAAATCTAAAAAAGCAATCAGCCACAGAGAACACAGAGGCCACAGAGAAAATCGAGTGGTTTTACTGTCGTGTTGCGCTCACCCTAAAGGTGAAACAAGAAACCTGAGTGTGTAGTGCTTTTCTCTGTGGCCTCTGTGACCTCTGTGGCAAGAACTGCCGTTTTATCCTTCATGTAGGGATGCACAAATGCAAAAAATCCTGCTTTTCGTCGATCGGGTCAGCACCTTCGCTGGCCATTTTTTTGCTTGGAGCATCATCGGCCTGACCTTCCTGATTTCCTGGGAAGTGTTTTCGCGCTATGTGCTCGGCACGCCGCATGCCTGGGTGATCGATGCGCAGGTCATGCTGTACGGCATGCTGTTCATGATGGCGGGCGCCTATACGCTGGCCACCGGCGGCCATGTTCGCGGCGATGTGCTGTATGGTTTTTTTAAGCCCCGCACGCAAGCCGCGATCGATCTGACGCTCTATATCGTTTTCTTCCTGCCGGGCATTTTCGCCATGGCCTATGCGGGCTGGACCTACGCCAACGAATCGCTGGCCATCCACGAGCAAACCTTCAGCCCCGAGCCGCTGCCGCTTTATCCCTTCAAATTCATCATTCCGCTGGCGGCATTTTTTCTGCTGGTGCAGGGTCTGGTGGAAATCGTGCGCTGCGTGATCTGTCTGCGCGACGGCGCCTGGCCCTCGCGCGTGCAGGATGTGGCAGAAGTGGACGTGGATAATCTCAAGAAAATGGTGAATGTGAAGGACGAGGACATCGCCCAACTCGATCAATTTGTGGTGAAGCAGGAAGGCAAAGCGTGAAGAAGGAATTATATTTCGGCTTCGCGCTGATGGCGATTATTTTGATCGCCGTCGCGGTACTCCTGCCCTGGGGTAATCTGACCAACGGCCATCTTGGCCTGTTGATGCTGGGGCTGGTGGTGGTGACGATCATGCTCGGCTTCCCCACCGCCTTCACGCTCATGGGTATGGGCATGATCTTCGCCTGGCTGTCCTACCGCAGCGTCAACCCGGACATCGCCATCCGCCAGACGCTGGACCTGATGGTGCAGCGCACCTACGGCGTGATGACCAATGAAGTGCTGATTGAGATTCCGCTGATCGTGTTCATGGGTTATCTCGTGGAGCGCGCGAACCTGATCGAGAAGCTGTTCAAGAGCATCCATCTCGCCATGGCGCGCGTGCCGGGTTCGCTCGCGGTGGCCACGCTCATCACCTGTGCGATTTTCGCCACCGCCACCGGCATCGTCGGCGCGGTGGTGACCCTGATGGGCTTGCTCGCGATGCCCGCCATGCTGCGCGCGGGCTACAACGTGAAGCTGACCGCCGGCGTAATTACGGCGGGCGGTTGCCTGGGGATTCTCATTCCCCCCTCGGTGCTGCTGATCGTGTACGGCGCCACCGCCGGCGTGTCGGTGGTGAAGCTGTATGCGGGCGCTTTTTTCCCTGGTCTCATGCTGGCGGGCTTGTACGCCGGCTACGTGATTCTCCTGGCCAAGCTGCGGCCGGCCCTCGCGCCGCCCTTGCCGATGGCGGAACGTGAAATTCCGCTGACCGATGATGTGAAAGCCATTTCCGCAAGCATCAGCCGCAAGGCGCTGCCGGGGCTGATCGGCGCCTTGAGCGGCAAAAGCGCGATGCCAAAGCACCGCATTGCCAAGCAATTGGCGATTGCCTTGCTGCCCGCTTTGGTATGGGCAACGAGCATGGGGCTTGCGTATCGAAGCGTCACCGCGCCGATCGAAATCGTAGATACCTCCGGGCTGGTCGAGATGGGCACCACCACAGCACCCGCCGTAGCCGCGCAAGATGAAGCGCAGGCGGGGGGCGTGCAAGAGCCGCCCGTTGCCGAGGGGGTGCAAGAGCCGCCAAAAGAAGGTGACGTTGCACAACCCGCAGCGGCAGATACCCCCGTAGCCGCGAAAGAAATCATCAAAGCGGAGGATGCATCTCAGCCGCGTGCCGCGCCCAACGCATACTGGATCACTTTGGGCATCGGCACGGCGCTGCTCGCGCTGTTCTACGGCCTGTTCAGCTTTGCCCGGCTCGAGTTGTTCAAGATGCTGCTGACTTCGTTTTTCCCGCTCGCGGTGATGATCCTGGCCGTGCTCGGTTCGATCGTGTTCGGCCTGGCCACGCCCACCGAAGCGGCGGCGGTCGGCGGTCTCGGCGGCCTCATCCTGGCCGCCGCTTACCGGCAGCTCAATTTCCGTGTGGTAAAAGAATCCACCTTTCTCACCGCCAAAACCGCCGCCATGGTGTGCTGGCTGTTTGTCGGCTCCAGCATTTTCTCGGCGGCGTTTGCCCTGCTCGGCGGGCAGGATCTGATCGAGAAATGGGTGCTCTCGCTCAATATGACGCCGGTGCAATTCCTGCTGCTGTCCCAGTTCATCATTTTCATCCTGGGCTGGCCGCTGGAATGGACCGAGATCATCGTCATCTTCATGCCGATCTTCATCCCGCTGCTCGCGCACTTCAACGTCGATCCGCTGTTCTTTGGCTTACTGGTCGCGCTTAACCTGCAGACAGCGTTCCTCTCGCCACCCGTGGCCATGGCGGCTTTTTACTTGAAGGGCGTGTCGCCGCCGCATGTCACGCTGAACCAGATCTTCGCCGGCATGATGCCGTTCATGGCGATTCAGGTATTGGCCATGTTCCTGCTCTATATGTGGCCTGCGATCGGCATGTGGCTGCCGTCGGTGTTGTATAAATAATGCGCCAGGAGACAAAAATGAACGTCGCATTTATCGGACTCGGCATCATGGGCCGCCCCATGGCGCTCAATCTGCAAAAGGCCGGACACAGCGTATTCGTGCATGGGCGGCGCCCTGCATCCATGACGCCGCTGGCGCAAGCCGGCTGCACTGCCTGCGCCAGCGCAGCCGAGGCGGCAGCACAGGCCGAGGTCACCTTCATCATGGTGTCCGATACACAGGATGTGGAACAAGTGCTGTTCGCCGCGGACGGCGTGGCGCAAGGCGCAAAGCCGGGCTCGGTGGTGGTGGACATGAGCACCATCTCGCCCACCGCAACCCGGCGATATGCGGATGAGTTGAAAGCGCGCGGCGTGGAAATGCTGGATGCGCCCGTCTCAGGCGGCGATGTCGGCGCCATCAACGCCACGCTCTCCATCATGGCCGGCGGTCAGCCCGAGGTGTTCGAGCGCGTGAAGCCGCTGTTCGAAGCCATGGGCAAAAATATCGTGCTGGTGGGCGGCAACGGCGCGGGCCAAGTGGCCAAAGCCTGCAACCAAATCGTGGTGGCGGTCACCATCGAAGCCGTGGCCGAAGCGCTCACCTTCGCGCGCAAAAACGGCGTCGATGCCGGCAAAGTGCGCGACGCCCTGATGGGCGGCTTTGCCGGCAGCCGCATCCTCGAAGTGCACGGCAAGCGCATGCTCGACAACAACTACCAGCCCGGCTTCAAGACCAAACTGCACCAGAAAGATATGAACATCGTGATGCAGACCGCAAAAGAGTTGGGCTTGGCGCTGCCCGCCGCCGCGCTGGTGATGCAGCATCTCAATGCGCTGATGGGCACGGGGGATGCCGAACTGGATTCGGCGGCGGTGATGAAGGTGGTGGAGCGCATCTCTGGCGTGGAGCGCTAGTTTTTTAAAATTCTTTTAAAAAATCTGGCCACGAATTAACACTAATTTACACGAATTCAAAAGCGGTTCTTCTGATTTCAGAACGCACTGGGCATGCTTACAAGCTGTTCTTGATTTGTGTAAATTCGTGTTAATTCGCGGCTAAAGTTTTTAAAGGTTTCCAATGACCCAGCACATCGTATTTCTCGACCGTAAAAGCCTGATCGCCACAATGCGCACCCCCAGCTTCGCGCATCGCTGGCAGGACTTCGAGCAGACCCAGCCCGAACAAGTGTTGGCGCATTTGAAAGATGCGACGATTGCGATCAGCAACAAGGTCAAGCTTTCGGGCGAGACCTTGGCGCAGGCGCCGCAGCTTAAAATGATCGCCGCCGCCGCCACCGGCACCGACAACATCGATCTCGCCTATTGCCGCGCGCACGGCATCGTGGTGTCGAATATCCGCAAATACGCCGTGCATACCTTGCCGGAGCATGTGTTCATGCTGATGCTGGCGCTGCGCCGCAATCTGCTGGCGTGGCGGCAGGATGTGCAGAATGGCTTGTGGCAGCAAGCCGGCCAATTCTGCTTGTTCACCCAGCCGATCAACGATCTTTACGGCAGCACGCTCGGCATCGCCGGTTATGGCGGCTTGGGCAAAGCGGTGCAGAAGCTCGCCGAAGCCTTCGGTATGCGGGTGTTGGTGGCTGAGCATAAAGGCGCTGGCGCGGTGCGCGAGGGCTACACCGATTTTGATACCGTGATCGCACAGAGCGATGTCATCACCCTGCATTCGCCGCTGAATGAGGCGACGCGGCACATGATCTCCACGCGCGAATTCGAGCTGATGAAGCGCAGCGCGATTTTGATCAATACCGCGCGCGGCAATCTGGTGGATGAAGCGGCGCTGGAAGCGGCCCTGGTCTCGGGCCGCATCGCCGGCGCGGGCTTCGACGTGCTCGGGGTGGAGCCGCCGCGCGGCGGCAATCGTTTGCTCGATCTTAGGCTGCCGAATTTTATTCTGACGCCGCATGTCGCCTGGAGCAGCCGCCAAGCGATGCAGATCCTCGCCGACCAACTGGTGGACAACATCGAAGCATTTGTCGCGGGCTCGCCGCGCAATGTGGTGGGATGAAAACCTTTTACCGCAGAGGACGCGGAGGACGCGGTGATAAGCTTTTAACCATTCCGTCGATATCACAACCTTGAAAATTCTCATCGCTCCCGATTCATTCAAAGGCACGTTAAGCGCCTTGGCAGCCGCGCGCGCCATCGAAGCCGGTATCCGGCATGTCTTGCCCGATGCGATCACACAATGTCTCCCGCTCGCCGATGGTGGCGAGGGTACGCTGGACGTGCTGTTGTTCGCGGCCCAGGGCGAACGCAAGTCTGCGCGGGTGACGGATGCGAACGGCGATCGCATTGCAGCGAATTATGGATTGTTGCTAAGCGATTCGAAAAATAGCGAGCCTTTCATGCCCCCTCTCCCCTTGCGGGTTGGGGAGAGGGGGGGCGTAACCGGCGCACAAGGAACGATCGCGGTGCTGGAGGCGGCGCAGGTGGCCGGCTTGGCCCAAGCCCGGATCGACGTAGCCGAGCGCACGACGCGGGGTTTGGGCGAGTTGTTGCGGCTGTGTTTGGATCAGGGAATGCGCCGCTTCCTGATCGGCCTGGGCGGCAGCAGCACCAATGACGGCGGCGCTGGCTTGCTCGCGGCGGTGGGCGTGCGGCTGTTGGATGCGGCCGGCAAGGTGATCGAGCCGAGCCCGCGGGGATTGGCGGCTTTGGATCGCGTCGATTTCGCCGCACTGGATGCGCGGCTGGCCGCATGCGACCTCACCGTGTTGACCGATGTCGATCATCCCTTATGCGGGCCAACGGGTGCGACGGCGGTGTTTGGCCCGCAAAAAGGCGTGTTGCCCGGGCAAGTGGCGGTGTTCGATGCGGCCATCGCGCATCTCGCGCGCCTATGCGATGCCTGGGCGGGGTGCGCCGTGTCGCAGCAAGCCGGCGCCGGCGCCGCGGGCGGCCTGGGCTACGCGTTGCTGTTGCTGGGGGCAAAACGCCGCCCGGGAGCGGAAGTGGTATGTGAAAAGATGCAACTCGATGCGCGGCTGCGCGACGCCGATTGGCTCATCACCGGTGAAGGCAAATCCGACGCGCAAACCCTGCATGGGAAATTACCGCTGGTGGCGGCGCATCACGCGCAGGCGGCGCGGGTGCCGGCGATTTTGCTCTCAGGCGCCATCGAAGCAGAAAGCGCTGCTTTGTTGGAACAAAAATTCGTTAAGTGCTTTAGTGTGGTCAGTGAGAAGGTGACGCTGGATGAGGTGCTGCGTGACCCGGCGCGGCGGCTCACCGAGCGGGCTGAATCCGTCGCAAACTGGATACTGCGTTCTTACTCTTCGAACGAATCCAACGCTGAGTAGCGCCAATCCCGCGTCACGTAAAAATTCAGTTCCAGGCCCAATAAACACAGGCTATACAAGGCGAGCCGGTTGGTCTTGCCGGTAAACCACTTGAAAGGTTGATGGCAGCGCTTGATATCGAGCGTGATGTGCTGCGTCAGGTGATAGTGATGCATTTGGCCGCTTCAGCAGATTGATCTTGCCTGTCTCTTATGCAACCCCCATGCCACCGCCGATAAAAATTAAAACGTATTGATTAACAATGATATTTTTGCAATTAATGTTGCTGGCCTGTTCAAACAGTCGACAGCGCTGTTGAGGCCTCGTCGTTGGCTTGCGGTGCATTCGCTAAGGGGGGATTTATTACTTCCGATTCACCTGCAGGGTGTAGGTAGGGGCGAGGCATGCCTCGCCCGGTATCGACAGCGGGCCGGGCATGCCCGGCCCCTACAATTCGCTCATTAAACGGTAAGTGATCCTCCTGGCTTGTCCAACCCAGTTGCTGCATTCACAATGCGAGCTGAGATAAATATGGATGAATCTTCAATCAAATACGGCGGCTGCTACAGCAACGGCATTTACGGCAACCGCTGGGCGGTGCGCCAAATCACGCGCGAGCATGCCGATGGCAGCGTAACCTTCAAAATCGTCGCCGGCCCCGACCGGCGCAAAAGCGCCACCCTGGCGCGGGATGCGTTCGCGAATTGGGCAAAATATGAAGTGGCGTTGAAAGAAAACGAGTGGGTCAAGCTCATGCCGGACCGCTTTCGCGAGCCGGAGTAGGCGCCGTACTCAAATTTCCTCCCTGGGGCTGGCGATTTGCCGCCGTCTTGGGCGGATCATGGCTTTACCGGCGCCCACCCAACCAGCCCCCGGCTTTGCGGGAGAGTGCTTCATTTTCCCGCCATGCCGCAAACTTCGCTATAATTAGTTAGTCATATAGTCATTTGGAGTGCAATCATGAGAAGGGTGAGCTTGGCCGACGCCAAAGCGCATTTGTCGGCTGTTGTCGATGAAGTGGAAGCGGGTGAGGAAATCGTCATTACCCGGCGCGGTCAGCCGGTGGCCCGGATTGTCGCTGAGCGCAAGCGTCCGGCCGGGAATGCCGCCGCGCTGGTGAAGGAGTTGCGCGCTTTTGTGACAGCTCAGCCCTTGCAGCCCGAGTCCGCTGTCAAGCTGGTGCGGCGTATGCGCGATGGCGCCCGCTATTGATGCGTTACGCCGATACTTGTTTGCTGATCTCGTTGTTCTTCCGCGATTCCGGCACCGATAACGCGTTGCGTTGGCTGGAGGAGGCCGCGACCGATCCCATCATGGCGAGCCATTGGAGCTTGACCGAATTTGCCAGCGCGGCCAGCCTCAAGGCGCGCGCCAGGCAGATCACGCCCGATTTGCGCCGCAAGGCAATGGCCAAATTTCGCCGCTTCGTGGCCGCCCGTCTCTCGATGGAACCGCCGGCGCCCGCCGATTTCGAACGAGCCGCCGAGTTGTTGGACAAGTTTGATACCGGTTTGCGCGCCGGTGATGCAGTGCATCTGGCAATCTGCATGCGGCGCGGCGCAACGCTCTGCACAGCCGATCTGCAATTTGCGGATGCCGCCGAAGCATTAAATGTGAAAGTGGTGCGAGTGGGGTAGGGAAGGTAAGGATGCGAATCGGCCCGGCGCCGCCAATCAAGCTAAAAACGGCATTTCACCGCGTCCTCTTTCCCTTTTGCCTGGCGCAATTCTTCCGCGAGTTCGTCGCGGAATTGTTCCAGCTTATTGTGGAAATCTTCGGCCTCGCCATAACCCAAGTAATGCGCATAGCGCGATGTCGAGCCGAGAATTTTCCGCGCATGCTTGATCGGGCAGAAATACTGCTCGGTGCGGGAGGTCACCTCCACCGCCAGCGCCAATACCCCGCTCGCGTAGGCGCAGTACATGCAATGCGCTTTCTCGAAGATGTTGAGATAAGCCAGATGCCGATGATCCATCACGATGTAATTCGCGCGTTTGGCTTTCAGGATGCCGTAGATGGGAAAGCACATGGCTTGATAAAGGGTGACGCATACATCGACAAACATTAAAGGCACGATCAGGCCGTAGATGATGGGCGCGGTGAGATAGTTGATCGGCCGCACGTGCAAAAACCATTGCACCAGGCCTACTTTCAGTTGTTGATGGGCCGCCTCGATAGAGCGCTCGAATTCGATGCGCTTGTCCTTGATCTGATAGCGCATGCGGCTTTCTTGCTCATGCAGTACGCTCTTCAGTTCGTCTTCCAGGGAAGTGATCTGATTGAGAATCTGGCGAATCCGGTCATTCATGCTGACTCCAGTGCGGTTTCGCCTGCTGGGGCATGAGCGATTGCCGGAAAGCATAGCATGGACGCCATGCAAAACAGCCGGTGTCTACGCTTGGTTTTTTGCCGTGCGCAGCACGCGCATCTGTTCCTGAATCGGTTCGAACACCGGCTTGAGTTTGGTGCGCAGCAGCGCGTTCACCGCCGTGGTGCGGCGCAGCACGGTATAGGCCGCCCATTGATTCACGCCCGCCAGCGCGAGCAGGGCGATGAGGTCCGGCTTGAGTTGCGGTAAGGTGGCGAGGAGTTGAGCCAGCGCGGCGGGGGCGTTGTGTTCGCCGCTGGCGAGCGCCGTTGCGCGTTCGATAATTTCTTCCATCGACCGCGCGCGGTCTTCGGCAGTGCTGATCGACGCCAGATACGTGGCGTAGCTATTGAGCAACGCGCTCACGATCTCGTGCGTGCCGGGGCGCTGCATGGCTTCCTCGCAGGCGGCCAGGAAAGTCTGGCCGGGGCCGGAGAGCAGACGGTCCAGTTGTTGCGCATAGGGGTTGCCCGCCGCGATGAAGGGGGCGAGCAGTGCGTGCACGGCGGCGGAGTCGGCGCGCGCGGGCAGCGGATCAGGCAGGCGATCGGGGCGCTGTTCCAGAAAGGCGATGTAATACGCGCCGTGCTGCTTGCCGCGCGCCCAGAGTTTTTTCTCGGCGGCGGCGTTGACCAGATCGAACCAGAGCAAGGTGCGCACCGTATCCATGATGGCGAGATCGTCCTCTTCGAACGGCAAATGCTCCACCAGAAAATCGGCCAGCACTTGGCCCATTTCGCCGCGCGCGACGTCTTCCTTTTCCAGCATGCGGCGGGCGTTTTCGAGGGTGGGCATGATCCACCAGGCGCGGCGCGCGATCTCATTGGTAAGGCCGGGGGCATGCACCACCGCGACCACGGCTTCTTCTTCCCCGGTGAGCAGCAGCTTGGAAAGGTTGTCGTCGCGCAACTGGCCCATGCGCGTCCAGCGCCGCAGATAAACCGGATAGCCCCCGGGCGAATCCAGCGCATGTTCGGCCAGGGACTGCTTCACCAATTTGAGGTATTGATCGGCGCGGCAATTCGGATGCAGCGCGACCTTCGCTTCGCCCTTTTCGGTCAGGCCGAATACCGCCATCCCGTTGCTGTCGATGCGCACCGCCTGCACCCCGGCGGCGAGCATGACGTTGAGGCAGAATGAATCTTCGGATGAGAGTTCCATGGTTCGTCGATCAGGATAAGTGTTTTGGTAGCGCCGGCATCCTGCCGGCATGCCGGCTGGAAGCCGGCGCCACATCGCAGCGGAAAGCCCGATATTATAGCCGAACGCAAGACCCCATCTTAAGGCGCCACTTAAGGCGGGCTCGGTTCGCACTCGTTAGATGCTCTGTTAAACTCCACACGTTCAATCCAATAAAAAAGGAAACCCCGATGACCATCAAAATCGGCGACCAACTGCCCAACGGCACATTATTCGAAATGAGCGATGAAGGTCCGAAACCGGTGGCGGTGGCGGATTTGGTCCAGGGCAAGCGCGTAGTGATCTTCGGCTTGCCCGGCGCCTTCACCCCCACGTGCTCGGCGCTGCACGTGCCGGGTTATGTGGCGCAGGCCGATCAGTTCAAAGCCCGTGGCATCGATCAAATCGTGTGCTTGGCGGTGAATGACGCCTTCGTGATGGGCGCCTGGGGCAAGGATCAAAAAGCGGGTGGCAAGGTGCGCATGCTGGGCGACGGCAGCGCCGCTTTCACCAAAGCCATCGGCCTGGAACTCGATCTCACCGGGCGCGGCATGGGGATGCGCTGCCAGCGTTTTTCCATGCTGGTCGATGACGGCGTGGTGAAAACGCTCAACATCGAAGCGCCGGGCAAATTCGAAGTGAGCGATGCGCAAAGCATGCTCACTTCGCTCGATGCGAAGTAAAAATTTAGGCAGAGGCATGAACGAGCTCCTGGTCATCATCTTCATCGCCGCCTATGCGGCCATCGCTTTCGAACACCCCATCAAGGTCAATAAAAGCGCCCCTGCCCTGATCGGTGCAGGGTTGTTATGGACGATCTACGCGTACTTTACCGGGCATGTGGGTGAGCAGTTAAACGAGACGCTGTCTTCTATTGCGCAGATTGTCTTCTTCCTGATGGGGGCGATGACCATCGTGGAGGTGGTGGATGCGCATGACGGCTTCGATGTCATCACAGACAGAATCAAGACCAAAAACATGGTCACGCTGCTGTGGCTGATCGGCTTTGTTACTTTTTTCCTGAGCGCCGCGCTCGACAACCTGACCACAACCATTGTGATGTTGTCCGTCAGCCGCAGGTTGCTTGCGCAACGAGAAGACAAGTTGTTTGCCGCGGGGATTATTGTGATTGCCGCCAATGCGGGCGGGGCCTGGTCGCCGATTGGCGACGTGACCACCACCATGCTCTGGATCGGCGGGCAAATCACCGCCTTGGCCATCGTCAAAGGCGTGTTTATCCCTTCGCTTCTCAACATGCTGATTCCCCTGGCCGTGGTCAGCTACCTTTACCGTGGAAAGATGATTGCCAGCCCAGAGCGCTTGGTTGATAACGGCAGTAAATACAGAACGACTGCATTTGAGCGGAAATTCATGTTCTTTGCCGGGATTGGTCTGCTGTGTGCGGTTCCCGTCTTCAAGACGCTGACGCATTTGCCCCCCTTCATGGGCATCCTGTTTGCGCTGGGGCTGCTGTGGCTCGCCGGAGAGTTGATCCACGGCAAGAAACAAGAGGAAGAGAAAGAGCGCTTAACCCTCGCCTCGGCGCTTCAGCGCATCGATATGGCGTCGCTGGTATTTTTTATCGGAATTTTGCTTTCAGTCGCCACCCTGGAACATAGCCATATCCTGAGTGCGCTCGCGCAATGGCTGGATCAGACCGTAGGCAATCAGGCGCTGATTGTCTCGATCTTTGGCCTGGCAAGCGCCATCATCGATAACGTGCCGCTCGTGGCCGCTTCCATGGGCATGTATTCCCTGGCGCAGTACCCGGCAGATTCGTTTCTCTGGGAGTTTCTCGCCTATGCGGCAGGGACAGGCGGCTCCATCCTGATTATCGGCTCGGCGGCCGGGGTGGCGGCGATGGGGATCGAGAAAATCGAGTTTTTCTGGTACGTCAGAAAAATCAGCCTGCTTGCGTTCATTGGATATGCCGGTGGCGCAGCTTCATACATTCTTCTGAACTGAGTCCATCAATAGAGGGAGCCTGCCGTGAAACAAATTTTGATGTTATCCCTGCTGGTTTTCCCCACCGCTATTTTGGCGCAAGCACCCGTCGAAGAGCGCACCGTCACTCAAAAGACGCATACCCAGACCCAGCAAAAAGCCGACTACGCGCGCAAGGAAAAAGACAAGGCCGCCGGCCGGGTAAGCCAAGCGGAGCAGGAAATGAAAGAAGCGCAACGCGCTCAAGCCGCCGCGGAAAAGCAACTCGAAGCGGCCAGGCAGCGCAGCGCCGAAGCGCAAAAAGCATTGGAAAAAGCCCAGGCCGATTTAAAGCAAGCCGAAGCACGCGCAGCGCATACCGAGACCGAAGCCGAACAGGCGTGGCGGAAGTAGCATAAGTAGGTTGGGCTTCCTGCGTCAGCCCAACCTGCCGCCCTGGAAGGGGTAACATGTCATAAGCGTAGAAAAGGCATTTACCGAGCGAGGCTCACCCGATATCTCCCAGGAAACTCCATCATGGCGGACACAGGAATAGGACAGGGGTACAAACGCAGTTTGCGTGCGCTGATTACCTTTGTGGTCAGCCGGGTTCTGCACTTGCTGCGCGGCCGGACGAACCCGGCGCCGCGCTTTGAATTACGCGGCTTCAGCCCATGCGGCGCGCGCGATCTCGCCGAATGCACGCATATCGAGCGGACTTTGCGCGACAGTGAAGAGAAATTCAGGGCGCTGGTGGAAACCACCCAGGATTTGTTCTGGGAAGTCGACGCCGAAATCCGCTATACCTACCTTAGCCCGCGCATATTCGAGATACTCGGTTATCGCCCCGAAGAGATACTGGGCAAGCGCCCGAGCGACCTGATGCCGCCGGAGGAAGCCGAGCGGGTTACCGCTCTAATTCAGGAGATCACCGCACAGCGTGCCTCCTTCACCTTGCTGGAAAATGTCAGACTGCACAAGGATGGGCGGCGCGTGATTTTGGAAACCTGCGGCATCCCGATTTTCGACGCGCAGGGAAATTATGCCGGCTATCGCGGGGTGGGTCGCGATATCACCAAGCGCATTCAGGCCGAGCAAATGAGCCTGCAACTCGGGCGCATTCTCGACGATGCGCTGGAAGAAATTTATATCTTTGATGTGGAGACGCTCCGATTCTTGCGGGTGAACCGGGGCGCGCGCGTCAACCTGGGCTACACGCAAGCGGAGCTTGAGTCGCTCACGCCGCTCGATATCAAGCCGCTTTACACGCGTGAAAGCTTCGAGGCCCTCCTCGCGCCCTTGCGCCGCGGCGACACGGAGCATATTCAGTTCAAGACGATTCACCGGCGCAAGGACGGCAGCAGCTATCCGGTCGAAGTGCGCTTGCAGCTTTCCCAGGCGGCGACCGGGCCGGTCTTTTTCGCCTTCATCCAAGACATCACCACGCGCCAGGCGGCCGAGCGCGCCTTGGTGCTGTCGCGCGATGCGCTGCGCGATTTCTCGGCCCATCTGCAACAAGCGCGGGAAGAAGAAAAATCCAAGATCGCGCGTGAAATCCACGATGAACTGGGCGGCACGCTGAGCGCGCTCAAGATGGATGCATTCTGGCTCTTGTCGAAGCTGCCAGCCGGGCAGGAGGCCCTGCAGCAAAAAGCCCAAGCCATGCTGGTGCTGATCGATACCGCGGTGCGCGCCACCCGGCGCATCGTCACCGAGCTGCGGCCGACGATCCTGGACGACCTGGGCCTGGTCGCCGCGATGCAATGGCAGGCGCGAGAATTCGAGCTGCGCACCGGCATTGCGTGCAACCTGCATTTCCCGCCGGACGAACCGGCGCTGGATGAAGCGCGCGCCACCGTGTTGTTCCGCATCCTGCAGGAAGCCTTGACCAATATCGCGAAGCACGCGCGGGCGGGGGACGTGGACGTGCGCTACGAGGCCGGCGGCGAAGCGGTGACCCTGATTATTCAGGACGACGGCTGCGGCATTTCGCTCGAAACCATGAACAATCCCGCCAGCCATGGCATTCGCGGCATGCAGGAACGGGCGCACTATTTGAATGGCGTAGTGCGGGTGGAGCCAAGATCGAACGAAGGCACCATCGTCAGCGTGCGCTTGCCGCGCGCGCCGTCGAGCGGCACACTGAATGCTTGATTGGTGAAAAAGGTTAATAAGGGTATGCATCATGATTAACGTCTTCATCGCCGACGACCACGCCATCGTGCGCCAGGGGCTCAAGCAAATCGTGTCCGACGCCGACGACATGGCGGTGATCGGCGAAGCCGGGAATGGCGGCGAAGCGCTGCGTCAACTCCGGCAATGCATGCCCGATGTGGTGATTCTCGACATCGCCATGCCGGACAAGAGCGGCATCGATGTGCTCAAGATCATTCACAAAGAGAAGCCCAAGTTGCCCGTGCTCATCCTCAGCATGTACCCCGAAGATCAATACGCCGTGCGCCTGATTCGCGCCGGCGCATCCGGCTACCTCACCAAGGAAAGCGCGCCGGAGCAATTGGTCATGGCGATCCGGACGCTGGCCCAAGGGCGGAAATACCTCACTCCCCAAGTGGCCGAATTGCTCGCACAGGAGGTTTCGGCAGGCGGCCTGGCGCCGCATGAGGCTTTATCCGATCGCGAACACAAAGTGTTTCTCTCGCTCGCAAGCGGTAAAACCGTGACTCAGATCGCGAGCGAGCTTGCGCTGAGCGTTAAAACGGTCAGCACCTACCGCACCCGCATCCTGGAAAAAATGGGGCTGCACAGCAATGCGGAGCTGACCCATTACGCGTTTAAAAATAAGCTCGTCGAATAGGCGTCCCGCCCCGCTATCCCTAGGTGTCCACACATCCTCCCCCCTTTGGCTGCGGAAGGGTCGCTGCGCAGCAGCGGGGCACCCACCGGCGTACCCCTTGCGGGTGCAAAGGGGGGTAGGGGGGATTTGCGGGCGGTGCCGCGCGATTCCGGCGTTTTCAAATCCCCCTCATTCCCCCTTTGTTAAGGCTCTTCTAGCGAATGGTAGTGACAGGCTCATCTGGTGAGCTACGACATTGCTGATACTGGCGACATCGCGCAGTTGCGCTGATCCCAGGAGGGCAAGATGAGGAAACGAGAGATGTCGAAACTGATGGGTATGCTGGACAAGCTGACGCGGGCGCAG
>JACRIU010000063.1 GCA_016235775.1 Hydrogenophilales bacterium
CCAGTACTCTTCCAAGGATTCGCCCTTGTAGGCGAACACCGGAATTTGTTCGGCGGCGATCGCAGCTGCGGCGTGATCTTGCGTGGAGTAAATATTGCACGAGGCCCAGCGCACTTCGGCGCCGAGCGCGGTGAGGGTTTCGATCAACACCGCGGTTTGAATCGTCATGTGCAGCGAGCCGGTAATGCGCGCGCCTTTGAGCGGCTGCTGGGTTTTGAATTCCTGGCGAATCGCCATCAAGCCGGGCATTTCGGTTTCGGCGATGGCGATTTCCTTGCGCCCCCAGGCGGCAAGGGAGAGATCGGCGACTTTATAGTCGGTAAAATTGGGGTTGAGTACGGCGTTCATGGCTTCTCCATTCAAAGTTAACGGTCATGGCAGAAGCCATGCCGTGAAATGAAACTCGCGTGTGACCGTTGCCCTCTCTCCTTGCTCTCTCCCGCAGGCGGGAGAGAGGGGCGTAGGCTCGCTGCGCGAGTTACATTGATCGAATAGGCGCCGTTGTTACGTTGAGCCTTCGCACCAAGCCTGACTCACCTTGCCTTCAATAGTGAGCTGCAGCGCCCCTCAGTGCGAGGGTTGTTACAAATTCAAAATCATTTGCCACAGAGGTCACAGAGTGCACAGAGAAAATCGACGCTGAGGTTTACCTCTGTGTGCTCTGTGACCTCTGTGGCTAAAAGGGTTAAATCCCCGCGTCAGCCTTCAAGGCTTCCGCCTTATCCACCGCTTCCCAAGTGAAATCCGGCTCGTCGCGGCCAAAGTGGCCGTAGGCGGCGGTGCGCGTGTAGATCGGGCGCAGCAGGTTAAGCGATTGAATAATGCCTTTAGGCCGCAGGTCGAAATGTTTTTCGATCAGCTTCACGATTTTCTCGTCGGACAATTTGCCCGTGCCGAAGGTATTGACCATCAGGCTCACCGGCTTGGCCACGCCGATGGCGTAGGCGACTTGCACTTGGCATTTGCTGGCGATGCCCGCAGCGACGATATTTTTGGCCACATAACGCCCGGCATAGGCGGCCGAGCGATCCACCTTAGACGGGTCTTTGCCGGAGAATGCGCCGCCGCCGTGCGGCGCTGCGCCGCCGTAGGTATCGACGATGATCTTGCGCCCGGTCAGGCCGGCATCGCCCATCGGCCCGCCGACGACGAAGCGGCCGGTGGGGTTGACCAAATAGCGCGTGTCTTTGCGCATTTTTTCGGGAATGATCGGCTTGACGATTTCCTCGATCACGGCTTCGGACAGCACCGCATGCGACACTTCCGGGTGATGCTGGGTCGAGATCACTACGGTATCGACGTTGACGGGTTTTCCATCCACATAGCGAATCGTGACTTGGGATTTGGCGTCCGGGCGCAGCCAGGGCAGTCGTCCGTCCTTGCGCAGTTCCGATTGGCGCTCCATCAGGCGGTGCGCGTAGTGAATCGGCATCGGCATCAATTGCGGCGTTTCATCGCAGGCATAGCCGAACATCAAGCCTTGGTCGCCCGCGCCTTGATCCAGGAACAGGCCCTCGCCTTCGTTCACGCCTTGTGCGATATCGGGCGATTGCTTGCCCAAGCTCACCATCACGGCGCAGGTTTTATGGTCAAATCCGATCTCGGAGCTGTCGTAGCCGATGCGTTTGATGGTCGCGCGCGCGACCACATTGAAATCCACCACCGCATTGGTGGTGATCTCGCCCGCCACCACCACCAGACCCGTGGTGCACAGCGTCTCGCACGCTACCCGCGAGTGCGGATCCTGGGTTAAGATGGCGTCCAAAATCGAATCGGAAATTTGATCCGAAACCTTGTCCGGGTGCCCTTCGGAAACCGATTCCGAGGTAAATAGAAATTCGTTCATCGCGTCCGTTCTTTTCTTTAATTAGGGCTTCAAAAACCCAATAGGATACCAAAGCTTGGCCTATCCAGAAAGGCATGTGACATCCGGATGACCACCCTGTCGATAAGCCTGCTTCGTTTGTTTGCCCGCTTGCCCTTGGGTTTGGTGCATGCAGTGGGCGTCGTGGCGGGGTGGGGCGTCTATCTTGCTTCGCCGCGTTACGCGCGCCGCCTGCGTGAAAATCTTTATCTGAGCAAGGTGGCATCGGATTCGGCCGCCAACCGCCGCTTGCTGTTCAAGGCCATAGCGGAAGCCGGCAAGAGCGTCTTGGAAATCTTTGTCGTTTGGTTCCGCCCCTACCCCGCTGTGCTCAAATTGGTGCGAGGCGTCGAAGGCTGGGAGCACGTGCAGACCGCGCGCGCAGCCGGCAAGGGCGTCATGCTGCTCACCCCGCACGCCGGTTGTTTTGAAATCGGCGGCATGTACTGCGGCGCGCAGTTTCCGTTTACCGAGTTGTACCGGCCGCCGAAGCTGGCGCAACTTGAACCTTTGATGCGCGCCGGACGCGCGCGCGGTCAGGTCAGCTTGGCCACCACCGATTACGCCGGGGTGAAAAAATTGCTTGCCGCGTTAAAGCAAGGTCAGGCCATTGGCGCGCTGCCGGACCAAGTGCCCAGCCAGGGCGAGGGCGCTTGGGCGGATTTCTTTGGCCGGCTCGCTTACACCATGACATTGATCGCACGGCTGCAACAAAAAACCGGCGCGGCGGTCATCTTTTTTTACGCCGAACGTTTGAGTTGGGGGCGCGGTTTTGTGATTCGTTTTCTGCCGCCTATCCCTCCCTTGAGTGACAACCCCGAACAAGCCGCCCGCCAAATCAACATGGCGGTAGAAGCAATCGTGCGCGCTTGCCCGGCGCAATATCTGTGGAGTTATAACCGGTATAAATCAGTAAGGGGTGAAGGGTGAGGGGTATAGGCACTAACTGTTCCTCCCCCTTCAAGGGGGAGGTTAGGTGGGGGATGGGGTTGGTATCTATGGAACCTAAACTCATCCCCACCCCAGCCCTCCACCCGCAAGGAGTACGCCGGTGGGTGCCCCGCTGCTACGCAGCGACCCTTCCGCAGCCCTTGAAGGGGAGGGAGAAATACTCTGGCGCTCTTAGGTTAGCGCTGTTGAGGGTGAGGGGTGAGGGGCGATGATACGCGTCGCGATATTTTGTTTCTGGGCGCTGCATTTTCTGCCGCTGGCGCTGCTGAATCCGCTCGGACAGGGCTTGGGTCTGATTTTTTATGTCTTGGGCCGTGAGCGGCGCGAGGTGGCGCGCACCAATTTGCGGCTGTGTTTTCCGGAATGGAGCGAGCGTGAACGAGAGCGGCGAGTACGCCGGCACTTTCGCGCGTCTGGGCGCAGTTTTCTGGAGCGTGGCATCTTGTGGTGGTCGAGTGCGGCGCGCATCAAGCGCATCGTGCGCATCGAGGGTGAAACGCATTGGCAAGCGGTGCGCGGCCAGCCGGTCATCCTGCTTGCGCCACATTTCGTCGGCTTGGATATGGGCGGCTCGCGCTTATCGATCGATGTGCAAGTCGCTTCCATGTACAGCAAGCAAAAGAACCCGCTGGTCGATCGCTTGCTGCTGCAAGGGCGCCGCCGGTTTAATACCCCGCGCTTGTTCTCGCGCCAGGACAGCGTGCGCAGCGTGGTCAAGGGGATTCGCACGGGCTTGCCGTTTTATTATTTGCCCGACATGGATTTCGGCGCGCGCGACTCGATCTTCGTGCCCTTCTTCGGCGTATTGGCCGCAACCATCACCGGGGTTTCGCGCATGGCGCGCATGGCCGGCGCGCGCGTGGTGCCGGCGGTGACCCGGCAGTTGCCGGGCGGTCAAGGCTATGTGCTGAGGTTTTATCCGGCCTGGGAAAATTTTCCGAGCGACGACATCGCCGCCGATACGCGCCGCGTGAACGCCTTCATCGAGGAACGCGTGCGCGAAATGCCCGAGCAGTATTACTGGCTGCATAAGCGCTTCAAGACGCGCCCGGCGGGAGAGCCGCGCTTGTATTAAGCACGGGGGCGCGGGGAAACCATGTTTTTCCATGCCCGGCGCAATCATTCGCCGGGCAAACATGGCATGGAGATTATGCAAATGATGCGGCAACAATTCATTGATTGCCTGCTTTCGCCGCGCCCTCCGTGTGCCCCGTGGTTATTTTGTTGGCCGCATACGAGATCGAAGAAGTGCGCGCGCAATTGCACGCGGCTGCGCCCCCGCAGTTTCAAGCCGAAGCGGTGAGCGATCGGCATATGCTTATATTCGGACGCTGTTGAGAACAACATTCAGTTTGTTGCGCAAGAGGGCCCAATAGCCTTTTTAAGGCAAAAAAAGCTGTTATGCCGCATTTTAGTTGTGATACGATTCTTCGCACCCGTACCACCACACATTCCACAAGGAGGATTAAGTAATGGCAAAAGCCAAAGCACCAGCCGCAGCAAAAGCACCGACCAAATCCGAAATCATGGCGCAAATCTCCGCCGACACCGGCATCAGCAAAAAAGATGCGGGCGGCGTGTTGGCCTCCCTGGCCGGCATGATGGGCAAGTCCCTCAAGAAGCACGGCAACTTCGTGATGCCGGGTCTGCTGAAAGTTAAAGTCGTCACCAAGCCCGCGACCAAAGCGCGCAAAGGCGTGAACCCGTTCACCGGCGCAGAGATGATGTTCAAAGCCAAGCCGGCACGCAAAGCCGTCAAAATCCTGGCGCTGAAAGCACTGAAAGACATGGTTTAATTGTTGTTCCGCTTCCGGCCGGGGCAGCCCGGCTGGAATCTTTCCCGCAAGCCCTCTCCCTTTTTTCTTCGTACCCGTTTCAAGCAAGCCTTTTCCGTGGGTGAATGCACGGGGTATGATTCCCGCACTCGTTCCGATTCACCCAGCCCATGCCGTTTCAAAATCCCGCTCCGGATGAAATCAAAGCGCTGCTCGCACGCGTGAAGAATATCGCGGTCGTGGGGTTGTCGCCCAAACCGAATCGGCCCAGCTTCGTTGTCGCGCGCGCCCTGCAGGGCTTTGGCTACCGCGTTATTCCGGTGCGCCCGGCGCTGAATGAGGTGCTGGGTGAGAAAGCCTATCCGAGCCTCGCCGAGGTGCCGGACCGAATCGATCTGGTGGATGCCTTTCGCGCCGCCGGGCATTTGGATGAACTGGTGGATGAATGCATTCGCCTGAAACTCCCCGCCCTGTGGATTCAAGAGGGCATCGTGAACCTGGCCGCCGCCGAGCGTGCGCGCGCCGCCGGCTTATTCGTGGTCATGGATCGTTGCATCTACAAAGACTATGTATCGCTCATGGCCTAATCTCATTTGGCTGCTGCTGCCGCTCATGGCCCAGGCCAGTGAACCGGAAGCCGGCGAGCTGGAAAATGGACTGGCCGCGTATCACGCCAAGAACTATGCTCAAGCCTTTATGCACTTGCAGCCCTTGGCGGAGGAGGGCGTGCCGGCGGCCCAATTCACCTTGGGCGAGATGTATCGGCGCGGCCGCGGCTTCGTGAAGAGCACGCCCGAAGCGCTGCCCTTATTGAAGCAAGCGGCGGAAGCCAATCATCTTCCCGCGCTCAATGTCTTGGGTGAGATGCACGAAGCAGGTGAGGGCGTGGCGCAAGATTTCGAGGCCGCTGCACAGTGGTTTCAGAAAGCCGCCGATGCGGGCGACGCAAAAGGCCGGCTTAATTTGGCCTTGCATTACCTCCGCGTGGAAGAGGTGCGCGATTTCAATCAAGCCGCCAAGTGGTTCAAGCTCGCGGCGGAACAAAACGAGCTCGAGGCGCAATATTTCTACGCCCGGCTGTTGCTCGACGGCAAAGGCGTCGAACAGAATGCCGAGGAAGCGATGACGTGGCTCGCCCGGTCCAGCGCGCAGGGCCATGCGCCGGCGCGGCGCTTTCTGCACCTGCTGCAACAAGACGAAACCCCGGATCGTAATCTCGCGCTGCGCGAACTCAAGCGTTATCTGTCGGCTGGCGTGGCGACCTTGGAAGCAGTCTCCACCGACGCCGGCTACGGCTTCGAGAAAACCAACCCGATCAAACCCGGCCCCGGTTTTGAATCCGAGTGGCGCTACCTCAACGCCCTGCGCGGCCCGAGCGGCGAAATCGTGCACTACCAGCGCCTGGGCCATTGCTGTGCTTTTAACACCGATGCGTCGGAGCGGGGCAAGGGCTTTCTCGATCAATATGAGTTGACCTATGATGGGCTGGCCAAGCCGCTTATTCTTTATCTGAATATGTTCGAGGAAGCGCAAATGAAAGCCCCGCAGGGGTTCACTTTTACGAGGGAAAAAGAGGAGTGAAACGATATGAATATTAAAACCAGCATTCTTGTTGCCTTGCCCCTTCTGCTTGCGGCTTGCGGCAAACTCACCGTAGAGAATTACGACAAGCTCAAGGTCGGCATGCCCTACACGGAAGTGAAACAGCTCCTCGGCACGCCCGAGCGTTGCAGCGACGTGCTCGGCGTGAAAAGCTGCACCTGGGGCGATGAGAAACGCCATATCACGGTGAATTTCATCGGCGACCAAGTGGTGATTTTTAACGCCGAGAACATTCGCTGAGGCCTATCCTAACAAACAGGACGCGCCCCAAAAAATCTTGCCACAGAGGGCACAGAGGACACAGAGATAGGGCAAGCACCCTCCAGGTTTTCTCTGTGATCTCTGCGTCCTCTGTGGCAAAAATTTGTTCTTAAAAAACGGGTTCCGAAAGCGCGGCTGGCTATTCCGCGCAATCCCCGTATAATTCGCGGCTTCCGTACGCCCCGCCAATCAGGCGTACCGGTCATTTTTCCATCAGATCAATTCGATCTTTATTTTCGTCTGCCTCGATTGGTGTCGCGCAACTTGCGTGATAGGCCGTCGCAGGAATGTTCCTAGAAACGGCAGTTGACCGCTTAATCTGGGCTGAACACACAATGGCTATATTTGTTTTTTTTATTCATCATGGGTTTGCCCATTGGACGAGCACGCTACGGGCCTGCTGGCACGTCTGCTCGGGCGCTGGGCTTTGTCGCTTCTCCTTGCAGGCCTCGGCCTGCGGCGTCGTCGCTTCGCGCCCAACACCCGCCCAAACGCACCACCAGGCCCGTCCAACTACCGTTTCTAGGAAAATACATGTCTACTGAAATTCATTTCGCCGGGCTCGGTCTGGCGCAACCCCTTTTGCGCGCCATTACCGACGCGGGCTATACCGTGCCGACGCCGATTCAGGCGCAGGCTATCCCGCTGGTGCTGGCCGGGGGCGATTTGCTGGCCGCCGCGCAAACCGGCACCGGCAAAACCGCCGGCTTTACCCTGCCGATCTTGCATCGCCTGTCCACGCAGCCGCTGGAGAATATGCGCCCCGGCCGGCCGCGCTGTTTGATCCTGGTGCCCACGCGCGAGCTCGCGGCCCAGGTCGAAGCCTCGGTGAAGAAATATGGAAAACATCTGTCGTTGACCTCGATGGTCATGTTCGGCGGTGTCAACATCAACCCGCAATACAAAGCACTCAAAGGCCGCGTGGATATTCTGGTCGCCACCCCCGGCCGCTTGCTCGATCACGTCGGGCAAAAAACCGTCGATTTGTCCGGTGTCGAAATTCTGGTGCTGGACGAAGCCGATCGCATGCTGGATATGGGCTTCATTCGCGACATCCGCAAAATTCTCGCGCTGCTGCCCAAGCAGCGGCAAAACCTGCTGTTTTCCGCCACCTTCTCGGATGAGATTAAAACCCTGGCCGACGGTCTGCTGCACAATCCGGGTCTGGTGGAAGTGGCGCGGCGCAATGCGGCGTCCGAGCTGGTGGAGCAATCCGTGTACTTGGTGGCGCAGGATCACAAGCGCGACTTTTTGGCGCACTTAATCAAACAGGGCGACTGGAAACAAGTGCTGGTGTTCACGCGCACCAAACACGGCGCCAATCGCCTGGCGGAAAAGCTGGTCAAGGATGGCATTCCCGCTGCCGCGATTCACGGCAACAAGAGCCAAGCGGCGCGCACGCGCGCCCTGGCGCAGTTCAAGGACGGCGTGATGCCGGTGCTGGTGGCGACCGACATCGCCGCGCGCGGGCTGGACATCGACCAACTGCCGCATGTGGTGAATTTCGAGTTGCCGAATATTTCCGAAGACTACGTGCATCGCATCGGACGCACCGGCCGCGCCGGCAGCAGTGGTGCTGCGATATCGCTGGTGGACCGGGAAGAAATCAAATTCCTGAACGCCATCGAACGCCTGCTCAAGCGTGAGATTCCGCGCCTATCGATCGAAGGCTTTGTCCCTCCGGTGCGCACCGAGCCGGAAGCGCCGCGTCCACCGCGCCAGCATCGGCAGCCGCCGCGCCAAGGCGCGCCGAAGTCGCGCTCGGGCGGGCCGCGTTCGGGTGCGCCAAGGTCTGATGTCTCACGCTCCGGCCCCGCCCAAGCGCGGTCTGGCGCAGCGAAGAAGCCGCATGCCGATCGATCGCCGCAACGCCCGCATCGCGCCGCCGAACCCGCGCAATCCACGGAAGGCATGTCCGAAGCGGCGCGTCACCAAATGATGGCGGACAATCAATTGCGCGCGAACAAGATGGCGGAAACCTTGCGCCATCAAACCAAGCAGAAACCAGCGCTGTTTACCGCCAAATCGCATACCCGAGGCCGCTAACCATGCGCATCTGGGTCGATGCGGATGCCTGCCCAGTTGCCATCAAGGAAATATTGTTCCGCGCAGCCGAGCGCACGCGTATCGCGACCACCCTGGTGGCGAATCGCCTGCTGCGCGTGCCGGCTTCGCCCTATATCCAGGCGCTGCAAGTGCCGCACGGCTTCGATGTGGCGGATAATAAAATCGCCGGGCAGGTGCAAACCGGCGACCTGGTGATTACCGCCGATATCCCGCTGGCGGCGCAAGTGATCGAACGCGGCGGGGTGGCGCTCAATCCGCGCGGCGAGCTCTATACCGTAGAAAATATTCGCGAGCGCTTGGGCATGCGTAATTTCATGGAAGAATTACGCGGCAGCGGCGTCGATATCTCCGGCCCGGCGAGCTTTAGTAAAAGCGATTGCCAAGCCTTCGCCAAGCAGTTGGATCGGTTTCTGGTGAGTAAGCGCATTGTTTAAAGCGCCAAGAAAACCTTGCCACAGAGATCACAGAGAGCACAGAGAGCACAGAGGGTGCGGCGCTCTCTCGCCGTTGGGTGGTTTTTCCTCTGTGTCCTCTGTGATCTCTGTGGCAAGATTTTGAATTGTTTGGCTGTTCAAATTAATTTTGTTGATCTATGGAAAAAATCCGTCTCTCCAAATTGATGTCCGAACAAGGGCTCTGCTCGCGCCGCGAAGCCGATAGCTATATCGCGCGCGGTTGGGTGTTAGTGGATGGCGTGCGCATCACCGAATTGGGCACGCGCATTTTGCCCAGCCAAAAAATCACCCTGGATAAATCCGCCCAAGCCAAGCAAGGCGCGCGGGTAACGATATTGCTCAACAAACCCATCGGCTTCGTATCCAGCCAAGCGGAGAAGGGCTACAAGCCCGCCGTCTCTCTGATCTGCGCCGAGTCGCGCTATCGCGACGACCGCTCAAAACACGGCTTCAGCCCTGCGCACCTGATGGGCCTGGCCCCGGCGGGCCGGCTCGATATCGACTCCCTGGGTTTGCTGGTGCTGACTCAAGACGGCCGCATCGCCAAGCAACTCATCGGCGAAGATTCGGACATCGAAAAAGAATATCTGGTGCGGGTGGAAGGCAAGTTGTCGGCAGAGGGACTGAAGCTGTTGAACCACGGCTTAAGTCTGGATGATGAGGCCCTCAAACCCGCCCAAGTGAGCTGGCAAAACGAAGATCAACTGTGCTTCGTGCTGAAACAGGGCAAGAAACGCCAAATCCGCCGCATGTGCGAACTGGTGGGCCTGAAGGTGGTGGGCTTAAAGCGCATTCGCATCGGCAAGGTCAAGCTGGGTGATTTGCCCATCGGCAAGTGGCGCTATTTGGGCGAGGGTGAGCAGTTTTAAAAATCTATTCACCGCAGAGGACGCAGAGGACGCAGAGGAACGGCGAGGCAAAATAATTCCTGTGCTGTGCGCTGGTTTGTCGGCTGATCTGACGTGTAGGGGCGAGGCATGTCGCGCCAAGTATTTGAATTACCCCGCGTCCTCCGCGTCCTCTGCGGTTCAATAGCTTGTCCCTGTTGATCGTGATTTCCTTCGCGTCCCTTCGCGTCCTTAGCGGTGAAGCCTTTTATGCTGATTCGTGGTTAAATTCCTCACATGAAACTCAAATTCTCCAAAATGCACGGCCTCGGTAACGATTTCGTCGTATTCGACGGCGTCAGCCAGCGTGTCGCACTCAGCGCCGAGCAGTTACGCTTTGTCGCCGATCGCCATTTCGGCATCGGCTGCGACCAAATTCTGTTGATCGAAAAGCCCAGCCGCAGCGACGCCGATTTCCGCTACCGTATTTTCAACGGCGACGGCGGCGAGGTCGAGCAGTGCGGCAACGGCGCGCGCTGCTTCGTGCGCTACGTGCACGATCATGGCTTGACTGACAAAACCGAGATCCGGGTCGAAACCCAATCCGGCATCATCGTGCCGCGCTTGGAAGCGGATGGTGACGTGACCGTGGACATGGGCGTGCCGCGCTTCGAGCCGCAAGATATCCCCTTTCTGACCGATCATCGTGCGCCTTTCTATCTCTTGTCCTTAGCCGACAAAATCATCGATATCAGCGCGCTCTCCATGGGCAACCCGCATGCGGTGCAAGTGGTGGACGATGTGGACGCGGCACCCGTCGCAGCCGATGGCCCCCAAATCGAACATCACGCCAGCTTCCCCAAGCGCGTCAATGCGGGTTTCATGCAGGTGCTGGATCGCAGCCATATCAAATTGCGCGTGTATGAACGCGGCGCAGGCGAAACGCTGGCTTGCGGCAGCGGCGCCTGCGCCGCCGTGGCCGCAGGCATCCAGCGCGGCTTGCTCGACGCCACGGTGCGCGTCACGACGCATGGCGGCGATCTTCTGATTCGCTGGGCAGGCGAAGGTCAGCCGGTGTGGATGACCGGGCCGGCGGTAGAAGTGTTTGAGGGTGTGATCGAGTTGTAATGCTATTCCAGCGTTATCTGGGAGCTACTGCCATGAGAAAATTGCTTATTTTGACGTTATTTACCTTATCCGCATTGGCGCAAGCCGACACGGTATACAAATCCATCGGCCCCGACGGTAAAACCGTCTACAGCGATCAGCCGCCCGATAGCGGCAAAGTTGAAAAGACGCTCAACTTCGCTAATTTGCCGTCGACACCCCTGCCGGAATCGGTCAGCCGTTATCGCGATGAGCTCGAAAAAAGCATGAAAGAAAGATTGTCCGAAGCGCAAAAACCGCGCAACACCAGCCAGCCTGTCCTATTCGTAGCCGAGTGGTGCGGCTATTGCCGGAAAGCCAAGCGCTATCTCAACGAAAAGAAGATTGCTTACATGGAGTACGACATCGACACGCCCGATGGAATGCGTGCGATGGTGGAGTCCGGCGGTGGGCGAGGCGTACCGGTTCTGCTGTGGCAAGGCCAGAAAATAAGCGGCTTTTCTCCTGCGGCCTATGACGCGGTATTTCGCCCATCACGTTAAAGCAAAACGACAGTAATATTGGCTGGTGGCGCCATTTTGGCGACAGTGACAAACTGAACGCCTAGTCCAATTCAGGAAGACAAACATGGCAACCGTTATTTCCAAGCAGATCCGCATTGATGCGCGCGTCCCGCACGATGTTTACGAAACGCTTTGCAAAGCATCCGAATTGAGCGGAGTGACGATCAATCAATTTCTGGTGCAGTCGGCGCTCAAAGAAGCGCAGGCGGTGATTGAGCGGGAGCAGGTTATCCGGCTGTCCGTGCGCGATTGGGACTGGATGCTTGACCTGCTTGAGCATCCACCTAAGCCAAACGCCAGGTTGGAGGTAGCCCTGAAGCGTTATCAGAAAACTAAGGTTGGTGCTTGAGGGTATGATCGAGTTGCATTATTTTCCCTTTTTGACTTAAGTTGCCCCATGAAATTTATAATCAGAACCTTCTTTAAAACGCTGCGTCTTGTGCTCGGCCCTTTCATGATGCTTTGGGAATTTTTCACCACACCCAAGGGCATCGTGCGCCCGGATGAAAAACAGCAGCAAATCGATCTGCAATGCCGAGGGTTGGCCTTGTATCAATTCAAAACTTGCCCTTTCTGCATCAAGGTCAGACGCGCCATGCGCGCCCTCTCGCTGAATATCGAATTGCGTGATGCGCAACATGACCCGCAACACCGCGCGGCCTTATTGCAAGGTGGGGGTCAAATCAAGACGCCTTGTCTGAGAATCACCGATGAGCAAGGCAACAGTCGGTGGATGTATGAGTCTGACGACATCATCCAGTATCTGCGCCAGCGCTTTGCGTAACAAGAAACTCGCGAAGCGAGCCTTCGTCCCTCTCTCCCACTGGTGGGACTGCGGAAGGGTCGCTGCGCAGCAGCGGGGTACCCACCGGCGTACTCCTTGCGGGTGAAGAGCTAGGAGAGAGGGCATGAGATCGTCCATTTCGTCGATCGCCCTCTCCCCCGCCCCTCTCCCACAAGTGGGCGAGGGGAGTTAGCTGTTTGTTCGGCCTATTTCCACGGCCGCATCGCGTTGTAATGTGTAATCCCCCCCTGATTCCAGTTATACTTTTCGCACAAAAACCTGCGAAGGGAGCAGAATGAAAATCGAAGCGGAAGACGTCGTACGGTACCTCAAAGATCAGCCGGATTTTTTCGAGCAGCACATCAGCGTGTTGCTTGATCTCAAGCTGCCCAATCTGCACGACGAAAAAGCCATTTCCCTTTCCGAGTACCAAGTCGCCGCCCTGCGCGAAAAGAACGCGCTGCTCGAATCCAAGCTGCGTGAATTGATCAAATTCGGCGAAGAAAACGACGCCTTGGGCGATCGCGTGCATCGCTTCAGCCTGGCGCTGTTGATGGCGGCCAATCTGGACACGCTGCTGCAGGCGATTTATTTCAATCTGCGCGAGGATTTTGCCGTGCCGCATATTGGCCTGCGTCTTTGGCGCGGCGAGATGCCGGTCTCCGATCGGCCCGAATTCACCCCGACCAGCAATGAATTGCGCGTGTATGCGGAAGGCCTCTCCCATCCTTCCTGCGGCCCGCACGCACTGTATGAAACCGGCAATTGGTTTGGCGAGGAGGGCGGGCAGTTGAAGTCCTTCGCCATGGTGGCCCTGCGCACCACCCACACCTTTGGCATGCTGGTGCTGGCGAGCGAAGATGCGGGGCGCTTCTATCAAGGCATGGGCACGCTCTATCTCAAGCGCTTGGGCGAGTTGGTCAGCGTAGCGCTCGATCGTGCGCTCGCGAATGAATTCGGCCGAGAGTAAGGCAGCGGCCATGCTAATGATCGCTCTGGCGAATGAAAATCGCCATGACCAACCCCCTCTCTCCTAGCTCTCTCCCGCAAGCGGGAGAGAGGGACGCAGGCTCGCTGCGCGAGTTTCATAATAAGCTGCTCGGGGGGTTCATCTCCCATCTTGCGCACGAGCGGCGACTCTCGCCGCTCACCTGCGAAAACTACCAGCGCGACGTCACCACGCTGCTCGATCTGGCCCAAGCAGTACCCCTCAGCGAATTGCAAATCCACCAAATGCGCCGCTTCGTGGCGCAACTGCACGGGCGCGGCTTAAGCGGGAAGACCCTGGCGCGCATGCTCTCCGCCTGGCGCACGCTTTACCGCTACCTGGCGCGCGACCACGGCTACACCCACAATCCCTGCCTGGGCCTCAAAGCGCCCAAGCACGAAAAGAAACTACCCGATGCGCTCTCGCCCGATGCGGCCACGCGCTTGGTCGGCACCGATGATTCCGGCCCGCTCGCCGTGCGCGACGCCGCGATGCTGGAGTTGTTTTATTCCTCCGGTCTGCGTCTGGCGGAATTGACCGGGCTCAAGTTGGGCGATGTGGATTTTCAACAGGCGGAGTTGCGCGTCACCGGCAAGGGCGCGAAAACGCGCGTGGTGCCGGTCGGGCAATTCGCCTTGCAAGCCCTGCAAAAATGGCTGGCGCAGCGGGCCGGGATCGCGCAGCCGGAAGAAATGCATATTTTCCTCAACCGCACGGGCCGCCCGCTGTCCCCGCGTGCGGTGCAATTACGCGTCGGCTATTGGGCCAAGAAGCTGGGGCTGGACGTGCATGTGCATCCGCACATGCTGCGCCATTCCTTCGCCAGCCATGTGCTGCAATCCAGCGGCGACCTGCGCGCAGTGCAGGAGATGCTGGGCCACGCCAACATCTCCACCACCCAGATGTACACCCACCTCGATTGGCAGCATTTGGCCAAGGTGTACGACGCGGCGCACCCACGGGCGAAGAAGAAGGCTTGATTTGACGTATGGCCAGCGGTAGGATGCCCAGCCTCACCATGCTGAACCGTCCCCTCTACAGCCTGATCCTTGCCTTCGCCCTGCTGTTCGCCCAGCAAGGCGCGCTGTGGCATGGGGTTTCGCACACCGCGTCCCCGGCGAATTCGCAGCAAGATCAACAACTCCCGCATTCGGAGCAATGCGAAAAATGCGTGGCCTTCGCCCATACCGGCGCGGCGGCGCCTGTCACGCCGCTCCACTTCGCTTTGCCGCAACTGGCGAGTGCACTGGTTTATTTCGATGCTCCCGCAGCGCTATTGGCGCTGCATCAACCCTACCAGTCCCGCGCCCCTCCCGTACTCGCTTAAGCCGCTATCCGGCTTCGTCGCCTGATCCAGGCCGTCGAAGCTTTACCGTCTTTGCTTAAGTGAGGTCTATTATGTTGCGCAAAATTTTAAGCGCGTGCAGCGCATTGCCGCTGCTGTTCCCGCATTTGGCCATGGCCGCGAGTGATGCGGAGTTGGCGAAAATCCATGCTGAAATTCAGCAATTGAAACAAAGCTACGAATCCCGGATTCAGGCGCTGGAAACGCGCCTGCAACAAGCGGAAAGCACTGCGAAAGCGGCGCAATCCACGGCCACCAAGGCCGATGAGAAAGCCAGCCAAGTCGCGGCGGCGCCCCAGCCCGCGGCGTCATCCGGCGCCAACGCGTTCAATCCGGGCATCTCGCTGATTCTCTCCGGCATCTATTCGAATCTTTCTCAGGACCCGGACAAATACCGCATCACCGGCTTCATTCCGGGCGGAGAAATCGGTCCGGGCAAGCGCGGCTTCAGCCTGGCGGAATCGGAGTTGGGCATCTATGCCAACATCGATCCGAATTTCTACGGCGGGCTGAATCTGGCGATGGCATCGGATAACAGCGTGTCCGTGGAAGAAGCGTTCATTCAAACCATCGGCTTGTCGCAAGGCTTCACGCTCAAGGCGGGCCGTTTCTTTTCCGGTATCGGCTATCTTAATGAGTTGCACGCGCACGTTTGGGATTTTGCCGACAACCCGCTGGCCTACCAAGCATTTCTCGGCACGCAATTGAATCAGGATGGCGTGCAGGTGAAATGGCTTGCGCCGACTGACACCTTCCTGGAGCTGGGCGCGGAAGTAGGGCGCGGGGCGAATTTCCCCGGTACCGATCGCAATAAAAATGGCGCCGGAAGCGGCGCGCTGTTCGGCCATGTGGGCGGCGATATTGGCGTCAGCCACAGTTGGCGTGCCGGCCTGTCTTATCTGCGCACCCGAGCCCAAAGCCGCGAACATGAAGATACCGATTTGGCGGGCGGCACGGTCAAAAATATTTTCAGCGGCAGCAGTAAGCTTTGGATCGGCGATTTCGTGTGGAAATGGGCGCCCGAGGGCAACACGGCTAACACCTCCTTCAAACTGCAAGGTGAATATTTCCGGCGGCAGGAAGATGGCCGCCTGACTTACGATACCGAGTCCACTGCGCGCTTGGATAGCTATGCATCCAGCCAATCCGGCGGCTATCTGCAGGGGGTGTATCAATTCCTGCCGCGTTGGCGCGTGGGGTTGCGCCGCGATCAACTCGATACCGGCAACGTCGATTACGGTTTGAACAACGCCAGCTTAGCGCGCCCGGCGTATCGCCCCGCCAAAAACAGCTTGATGTTCGATTACAACCCGAGCGAATTCAGCCGCATCCGCCTGCAAGTGGCGCAAGACAAATCGCGGCAGGGCGTGACCGGCAATCAACTCTTCCTGCAATACCAGATGAGCCTCGGCGCACATGGCGCACATCAATTTTAGGAGCCTGAAATGAACATACTGATGAAGGTACTGATCGCACTAATGCTCTTCGGCGCAGCGCTGTCTGCGCGCGCCAGCGTGAATGTATTGGCCTGCGAGCCGGAATGGGGCGCGCTGGCGCAAGAGCTGGGCGGCGAAAAAGTATCGATTTATACCGCCACCACCGCGCTGCAAGACCCGCATCGCATCCAAGCGCGCCCCAGCCTGATCGCCCGTGCGCGGGCTGCGGATTTGCTGGTCTGCACCGGATCGGAATTGGAAGTTGGCTGGTTGCCGATTTTGCTGCGCCAATCCAGCAACGCCAACATCCAGCCCGGCAAGCCGGGATATTTCGAGGCGGCGAATTATGTGCGCAAGTTGGAAATTCCAACACGCCTGGATCGATCCGAGGGCGACGTGCATCCCGGCGGCAATCCGCACATCCAAACCGACCCGCGCAATTTTCTGCCGGTGGCCGATGCCTTGGCGCAGCGCTTAGCGCAACTCGATGCGCCGAATGCGGCGTTCTATGCGGCGCGCCATCAGGCCTTTGTCGCGCGCTGGAAAGCCGCGCTGCAACGCTGGGAGGCGCAGGCCGCCCCGCTCAAAGGCGTATCCATCGTGGTGCAGCATAAAGGTTTCCCGTATCTGGAAAATTGGCTGGGCCTGCGCGAAGTCGCCACGCTGGAGCCGAAACCGGGCGTGGAGCCGAACAGCGGCTACTTGGCCGAAGTGCTCGCGCAATTGCAGCGGCAACCGGCCAAGATGGTGATCCGCGCTGCGTATAACGATGGCCGCGCTTCGGAGTGGTTGGCCGAGCACGCCAAAATAGCCATCGTGGTGCTGCCGTTCACGGTCGGCGCCGACGCGCAAAGCAAGGACTTGTTCAGCTTGTTCGATGCCACCGTGCAGCGATTGCTGGGAGCCTTGAAATGAATATGAGCGGCTTGGAGCTATCTATCCTCATTCCGGCTTTTCTGGCTGGCTTGCTGGTGTTGGCAAGCCATGTGCCGCTGGGCATGCAAGTGCTTGCGCGCGGCATTGTGTTTATCGATCTGGCGATTGCACAAATCGCGGGCCTGGGCGTGATCGGCGCCGGCCTCATTGGCTTCGAGCCGCAAGGTTTCGGCGTGCAGTTGGCGGCGGTGAGCGCGGCCTTGTTGGGCGGCTTGTGGCTGACCTATGCCGAGAAGCGCTGGCCGGAAGTGCAGGAGGCCTTGATCGGCGTCTTATTCGTGTTGGCGGCGACCGGCAGTATTTTATTGCTCGCACACAATCCGCACGGCGGCGAGCATTTGAAAGATTTATTGGTCGGGCAAATCCTGTGGGTGAGCTATCAGCAGCTACCGTTAGCCGCCTTGGTCAGTTTGGGCGTGGCCTTGTTGTGGTTCACGATGCGGCAGCGTTTTGGCCGCGCGGGGTTTTATATTTTGTTCGCGTTTGCGGTCACCGCATCGGTGCAATTGGTGGGCATTTATTTGGTCTTCGCCAGCCTCATCGTGCCAGCGATGGCAACGCGGCTTTATCCCGATCCGAAGCGCTTGGTGGTCGCGTATGCGATGGGCGCGCTGGCTTATGCTTTCGGCCTCATCGGTTCCGCGTGGTGGGATCTACCTTCGGGCGCGGTGATCGTGTGGGCGATGGCCCTGCTCGGGCTCGCGGTGTACGGGTTTGGGCCGCGTAAAATGAGTGGGGTATCCGTAATGCGGGGGTGATTTCGGTCAGGGACTGGATGGCACACAAAATTTGTATTTGTGTTGAATTGCAAACATACGAGTGTCTCAGATGTACTGAAAGCGGAAGTGTAAGCAATGTTGTGCGACGGTCTCTTACTCGGCCTTATGCAAAGCTTTGCATAAGGCCGAGTAAGAGACGTTCGCCACATACCGGCTGAACTTCCGCCGCTGTAGTAGAGCCTTCGGCCGCAAAACTAAAACAACCAAGAAATCGATTTTGTTATCGAGTGAATCTAGCGCAGACGATAAAAGCGCATGGCTAGAGTCTGCCCCTTGATCCGATCGAAGCGCTCATCCATGGCGTCGCCGAGGCGGGCCAAGCGGTCGTCCGGATGCGGGTGCGTTTTGAATATCGGTGTCAGGCTTTGGCTGTTGTGTTATTCCTTAGCCGCTAGTTCTCTTGCGGCGTCACGAACCCGAGTCGGCTTCAATCACTGTGTGGATGGTTGCTTCGAGTCCCGGGAGATCATTGCACATCGTCTCCCACACGATTTCAAGATTGATGTCGAAATAGCCGTGCGCCATGCGGTTACGCATGCCGCGCATCTGTTTCCAGGGAAGTTGCGGGTGGTTGTCGGAAAACGCGGGATACAGCCGGGCAATATGCGAAGCAGCTTCACCCAAGGTCAGCAAATTCAAAATGACTGCTTGCTGCGTGCGTTTGTCTTCGAGAAAGGCTTGCTTGTCCATGCCCTCGGTGTAAGCGCGGGCTAGGCGTATCGCTTCGAGCATGTGCGATAGGTAGTCGCCAAGGCGCGAGCCTTTCTCCGACGGCTCATTCACACTGGTTCCGCCTCTGCTAACACTTTTGCGCGAAATCCCGGCGGTAAGTCACCAGGCGTCAATAGGTCAACCGGTATACCCAAGGCATCCTCTAGCTCCACCTGCAATGCACCCAGATCGAATAAGGTCGCGCCCGGTTGTGGATCGACGATGAGATCAAGGTC
Source organism: Hydrogenophilales bacterium (assembly GCA_016235775.1). Classification (GTDB taxonomy): domain Bacteria; phylum Pseudomonadota; class Gammaproteobacteria; order Burkholderiales; family Thiobacteraceae; genus RBG-16-58-11. The sequence goes on from JACRIU010000063.1 coordinate 18,688, forward strand.
GCTGCCGTCGATGTCATCACCACGCACGACCGAGCCAAACACCCGCGCATTGCGCGCATGGTGCGATTCGACCAAGCGGCGAATAACCGCGCGGTGCATACGGAAAGAATCGGAAGGTTTCATAAGGCGATGATATTTGGGTGACGATGGAAATAATAGCACAGGCATTAGGCCCCAACGCCTACCCGATTACCCGAAAGGATGGAGGCGGCTTAAGCCGTAATCTCATCGATTCAACTTGCGGCTTAATACGCCCAGCTCTTCAATAAATAGTATTTAAACTCACACTATTTATGCTATCTTCTCTTGATGGACTACAAAAGCCTCTCCGAATTCGCCGCGCTGCGGGGCGTTTCGCCTTCGCGCGTGATGTATTGGCTGAAACATGATCGGCTTGCCGGTGCGAAGAAGGCGGGTTCTTTCTGGATCATCCCCGCCGAGGCCGATCCCGGTGTTAAACCGGTGGGCCGTCCAAGCAATACAGAAGAAGTGCCGTTCCGCGACAAGGAAGCAGCTATGCTCGCACTCTGTGCGGCCCCACCCAAACTGCAAGCCTGGCGGCGCGCGGGCACGCCACGCTTCATGGCCGGTATGGCGCTCATGTTGGCCTCCGTAACTGGGTTCGACCGGGTGCGCTATCTTGCGCTGGCGGAAAAACTCGACCCGACTGCACTCAGCGTGGACGCTTTCGAGTCTTGGCTTGCGACCAACCCCTACAAGCCCTCGCGCTTTCTGCCCATGCTGCAACAGCTTCGTAAGCGCAAGGCAAGCGCGCGCCATGCCAAGCCCTGAATTCCTCGACGCGATCCGCCGTCTGGTCGCAAAAATCGAGGCGTCTCTTCCCAAGGTGAAAGCGCCGATCAAAATGTACGTGGCGGGCGGTGCGGCGGTGCATTTTTACACTGCCTACCGCGTCTCGGCAGATGTGGATGCGATCTTTTCCAGGCGCCTGCTCCTGCCCGATGAAGTGGAAGTGGCCTGGCAAGGCGAGGACGGCAAACCCAGTCTGTTGTATCTGGACAAACAGTACAACGACACTTTCTCCCTCATGCACGAAGACTATGCCGCCGCAGCCATTCCTTGCGCCGAGTTGAATGCCGGCAAGCGCAAAATCCACGTGTATTTTCTGTCCCCCATTGATCTCGTGGTCTCCAAATTGTCTCGCTACGAGACGGTCGATCAGGAAGACATTCGAGCGTTGGCCGAGCAGGGCTTGGTGAACGCGGATGCCGTGCGCAGGCGCGCCGAGGAAGCGCTGGGGGGGTATGTGGGAGAGATGACCCGAATCAAAAATTCAATCAAGCTCGCCTGCAAGTTGATCGACGCTGTGCAAAGCAAGCGCACGGGCAATAACAAGAAAAAACCGCGCTAGGTTTTCGCGCTATACAACACATGCGGCTTCAGTCCGCTTTGGTATGTGCATTTAGCGCAGACGGTAAAAACGCGTCGCTAATGGGTGGCCCCTTGATCCGATCGAAGCGCTCATCCATGGCGTCGCCGAGGCGGGCCAAGCGGTCGTCTGGATGCGGGTGCGTTTTGAACAGCAGCGCTGTCTGGTTATCGTCTTTGGCAAAATGGCCGATCCGTTGCAGCTCTTCCGGTAGGCCGAAGGGGGCATAGCCCGCACGGCTCACCAACACCACGGCCATGCGGTCCGCTTCGAATTCGGCATTCTTGTCCAGTGAACGCGCCACCACCTCGACGCAAGCGGGCACTATGCGCCACACCGTTGCGGGCTAGAAATCCAGCTCATTTGCATTTGCCATTCCGTGCGTATTTTACAAACCATGGCAATGCTCTAGAATCGAGAGCATTTTAACTGGACAGGTTGAGCCGCAATGGATATCAAACTTTCCGTACCCGAGTACCAGCCGATCCCGGATGTCACCGTGGAAACCCGGCCCAAGCATGTCCAAGAGTGGCTGGATGCGCTGCCGCTGGCGAATAGCCTGGAGGCCGGGCGCAAGCTCGCGGATGCGGTCGCCGCCTTGAATAGCATCAAGCTGGCGGAGGACGCGCGGCTCAAGCTGCTCGATTCGTATCGCGCCACGGCGCGGACGCTGCTTCCCGCGCTACAGCAGCAGTATGTAAACAAGCCGCTGCCCTTGCAGGAGAAGAGCAAGCAGGCCGCGGCCCTCGCGCGCGATGTGATGACGGAGTTGGCGAATGGCTACAAGCTGGCCCTGCTGGATATTCTCGGCCGCCGCATCAGCTTTGGCGCCAACA
>JACRIU010000069.1 GCA_016235775.1 Hydrogenophilales bacterium
GGCGGGTGCGGTCGTCGATATCCAAGGAGCCGGCCAGGATGGCGTTGCCTTGGTGTTCGCGCACGATGTTGAGCACGGCATCCTTGCTGCTCGTTTCCTGGAAGATGCGGTTGTTGGTGCGCAGCTTGAGCAGCGCGAACAAGTCTTCGATCACCAGGGTGTAGCGGCTCATGCCGCCGTCCGCGCCGTCCTGGCGCGCTTCGGTGACCCAGCCGCATAGCGGGCGGTAGCCGCCGTTGTCGGTGAGAATGGAGACTTCCACCGGCTGGCCGATCAGCGCCTTCAAAGGCAGGTAGGCATCGGGGGAGAAGCAGACTAATTCGTAGTGGTAGCCCTTGTTGATTTCCTCAAAGCCGCTGAGGGTCCAGGGGAGCAGGAGGTCGTCCGCGATGCCCGCGCCGGAGGAGAAATGCAGCTTGAGCAGGCGGTTGTTTTGGGTGAAAGCGCTGGCGAAGGCCGCGAACAGGGCGGCGGGATCGAGCGGGAGGTTCATGGGTAAGTTCCTGATGTGAAAAGAAATACTTGATGCAATCCACGGATGCGGCGATATGCAAATGCGCTAGGACTATAACAATGGCATGGAGGGGCGTCAAGGGATTTCGCCGCAGCGAATGGCCTCAGCGAGAATGCAGAGATTACGGTGCTGGGCTAGCGCGAGTTGATTGCCGCGCGTGGGCCGGGGTAGGAAAAAGCCTTAAAGAACCGTTTTTTTTAGCCGTTAATCCAATTTCGAATCAAACAGATGGGTAAGCGGCGCTGTTGCATGCCCCTGTCCCGACAAGCAAAATGTTATTGAGCCGTTTACAAACTTCCAGCCTGCGCCTGCGGGTGCTGCTGCTTATTTCCGCCGCCGTGCTGCCTTGGCTAGGGGTCACGGTGGAGCATGCTTTCAGCGAGCGGAAACGTGATGTCGAGGCATCGCAGCGGCACATGCTGTATCTCGCCCAAATTCTTTCCAGCGGGCAACGCGAAGTCGTTGCCGGCGCGCAGGGGTTTCTGCAAGTCCTCGCGGCGATGCCGGAGGTGGCCGAGGGCGCCCCGGCGCACTGCCGGGCGCGGCTGGAAAGCGCATACATGAACAGCCGCGGCTATGTCAACATCGTTGTCGCGGACGGCAACGGTACGCTGTTATGCGATGCCCTGAACAGCGCCCCGGCGAATTTCGCCGACCGCAAGTGGTTTAGGGACGTGCTCCGTCTGCGGCATTTCGCGGTCGGCGACTATGTCATCGGCCGTCTCAGCGGCCGCCCCGTGCTGACTGCCGCATTACCCATCTTGGACGCATCGGCGCACCCTTCGCGGGTAGTCTTTTTGGCGATTGATGTGGGCTGGCTGGAGCGTTTGCTGGCCGAGGCGAAATTGCCTGTGGGCATGATGTTCAGCATCATGGATGCGCAAGGTGTGGTGTTGGCCCGGTTTCCTCAGGAGGCTGGGCGAGTGGGCAAGCCGCACCCTATTCCAGGGCTTGTCCAAGCCATTCGCGCCGGCGGCGCCGGCGGCATCGGCGAGGGCATTGGCGCGGGGGGAAAAGAACGGCTGTTCGCCTATGACCGGGCGCTGGGCGGCGCCGGCGGCGGGGCGGTGTACGTGAGCGCCAGCCTGGCCAAATCCCAAGTGCTGGAGCAGGGCAATCTTGCCTTGATGCGCCAGCTCGCGGTGCTGGGCCTGCTCACCCTGGCCATTTTCGTCTTCGCGTGGTTTGCCACGGGAAGGGTGGTGCAGCGGCGCATTCGCTTGTTGATTGAAGCCGCGCATAAATTCGAACGCGGTGACATGACGATCCGCGCGAGCGTTGGGCGCGGCGCGGGCGAGCTGATTGAGCTCGAGCGCGCTTTTAATGATATGGCGAGTTCAGTCGAGCGCACTTTCAATCAAAACGAAAAAGTCATGCAAGTGGCCTCGGAATCGATCATCGTCACCGATAGCCGCGGCGTCATCGTCAAAGTGAATGCCTTCACCGAAAAGCTGTTCGGATACCAGCGCGACGAATTGCTGGGGCAATCGATCCAGGTGCTGGTGCCGCTGCCGCTGCGCGAAGCGCATCTGCGCCATATGGCGCGCTACCAAGCACAGCCGGAAGTCTGTTCGATGGGCGCGCGCCAAGACCTCAGCGCGCGGTGCAAGGACGGCACGGAGATTCCGGTGAACATCAGTTTGGGGCCCTTGGTGACGGAGGAAGGGCGGTTCACCATCGCGGCGGTGCGCGATATCCGGGAAAGCAAGGCCTATGAAGCGCGCATTTTGCACCAGGCCACGCATGATGCGTTGACCGGGCTGCCCAACCGGGCGCTGTTTCTGGATCTGCTGAACCGCGCCATGATTCAGGCGGAACGGGAAGAGTGCCTGCTCGCCGTGGTGTTTCTCGACCTGGATGGGTTCAAGAATATCAACGATACCCTGGGCCACGATTGGGGCGACCAATTGCTCAGGGAGATCGCGCAGCGGATCAGCGCCGCCGTGCGCCGCAACGATGTGGTGGCGCGCCAGGGCGGAGATGAATTCACTATCTTGCTGCAAGGCGTCAAGCATGTGGACGATGTGCTTGCCGTGTTACGCAAAATATTGGCCGCAGTGAGCGAGCCGGTGTATCTGCGGGAAAAAGAAATACATGTAACCGCCAGCCTCGGCATCACCATCTTCCCGCTGGACGATACCGATGCGGAGCATTTATTGCGCAACGCCGATACCGCCATGTATCGCGCGAAAGAAGCGGGGCGCGACAGCTTCCAGTTTTACACCGCCGAGATGAATGCCCAGGCGCAAGAACGCTTGGCGATTGAAACCGATTTACGCCGCGCCATCGCGCAGCATGAGTTCGTGCTGCATTTTCAGCCGCAAGTGGATATAGCGAGCGGCCGCGTCATCGGCGCCGAAGCGCTGCTGCGCTGGAACCATCCGGAAAAAGGCATGATCCCGCCGGGAAAATTCATTCCGGTCGCCGAGGAATCCGGCTTGATCGTGCCGATCGGGGAGTGGGTGCTGCGCGACGCGTGCCGCCAGTTGCGGGCGTGGCAGTTGTCCGGCTTGCCGTCCTTGCGCATCGCGGTCAACCTCTCGGCGCGCCAGTTCCGCGAACCCAATTTGCCGCAGCGCATCGCCGGGATCATGGCGGAATGCGGCCTGGAAAACCGCGAAGTGCTGGAAGTGGAGATCACGGAAAGCCTGTTGATGAAGAACGTCGAGGTCGCGCGCGACATGCTCAAACAGCTCTTCGACATGGGCGTGCGCATATCGGTGGACGATTTCGGCACCGGCTATTCCAGCCTGAGTTATCTCCAGCGTTTTTGCCTGCACGCGCTGAAGGTCGATCAATCGTTCGTGCGCGATATCACGACCGGAGCGGACGGCGCCGTCATCGCCGGCGTGATCGTGGATATGGCGCACAAGCTCAAGCTCAGCGTGATCGCGGAGGGCGTCGAAACCCTGGCCCAGCTGGAGTATCTTGAGCAGATCGGCTGCGATGAAATACAGGGCTTCTATTTCAGCCGCCCGCTCCCGGCGGCGGCGTTCGAGGCGCTCGTGCGACAGGGCCGCGCCTTGCGCCAAGTGGCTTGATCCTGAAAAAAGCAATTCGCCACAGAGGACACAGATGCCACAGAGAAAATACAGTGGTTTTACGCTTGTATGGCGCCCACTCAAAGAGTGAACCAAGCTCCCTGAGTCTGCCGTGTTTTTCTCTGTGGCCTCTGTGACCTCTGTGGCAAAAAATGCTGTTTTTAAGTTAAATATTTTTCAGCGTTATTCCACCAAGGCGGCGGGAGGCTGCGCCTCTTCTTGTTGTTGCAAGGCCCACATATGGGCGTACACGCCGTTCTTTTCCAGCAATTCGCGATGCGTGCCCACTTCGGCGATGCGGCCGTGATCGAGCACGAGAATCTGATCCGCCTCGACAATGGTGGAGAGGCGGTGCGCGATGATGAGCGTGGTGCGGTTCTCGGAGATTTGCTTCAATTCGGCCTGGATCGCTTTTTCCGATTTGGAATCGAGGGCGGAGGTCGCCTCGTCGAAAATCAATATATGCGGATTTTTTAGAATCGCGCGCGCGATCGCCACGCGTTGTTTCTCGCCGCCGGAGAGCTTTAAGCCGCGTTCACCGACCATGGACTCGTATTTATCCGGCAGCGACTCGATAAAGTCGTGGATATGCGCATGCTTCGCGGCTTGCAAAATTTCTTCGCTTGTCGCATCGGGCCGGCCATAGGCGATGTTGTAATAGATCGTGTCGTTGAACAGCACGGTGTCCTGCGGCACGATGCCGATCGCGGCGCGTAAGCTTGTTTGGGTCACGTCGCGAATGTCTTGGCCATCAATCAGGATGCGCCCGCCGGTCACGTCATAGAAGCGGAATAAAAGCCGAGATAGCGTGGATTTGCCCGCGCCGCTCGATCCCACCACCGCCAGCGTGCGTCCGGCGGGGATTTCGAAGCTCATGTCGAACAGGATTTGGCGCTTGGGATCGTAATGAAAATCCACCTGCTCGAAGCGGATCACGCTGCCGGAAATTTGCAGCGGTTTGGCATCGGGCTTGTCCTGCACCTCGGTGTTGACTTCGAGCAGGGTAAACATCTTTTCCATGTCCGCCAGCGAATGCTTGATCTCGCGGTAAACAAAGCCCAGAAAATGCAGTGGCAGATATATCTGGATCATGTAGGCATTCACCAGCACCAGATCGCCCAGGGTCATGGTGCCCTGGGTGACGTGATGCGCCGCCAGAAACATGAGCACGGTGACGCCGAGGGCGACGATCAGGCTTTGTCCGGCATTTAGCGCGGCGAGTGAAGTCTGGTTGCGCACAGCGGCTTTCTCCCATACTTGCAGGCTTTCGTCGTAGCGCCGCGATTCATAGGTTTCATTGCTGAAGTATTTGACCGTCTCATAGTTGAGCAGGCTGTCGATGGCGCGGGTATTGGCCTTGGAATCGCTATCGTTCATGGTGCGCCGGAACACCATGCGCCATTCGGTGATAATCAGGGTGAAGGCGACATACACCGTGAGTGTGATGAAGGTGATGATCGCAAACCACGGGTCGTAATAGAGCAGCAGAATGGCCGCGACCAAGCCGATCTCGATCAAGGTCGGCAGGATGTTGAACAGCATGAAATTCAGCAGGAAACCGATGCCGCGCGTGCCGCGCTCGATGTCGCGCGATACGCCGCCGGTCTGGCGCTCCAGATGAAAGCGCAGGGAGAGCGCGTGCAGATGGCTGAATACCTTTTGCGCCACGCGGCGGATCGCGCGCTGCGTGACCTTGGCGAATACCGCATCGCGTAATTCGCCGAACAGCGTGCTGGCGAAACGCAACAAGCCATACGCCAAGAGCATCATGACCGGCAGCGTCAGCATGGCCTGGGCCGGGTCGAGCGAGTCCACGATTTGCTTCAGCGCGAGCGGCACCGCGACGTTGGCCAGCTTGGCTGCAACCAGCAGCATCAGCGCAAGCGCCACCCGGCCGCGAAACTCCGCCAGATAGGGCAGCAGGGTACGAATCGTTTTCCAGTCGTTGCGGTCAGTCGGAGCGGGGCCGTGATGAGTGGTGCGCATGTCAGGATTTGGTCAGAGAGGGCCGGGAAGATGCCAATGGCGGGCAGTTGGGATAGCAGCCTGCGCACCTTAACATAGGCCAAAACCCGCGTCCATCGTGGGTTAGGCGCATATTGCGGGAGTTGGGAACGGAATTTGCTTTAGGTTAAAATCAATTAAAGTCGATGTCTGCCCAGGCCGTTAAAGAGAGGCGATGGCACATTACCGCAAAGAGGATGTTTTTGTTTCAAGGTTGGCCCCTCAAGCTTGGTATAGAATGGCTGGGCGGATGCGTTCGACTCCTGAGTAATTCAAACGTAGGATAAGCGAGCATGGCATTTTTAGACGAGCTAAAAAAAGAGGCGGAAGCCCAAAAACTGCAAGAGCAGACACAGACACAGTCCAAGCTGGCGGCGGTCAGCCAAAATTTCCTGCTGGTCCAAACCAAGTACAAAGAAATCCACCATTACCTGCGCGAGCTGGCTGATCAGCTTAATGTGCTGAATCAAGATATCAGGCGCGCCTATATGATCGAGGGTTTTGGCATGATCGACGACTTTCGACCGCGCGACTACGCGTTGAGCGTCGATTCGATCCGCATCGGGCAGAAGGATTTCGCCAACACGATGGTGTTTCGTTTCAAGTGCGCGACCGAGAAAAATATCAGCTTCGAGCGCCACATGCCAAACCAGATCGACAGCTTGAAAGAATATCTCTGGCAAAATAATCTTAAATACCAATGCTCCGAATTCAAGAATGACCGGGGTATTGTGGCGCGTGCGATTTTTAATGTGGCGAATGAAATCCCCGTTACGTTTCGTTTTACCGCCGACTTCGAGAATGCAAAGATTCACTTGCAGGTAAAAAACTTCAGCGGCTTAACCGTGAATGATTATGTGTATGAGGCAAACGAATTGAACACTGAATTTCTCGATGAGCTCGCTAAATATATATTGGAAAAACCCAGCAAGTTCAGCGAGCTGGGCCGGCATCAGCAAGCGCTTCGTGAGAATGCGCGCCAAGCACGGCAACAGAAAGAAGCGACCTATGCGCAAGCACCGGCCGAGCCGGAGCTCGACAATGCGGCCAAGCAAGGCGGGTTTTTCAATCGTTTGAAATCGATTCTGCCTTGAACTGTCGCGCGCAGCTTTTTTTCAGCTAAACTCATTCCCATGGATCTCACCCAACTATTTCGCTTGATGGCGGAGAAGCGCGCCTCCGACTTGTTTTTCTCCGCCGGCGCCCCCGTCTATATCAAAATCGAGGGTGATATTCGCCCGGTCAACCAGCAAATCCTCGACCACAATGTCGTCAAGAAAATCGCGTATGCCTTGATGACGGAAGAGCAGATCAAGGCCTTCGAGGCGGTGCTGGAAATGAATTTCGGCCTGTCGGTGCCGAATGTGGGCCGCTTCCGCGTCAATGTGTTTCGCCAGCGCGGCTCGGTGGCGCTGGTGATCCGTTACATTACCGATGTGGTGCCGACGGTGGAAAGCTTGCGCTTGCCGCCGGTGCTGAGCGATCTGGTGATGCATAAACGCGGGCTGATTTTGGTGGTGGGCGCCACCGGCTCCGGCAAATCCACCTCGCTCGCGGCGATGATCGACCACCGCAACCGGTGTTCCACCAGCCACATTCTGGCGATCGAGGACCCGATCGAATTCATTCACCGCCATCAACGCTCCATCGTCAATCAGCGCGAGGTGGGCATCGATACCCAATCCTACGCGGCGGCGCTGGTGAATGCATTGCGCGAGGCGCCGGATGTGCTGTTGATCGGCGAGATTCGCGATCAGGATACGATGCGCCAAGCGATGGTTTACACGCAAACCGGTCATTTGTGTTTGGCGACCCTGCATGCCAACAACGCCTACCACGCCATGAATCGCATCATCGGTTTTTTCCCGGTGGAAGCGCAGGAAGGCTTGCTGCTCGACTTGGCGCTCAGCCTGCGCGCGGTGGTCAGCCAGCGCCTGGTGCGCGGCTTGGACGGCAAGCGCGTGGCGGCGGTGGAGGTGCTGATCAACAATATGCATATCGGCGAGCTGATTCAGCGCCGCGAGATCGACAAGATCAAGGACGCCATGGAGCAATCCATGCTGGAGGGCTCGCAGACCTTTGAGGAATCGCTGCTGGATTTAGTCCTGGCGGGAACCATCTCCAAGGAAGAAGCACTCTCCAACGCCGATTCCCGCACCAATATCGAATGGCTGCTCGCCAATTCCAGCAAACATCAGGAAAAGCGCGCCAAGCAACGGCAGAACTTCAAGGTCGAAGACAAAGTGGCGGAGGAGCAGGATGAAGACGTGCCGTCGCTGCTGTCGATGGATGATCTTTCCAAGATCGGCATTGCCTCCGCCAAGCGCTGAAAATAATTTGGCGCAAAACGAAAAAACCGGCGCAAGCCGGTTTTTTTTGTTTTGCGTTGAACTGATTTAACGCGCGGCGAGATATTGCTGAAATTCGTCGGAATTCATCTCACGCACCTTCATCCCGGATTTGGCGGTGAAGGGGTAGTAAAAAGTGTAATGATCGTTGATGCGCACTTTGATGATCACGGTGTCCGAGCCGAGTACTTTGCGCGAACGGAACAAGCGATTGGCTAAGCATTTAAGCATGGTGTTGCTCCTTTGTGAGTCCTTGTGCTTAGCTATACAGCAAGGGCTGTGCCAGTGGCGGGAAGCGGCCTGGAATCCGCGTGAAAAACGGCGCAGATTCGTTAAAAAACCATTGAAAAACAGAATGTTGGGAATGATGCTTAGCGGATGAATACCGCTTCGTGCCGGCAGCGGCGGCATAAATAAACCTTCCCCCCCGCGTCACGTTCGTGGAGAAAATGCCAACGGTGCCCAAAAATTCGACAGAGCAGCCGGGTGGAGAGTTTGGAGAGCATCTTCATAACGATTTTGAATTTCCTGGCTTTATCTCGGCTAATAGCAATTTAAAGGCCAGGAAACGGTAAATCCAATTTAATCAAATTATTGCCGTATAAAAATGAGCCGCGCGGCAACGCCGGCGGCCCTCAGCGTAAAATTTGCCGACAGGGAAGGCGGGTTATTCGAGGGGCGCGCCCCATCCCCCGTCGAAGAAAATCCTGGGCGTGGCTTGAGGGCAAAATGTAGGGGCGGGGCATGCCTCGTCCGCCTCTCTTAGGCCAAATCAAACGGTGTACTCCGTACCCCGGAGGGTAGGCTACGCGCTGGTGAAATGTTTTTAGGGTAATTTGTCGTGGTCTATTCAGAAGGCGGCTGGTCGGCGACATTGAGGCCGCCTTCAATTTCCGCGCGGCTGAGCAAGCGGCGTTCGCCCACCAGGAAGGTGTACATGGTGGGGATGACGTACAGCGTGAACACGGTGCCCACCGCCACGCCGCCCACGATCACCCAGCCGATGGCCTGGCGCGATTCGGCGCCGGCGCCGGCGGCGAGCGCGATCGGCACCGCGCCCAGCACGGTGGCCAGGCTCGTCATCAGAATCGGGCGCAGGCGCAGGCTGGCCGACTCGATCACCGCCTCGAATTTTTCCCGTCCCTGATCGCGCAGTTGATTGGCGAATTCCACGATGAGAATCCCATTCTTGGTGATCAGCCCGATCAGCATCACCAGGCCGATCTGGCTGTACACATTGAGCGTGCCGCCCTTGCCGAACTGCGCTTGCAGGTACAAGGCGAGCACCGCGCCGGTAATCGCCAGCGGCACGGTCAACATGATGACCAGGGGGCTCTTGAAGCTCTCGAACTGGGCCGCGAGCACCAGATAGATGAAGCCCAGCGCCAGCAGGAACACGAACCCCAGTTGCCGGCCGGATTCGCGGAATTCGCGCGACTGGCCATCGAGATCAGTGGTGAAGCGGTCGCCCAGCGTTTGCGGCCGCATCTGGTCGAGATGGTTGAGCGCTTCCTCCAGCGTATATCCCGGCGCGATGCGGGCCGACACGATCGCGGCACGGAAGCGATTGAAGTGGTTGAGCTCCTTCGGCGCCACACGTTCCTCGATGCGCACCAGGTTGGTGAGTTGGATCAGCCGGCCATCGCGATTGCGCACATAAATCTGGGAGAGGTCGTTCGGCGCCAGCCGGTCTTTGTCTTCCAGCTTTACCACCACATCGTACTGTTCGCCTTCGCGCTTGAAGCGCGTGACATCGCGGCCGCCGAGCAGGCTCTCCAGGGTGCGGCCGATAGTTTCAATCTGGACGCCGAGCGCGGCGGCCTTGTCGCGGTCGATGGTGACCGACAGTTGCGGCTTGTTGAGTTTGAGATCGCTATCGACGTTGAGCATGCCGGGGAACTTGCGCGCCTTTTCGACCATGGCTTCGACACCGGTTTCCAATTCTTCCCACGAGGTGCCTTGAATCACGAACTGCACCGGCGTGCTGCGGAAGCTTTGGCCGAGCGAGGGCGGGTTGATCGGAAACGCCAGCACTCCCGGCAACTGCATGCCCAGCTTGGGCGTAAGCTCGTTGGTGATGTCGAATTGGCTGCGTTTACGCTCGCTCCAATCTTTCAGGCTCACGAACGCAATCGCGCTGTTGACCGGATTGGGTTTTTCCAGCCCCGGCGCCACCACGGTGAAATAGGTGTTGATCTCGGGAACCTGCGCCAGAATCTTTTCGATTTCGCGCGCATAACCGTCGGTGTACTGCAGGGTGGCGCCTTCCGGTGCGCTCAGGAAGACGATGAAAACACCGCGATCTTCCAGCGGCGCCAATTCCGATTTGAGGGTAAAAAACAGCGCGGCGCCGATGCCGGCCACGCCGAGGAAGGTCAGCACGACCAGGCCGCGATGGCGCAGGCTTTTCGCCAGCGAGCCGCGATAGCTTGCTGCGAGCCAGAGAAAGAAATTCCCCAGCGCGTTGTAGAAACGGCCGTGGCTCTTCTCTTGGCGCAGCAGTTTGGAGCACATCATGGGCGTGAGCGTGAGCGCCACGAAACCCGACACCAGCACCGCCGCCGCCACGGTCAAGGCGAATTCGGTAAACAGCCGTCCGGTGTTGCCGGTAGCAAACGCCAGCGGCGCGAACACCGCCGCCAGGGTAATGGTCATGGCTACCACCGCGAAGGCGATTTCCTGCGAGCCCTTGAACGCGGCTTGCAGCGGCGGCATGCCCTGCTCGATATAGCGGTGGATGTTTTCCAGCACCACGATCGCGTCGTCCACCACCAAGCCCACGGCCAGCACGATGCCAAGCAAAGTCAGCACATTGATCGAGAAGCCGAGAATCCAAATCAGAAAAAATGCGCCTATCAAGGAAACCGGGATCGTCACGAACGGGATCAGCGTGGCGCGGAATGAGCGCAGAAACAGGAAGATCACCAGCACCACCAGCCCCAGCGATTCCAGCAGCACTTTGTACACGGATTTGATCGACGCATCGACGAAGATCGAGCGATCGAACGAGACTTGAAGCTTCATCCCGTCCGGCAGCGTTTTTTGCAGCCGGGGAATCATTTCTTTTACGCCGTTGGCCACATCCAGCATATTGGCGGTGGATTGCTGCACGATGCCCAGACCCACCGCTTCACGCCCCTGCACGCGCACGATGTTGCGGTCGTTGTAAGCCCCGATCTCGGCGCGGCCCACATCGGACAGGCGCACCGGGTAGTGATTCACCTCGCGCAGAATGAGCGCGTTGAATTGCGCCGGCGTCTGCAAGTCGGTGGCGGAGAGCACGCTGAATTCACGCTGTTTACTCTCAATGCGGCCGGCCGGCACTTCCAAATTCTGCCGCCGCAGCGCGTCTTCCACGTCTTGCACGGTCATGCCGTAGGCGGCAAGACGCTCGCGGTCGAGCCAGATGCGCATCGCGTATTTGCGATCGCCGCCGACAATCACGCTCGCCACGCCATTGATGGTCTTCAGCGAATCGGCTGCATAGCGGTCGGCGTAGTCGGTGATTTCGAGCGGGCTGTGGCGGTCGCTCGATAGCCGCAGCCACATGATGGCTTGCGCATCGGCCTCGATTTTTGCCACCACTGGGTCCAAGGCCTCGGCCGGCATGCGACCGCGCGTGCGCGCCACCCGGTCGCGCACATCGTTGGCGGCTGCGTCCACGTTGCGGCTGACCACGAATTCGATGGTGATCAGGCTGACTTCTTCGCGCGATTGCGACTTGATGGTGCGGATGCCCTCGATGCCCGAGAGCGCATCCTCCAATTGATTGGTGATCTGGTTCTCGATCACTTCCGCGCTGGCCCCGGTGTAAACGGTGCGCACCGAGATCACCGGCGGATCGATCTTCGGATACTCGCGCACCGACAGGCGGGTGAAGGCGATGATGCCGACCAGGATGATGACCAAGCTCATCACCGTGGCGAGCACGGGGCGGCGGACGGAAATATCGGGTAGGAACATGGACGTTCTAAATTAGCCGCGAGAGGGCGTTGCTGTTTGGATTTTCACCGGCGCGCCGTCGCGAATGCGCAGTTGGCCATCGGTGACGACCACGTCGCCGGGCGCCACGCCTTGCAATAGCTGCACTTCACCCGGCCGCCGCAGCCCCAGCTCAACCTTGGTGAATAGGGCTTTGCCGTCCACTACTTTGAACACGAAGAAATCCTGGCCGCGCGGCACGATGGCTTGTTCCGGCACGATGATGGCGTTTTCGCGCACCCCCAAGAGCAGCGCGACGCGGGCGAACATGCCGGGCTTCAAGCGCACCTTCGGATTCGGGACGCGGGCACGCAACAGGACGGTGCGCGTCTGCTCGTCCACCGCCGGTTCGATGGCGAAGATTTCGCCGTCGAATTGCTCATTGGGAAAGGCATCGACGCTTACCTTCACTGCTTGGCCCGGTTTCAGCCGGCCCGCAAACAGTTCAGGCACGCGAAAATCCACTTTCAGCGTGCCGATTCCTTCCAGCCGTGCGATATCCTGGCCCTTGTTGACGTAGGCGCCGACGCTGACCTGGCGTACGCCCACCACGCCTTGGAAGGGCGCGCGAAGTAAAGATTTGTCCAAGCGCGCCTGGATCTCTGCGGCCCGCGCGACGCTTTGATTCAAA
>JACRIU010000070.1 GCA_016235775.1 Hydrogenophilales bacterium
CGGTATTGCCGATATGCGGATAAGTCAGCGTAACGATCTGCTGGGTATAGGAAGGATCGGTGAGAATTTCCTGGTAGCCGGTCATGGCTGTATTGAATACCACCTCGCCCGAGGTCACGGCCTCGGCGCCAATGGAAACCCCTCTAAAAATACTGCCATCGGCAAGGACAAGCATGGCGGGTAAACGAGAGGCTGGCACGATAGGGCTCCGAACGCTAGATACACAAAGAAGCGGGAAGGCCGATGGGCCTATCCCGCTTCTTTATTCGCTCGAATTGTACATTATTGTTACAGCGGCTTCAACGTAGACTCAGCACATCCTGCATGTCATAGAGCCCGCTGGACTTACCCGCCAAGAAGCGCGCGGCGCGCAACGCGCCCATGGCGAAAGTGGCGCGGCTGGAGGCTTTGTGCGAAATTTCGATGCGTTCGCCGATGCCGGCGAAGAGCACGGTATGGTCGCCCACGATATCGCCGCCGCGTATGGTACTGAAACCGATGGTGGCGGGATTACGCTCGCCAGTCACGCCTTCGCGGCCATAGATCGCGCAGTCGGCCAGATTGCGCCCGGTGGCTGCGGCCACGACTTCGCCCAAGCGCAGCGCGGTGCCGGAAGGCGCATCGACCTTGTGCCGGTGATGCGCCTCGATAATCTCGATGTCGTAGCCATCATTCAGCACCTGCGCCGCTTGCTCCAGCAGCTTAAACACGATATTCACGCCCACGCTCATATTCGGCGCGAACACGCTGCCGATGTCGCGGCTGGCCTCGACGATGGTTTGCTTCTGCTCGGGGGTAAAACCGGTGGTGCCGATCACCAGATTGATTTTCTTGGCGCGGTAATAGGCAAGGTGCGCCAGCGTGCCCTCGGGGCGGGTAAAGTCGATCAGCGCATGCGCGCCATCCAGCGCTTCCAGGTTATCGGTAATCGGCGTGCCGCAGGCGGCGCCGATCAACTCGCCGGCATCTTTGCCCAGAAAAGGGCTGCCCGCACGATCCAGCGCGGCGCACAAGCGCATATCCGGCGCTTGGCTGATGACTTCGATCAAGGTGCGGCCCATCCGGCCGGAACTGCCTGCGATTGCGATGTTTATCATTTATTTTTGAAACCACTAATGAACACGAATGAACACGAATAAAACCGGGAATTTTCTCTCAGTTAGTGTTAATTCGTGTGCATTCGTGGTTAAAAAGAAAAACTAGAACCCGACCGATTCCATCATCCGTCCGAAAAAGCCCTTCTCATCACTTGGTGCGATGGGCGGGGCATTGGGATCGAATTTATCCAGCACGATTTCAGTCACGGCCTTGGCCGGCTTGGCGGCTTCTTCCTGTTTATCCTGTTTAGTCGTGGCCGCAACGTCGCCCGCCACACGCGATAATAGATCGTTGTCGAAGAACAGCGCGAGCTTGCGCTCCTCTTTCACCTCGCTGCCTTGTTTGAGGATGTAAACATAGTCCCAACGATTGGCGTGGAACATGTCGGTAATCGGCGGCGTGCCGAGGATGAAGCGCACCTGGGATTTGCTCATGCCTGGGCGCAGCTTGGACACCATATCTTGGGTGATGGCATTGCCTTGCTGGATCGTCACCTTGTAAGGCTCAGGCATATACGAGGTGATCGGGTCGCTGGAGCAGGCGGCAAGCAACAAAAGGGAAAACGGGACAAGATTGCGCATGGGGAGAAAATTCCTTATTCGACGGGGCATTATAGCGTAGCCGGCGCGGCTTTGGCATCGGGCGGGCAAAGCCGTATCATAGGCGTCTCTCTCTCCCGGACGCCCTCTTAATGTATGACTGACCCTAGCGAACTCAAAAGCGTCGGCCTGAAAGCCACCCTGCCCCGGCTCAAGATCCTGAGCCTGTTCGAAACCAGCAATCAGCGCCACCTCAGCGCCGAGGATATTTATCGCGTGTTGTTAAACGAACACGAGGATGTCGGGCTCGCCACCGTGTACCGCGTGCTCACCCAATTCGAACAAGCCGGGCTATTGATCCGCCATCACTTCGAGAGCGGAAAATCCGTGTTCGAACTCAACCAAGGCGGCCACCACGATCACCTCGTCTGCCTGCAATGCGGCCGGGTGGAAGAATTCTTCGACTCCGATATCGAAAAACGCCAAGAGAAGATCGCCAAGGAACGCGGCTTCACCATTCGCGAGCATTCGCTGTATTTATATGTGGATTGCACGAAGGCGAATTGCCCTTATAGAACTTAATGCCGCGCCAGCATCTCCGCCGCGTGCGCGCGGGTCTTCTCGGTGATCTCCACTCCACCCAACATGCGAGCGATTTCCTCGACACGGGCTTTTTTATCCAAGGGTTCAATCCGCGATAAGGTCACGCCTTTGACCGATTCCTTACTGACGCGCAAGTGATGGTGGCCTTGGGCGGCGACTTGCGGCAGGTGGGTGATGCATAGGACTTGGTGGCGCAAGCCGACATCTTTCAGTAAAGCGCCGACGACTTCGGCCACGCCGCCGCCGATGCCCACATCGACTTCATCGAATATCAGCGTGGGCACCGCGGCCACGTCGATGGTGGCGACTTGTATCGCCAAGCTGATGCGTGACAACTCGCCGCCGGAGGCGACTTTGGCCAGGGGCTTCGGGCTCATTCCGGCGTGCGCGGCCACCAGGAACTCGACATTCTCATGGCCGTAGCTAGCGCCCTCTGCTACCTGCGTTAGCGCCACATCAAATACGCCGCCGGCCATGGCGAGTTGTTGCAGCGTGGCGCTGACTTTTTGGCTGAGCTTTTTGCCGGCTTGCTTGCGTCCCGCACTGAGTTTTTTTGCCAACTCGTCAAAACGGGCTTTTGCTTCCTGCTCTTTGCGCGCCAGGGCGGCGGGATCGGCGCATTCGATCAGCGCGGCCAGGCGGGTATTGGCGCTCTCCAACAATTCCGGCAACTGCTCGGGCGTGACGCGGAATTTGCGCGCGGTGGCGTGGATCGCCGAGAGCCGCTGCTCGCATTCGTTCAGGCGCTCCGGGTCGAGATCGAGGCGCTGCACATAATGGTTGAGACTGTGCGCCGCTTCCTGCAATTGGATTTCGGCGGGCTCTAAGGTATCCAGCGTTTCTTTGAGGCCGGCATCGTATTCACGCAACTGATTCAATTTGGAAATCAAAGCGGCGAGCTGGCTGATGAGCGAATTTTCGCTCTCGGACAACACTTCAACCCCATAGCGCGCGCCATCGATCAAGCTCGCGGCATGCGTGAGGCGCGCATGTTCGGTTTGCAGCCCCTGCCACTCGTCCGGCGTGAATTGCAGCGCGCCGAGTTCCTTGACGCGCCATTCCATATCTTCGCGTTCAAGCAGCAGCGCTTCGGCATCGCGCTCCCCGGCTTCGCGCTGGTGTTTGAGTTCTTGCCAGACTCGGTAGGCGTCCTGCACCTGGCGCGCTTGATCGGATAAACCACCGTAGCCGTCGAGCAAGGCACGCTGAGCAACGGCGCGCAGCAGCGATTGGTGCGCATGCTGGCCGTGGATATCCACCAGCCATTCGCCCGCTTCACGCAATTGCGCCAGCGTCGCGGCATGGCCGTTGATGAAGGCGCGCGAGCGGCCGCCGCTATCGACCACTCGCCGCATGAGACAGATTCCTTCATCGCCCGCGAGATCATGTTCAGCGAGCCAAGTTTGCAGCGGCTTGAGTTGGGAGAGATCGAATTGCGCGGCAATTTCAGCGCGCTCGCTGCCGGCGCGCACCACGCTGGCCTCGCCCCGATCGCCCAGCACCAGGGCCAGGGCGTCGATCAGAATCGACTTGCCCGCGCCGGTCTCGCCGGTGAGCACGGTGAAGCCCGGCTCGAATTCGAGTTCGACGCGATCGACGATGACGAAATCTTTGACTGAGAGATGGAGTAGCACAGAACGCTCTTAAAATTTGTGCCGAACTTGCGGCTCACTCCCCTCTCCCACCTGTGGGAGAGGGGCCGGGGGAGTGGGCGATCGAAGCAAATGGATATCTGCTTGCCCTCTCCCTAACCCTCTCCCGCAAGCGGGAGAGGGGATTTATAAGGTTTCCCCTGACGCCTGAATCCTGACGCCCGACACCTGATTCACAGCTTCTCGCCCCAGTGCAGTTTCTGCCGCAGCATGTCGTAATAGCTGTGGCCGCGCGGCCGGAGCAAGGTGAGGGTATGCGTCGAGCGGCGCACACGCACGCGGTCGCCGGCTTTCAGCTCCAAGCGGCGCTGGCCGTCGAAGTTGGCATTGCAGTCATCGGCGCGGATCACCAGCACTTCGATTTCGGCATGGCTGTTGACGGCGATGGGCCGGTTGCTCAAGGTATGGGGGCAGATGGGCACCAGCACCATGGCCTCCAGCGTCGGGTGCAAAATCGGCCCGCCGGCGGAGAGTGCATAAGCCGTCGAACCGGTGGGCGAGGCGATGACCAAACCATCCGAGCGCTGGCTGTAAACGAATTGGCCGTCGATAAATACTTCGGTCTCGATCAAGCGGCCGGTCGCGCCCTTGCTCACCACCACATCATTGAAGGCGCGCGCATGGAATACCGGTTCATTATCGCCATCGCGTTCGACGGAGACATCCAACAAGAATCGATTCTCGCTGGTGTATTCGCCATCGAGAATTTCCCCCAGGGTTTCGGTCATGGTATCCACCGACACATCGGTGAGAAAACCGAGCCGGCCCTGGTTGACGCCGACCACCGCCACATCGTATTCAGCCAGGATGCGCGCGACGTTGAGCATGGTGCCGTCGCCGCCCAGCACAATCACCAGGTCCGCCACATTGCCGATATCCACCAGGCGCGCGGAATCAAAACCGGGGATGCCCATGCGATCGGCGGTTTGCACCGTGATCAGCACCTTGCAGCCCTTCTGCTCCAAAAACTCGGCGAGCCGAACGATGGGGCCGCTGATTTCTTGCGTATTGTATTTGCCGACCAGGGCGACGGTCTTAAAGGGAAAATGCATAATGGATGAAATTATAGCCTTGGCGGACGATAACTTCATATTATTCCCAAAATCCGTACAATGGCTCCCATGTTGGATAAACGCTCACAACTGCTGCTGAAGACTCTGGTCGAACGCTACATCACCGAAGGCCAGCCGGTCGGCTCGCGCACGCTGTCCAAGTATTCGGGACTGGATTTAAGCCCGGCTACCATCCGCAACGTGATGGCGGATCTGGAAGAGATGGGATTTATCGCCAGCCCGCACACTTCCGCCGGGCGCATCCCCACCACGCGCGGCTATCGGGTGTTTGTCGATACCTTGCTCACGGTGCGGTCGCTCGCCACCGCCGAGATTCACCATTTGGAAAGCCATCTCGACGCTTCCGACCCGCAGCGGCTCATCGCTTCCGCCTCGCGTCTATTGTCCGATCTGACCCAATTCGCCGGCGTGGTGGTCGCCTCCAAGCGCAGCAATGCCATCCGCCATATCGAGTTTCTGAATCTCTCCGAGCGTCGCATTCTGATGATTTTGGTTTCCACCGACGGCTCGGTGCAAAACCGCATTCTCATGCCGGCTGAAACCTACACCCCGACCGAGCTGACCGAGGCGGCGAATTTTTTCAATCGCCACTACACCGGTCGCGCCCTGGACGAAGCCAAAGACAATATCCACAACGAATTGAAGCAACTGCGCCAGGACATGACCAGCCTGATGACCGCCGCGCTCGAAGCCGGGGCCGAAACCCAGGAACAATACGTCATCACCGGCGAGGGCAAGCTGCTCGACGTGCACGAGCTCTCCAGCAATATGGACCAACTGCGCAAACTGTTCGCCCTGTTTGAACAAAAGACCCAGTTGATGCAACTGCTCGCGGTCGGCCAACAAGGCGAAGGCGTGCAGATATTCATCGGCGGCGAATCCGGCGCGATGCCGCTGGATGAATGCAGCGTGGTGACCGCACCCTATGAAGTCAACGGCCAAGTCATCGGCACCGTCGGCGTGATCGGGCCCACGCGCATGGCGTATGACCGGGTGATACCGATTGTGGATATCACCGCCAAGCTGCTGTCGAGCGCGCTTTCGTATCACTAATTAATGGGTAAGGTGTTAGGCGTAAGGGGTCAGGTGAAAAAACAAGTGGCTTCGATGAATTGCTCCTCACACCTCACACCTCACTGACTACTTGATCCATGCCCTACATACCCGAACCACCCCATTCCCATGGCACGATCCCCAAAGTCGGCGTGCTGCTGCTTAACCTCGGCACGCCCGCCGCGCCGACCGGTGCGGCGCTGCGGCCGTATCTAAAAGAATTTCTGTCCGATCCGCGCGTAATCGAGATTCCACGTTTGGCGTGGTGGCCGATCCTCAACCTCATCATCCTCAACACACGCCCGAATAAATCCGCCAAAAAATACGCGCAGATTTGGACCGAGGAAGGCTCGCCGCTACTGGTGCATACCCAGCGCCAAACCAAGATGCTGCAAGGCTATCTGGGCGAGCGCACGCGCACCCCGCTGGTGGTCGATTTCGCCATGCGCTATGGCGCGCCCAGCGTTGCGAGCGTGATCGACAAGCTCAAGGCCCAAGGCTGCGATCGTATTCTGGCTATCCCGCTCTATCCGCAATACGCGGCCAGCTCGACCGCCAGCGCGATGGATGCGGTATTCGCCGCACTCGAAAAATCGCGCAACATGCCGGCGCTGCGCAGCATCAAGCACTATCACGATGATCCCGGCTACATCGCCGCGCTGGCGCAAAACGTGAACGACTACTGGATGCAAAATGGCCGCCCGGACAAACTGGTGATGAGCTTCCACGGCGTGCCGCGCTTTTCCCTGGACAAGGGCGACCCCTATCACTGCGAATGCCAAAAAACCGGACGCCTGCTGGCCGAGCAATTGGGGCTCAAGCCCGAACAATTTCTGCTTACCTTCCAATCGCGCTTCGGCCGCGCCGAATGGCTGAAGCCCTACACCCAGGCCACGTTGGAAGTATTAGGCAAACAAGGCACGCCGCGCGTGGACGTGATCTGCCCCGGCTTCGTGGCCGACTGCCTGGAAACGCTGGAAGAAATCGCAATGGAATGCCGTGCCGCCTTTATCAGTTCCGGCGGCAAGACATTCAACTACATCCCCTGCTTGAACGAGCACCCGGATTGGATCCGCGCCCTGGCCGACATTGCGCTGGCCAATCTGCAAGGCTGGCTGAGTGACGATCCTGCGCAACTCAAGCAAGCCGCCGATCTATCCCGTACCCGCGCCTTGAGCTTGGGTGCGAAAAAATAATAGTTCAACGCGTTAACCCACGAGCTCCCAGTCTTGCATCCGCAACCCGATCACACGCCCGAATTCGCCGGTGTTGTGCGTCACCAGCACTGCATCGTGGGCGCGAGCAATAGAGGCGATCAACAAATCATTCGGGCCGATCGGTTTGCCTTGCGCGAGCAGATCGGCCCGAATCAACGCGTAGTGTTCCGCGCACAGATCGTCGAAGGGCAGACTGTTCAAGGGGGAGAAAAATAGTTTCAGCCGTTGCAGGTTTTCTTCCACCCGCGCGCTGCGACGCGCACCGAGCAACAGCTCGGCCTTGACCACGCTGCACAAGGCGATGTCGGACGGCGAGCATGAACGAAACTGGCGCATGATGCCCGAATGCGCCTCGTTCAGCAGACGAATGCAGACGTTGGTATCCAATAAAAACACTACTTTAGTTCCAACCGCTCTTCGTACTCGCCTTGCGGCGGACGCACCAGCGGCTCTCCCTGCCATTGACCAAAGATTTGATCGAAATAGCCGACCGGCCATTGGCTGGGCTGACCTGCTTCCTGCTTCACGAGATTGGCCAAATACCGCGAAAGGGGCAATTTGGCTTGGCTGGCCTTGTTGCGGATTTGCGCTTCCACCTCGTCCGGAACATAAAAATGTAATTGTGCCATTAGCTTAACCTAACATGTATGTGGTATATGTGTGCATCCTAAGCCGCACAACTGGCTGAGTCAAGCCGCTTGGATATATACCAAATTTTCAACACCCCACTTGAAAAGGGGAAATACATCCCCATTTGCCTCCAAGACTTTGGAGGAATGCATGTCAAATCAAGAAACTAGCCCAGAAAACGAAACACCCCAGGCCACCCCTGAAACCGAGGTGATGCCTAGCCTGGAAGAAATGCTCCAAGCAGCCGAACTCAAGGCGCAAGAACATTACGACGCCTGGATGTATGCCAAGGCCGAGACGGAAAACATCCGCAAGCGCGGCCACGACGAGGCCGACAAGGCGCGTAAATACGCGGTGGAGAATTTCTCCGGCGAGCTGCTGGCGGTGAAGGATGCGCTGGAAGCGACCCTCGCGGTCGAAAGCGCAAACCTGGAAAGCTTGCGCAGCGGCGTCGATCTGACCCTGAAGCAGCTCAGCTTGGTCTTTGGTAAATTCAATATCCAGGAAATCAATCCGCTGGGCGAAAAATTCGACCCGCACAAACATCAGGCCATGGCCATGATGGAAGCCGACGCCGAGCCCAACACCGTGGTGATGGTGATGCAGAAAGGCTATAGCCTGAATGAACGCATCCTGCGCCCGGCGCTGGTGTCGGTGGCCAAGGCAAAAGACGCTTGAAATAGCCTGCACCCGCCCCATTTACAGAACAAGTCATCACTTTTTAAAGGGAATTTATCATGGGAAAAATTATCGGTATCGATCTGGGCACCACCAACTCCTGCGTTTCCATCATGGAAGGCGGCAAGCCCAAGGTGATCGAAAATTCGGAAGGCGCGCGTACCACGCCCTCGATCGTCGCTTACACCGAAGAAGGTGAAGTGCTGGTCGGCGCATCGGCCAAGCGCCAAGGTATCACCAACCCGAAAAACACCTTGTTTGCGGTGAAGCGCCTGATCGGACGCCGCTTCGACGAACCCATGGTGCAAAAAGACATCGGCCTCGTGCCCTATACCATCGTCAAAGCCGACAACGGCGACGCCTGGGTGGAAGTGCGCGCCAAGAAAATGGCCCCGCCGGAAATCTCGGCCCAAGTGCTGCGCAAAATGAAAAAGACCGCGGAAGATTACCTGGGTGAAGAAGTCACCGAAGCCGTGATCACCGTGCCCTCTTATTTCAACGACTCGCAGCGCCAAGCCACCAAAGACGCCGGCAAAATCGCCGGACTGGACGTCAAGCGCATCATCAACGAGCCGACCGCAGCCGCGCTGGCTTTTGGGTTGGACAAGAAAGAAGGCGACCGCAAGATTGCGGTGTATGACCTGGGCGGCGGCACCTTCGATATCTCGATTATCGAAATCGCTGAAGTCGAAGGCGAGCACCAGTTCGAAGTGCTCTCCACCAATGGCGACACCTTCCTGGGCGGCGAAGATTTCGACCAGCGCGTGATCGACTATCTGGCGGATGAGTTCAAGAAAGAGCAAGGCATCGACCTGCGCAAAGACATGCTCGCGCTGCAACGCCTGAAAGAAGCGGCGGAGAAAGCCAAGATCGAATTGTCTTCGGCCCAACAAACCGAAG
>JACRIU010000065.1 GCA_016235775.1 Hydrogenophilales bacterium
AATGTGATTCGCCTGCGCCTGCCCAGCTTGCGCGAACGGCGCGAAGACATCCCGCTGCTCGCCAAGCATTTCCTGGCGAAAAGCGCGATTGAACTGAATGTCGAGCCCAAAAAACTTTCCGAGGCCGCGCTCAAGTTTTTGCAATCGCTCGACTGGACCGGCAACGTGCGCCAACTGGAAAATATCTGCCACTGGCTCACCGTCATGGCGCCGGGGCAAAACGTCGACGTTGCCGACCTGCCGCCGGAGCTCAAGGGCGAGCCGACCGTCAGCGCCGGGCAGGACTGGATCTCGGCCTTAGAGAAGGAACTCATCAACCGCCTCAACCACGGCGAGACCGCCATCATGGACACGCTGGTCGCGCAATTCGAGAAAACCTGCATCCTCAAAGCCCTGGCGCACACCGGCGGGCGGCGCATCGAAGCGGCGAATCTATTGGGCCTGGGGCGCAACACCCTCACGCGCAAGATTCAGGAATTGGGGATTGATGATAAGGAGGAGAAGTAGCTTCGCCGCACAAAGGAAATCATGATTACCGCGAAAGTACGCGAAGGAAACCTATGATGGAATTCCTTCGCGTACCTTCGCGTCCTTTGCGGTTCAAGATGTTTGCTTCTACATATTCTCCTCTCGCAGCCGCTGCAACTCCCCCAAACAAAAATGGATATACGCCAGCCCGATATAAATCGGCGTGAAGAAATTCAGAATCGGGATGTAGTGCACAAAACCCAGAATCGCGCCCAAGCCAAACAAGCGCCCGTTGGCGCGCGCTTTGATTTGCTCGAATTCCTCGCGGCTCGCATGATCCATCAGCGCGTCGTACATAAATAAGCGTTGATTGAGATAGGCGGACAACAGCGTCGGCGCCACCAGCGCGCCGAATGGAATCAACCACAGCGGCAGCGTAATGATCCACAGAATCAAAAATACCCCCACCGCGATCAGGCCATTCCACACGCTGCCCATGAAGGTGCCGCCCCGCTTCATCTCCAGATTGGGATAATCGCGTTCCACCACAAAATTCAGCATCACCGGCATTGCGAATACCGCCGCGAAGAGTAAAGAGGTGACATAGACCGCCGGTAACAACAACGAAAGCAACAACAGCGTGATCAGCCAATGCGCGACCCAGGCGAAGCCCCATTCAGCCAAGCGCGGCTCAAGCCCCGCTTCCTGCGTGAGCATCACCAAGCTACCCGCCCACGCATCCCAGAACCACCAGAACACCCCGCCCCAAAACAGCAGCGCCAGCAGCATCGGCCACAGCGTCAACACCAACATCTTCGGCTGCAATTGACTTTTCAGCCCCTTGCTTAATGCGTTGAGAATGTCTTGCATGCAGTCTCCCTAATCAGTTCACCAACACGTATATTTCTCGGCAATCATAGCTGTCCAGCATTGTCTTCTTGTGGCGGCAGTGTTCAGTCGCTGAGCGGTAGCTGTCCAGCCATCAACCCAAGTAATTTCCCAAGCGCTGGAATAGTCGCGCTCTTCTTGTCCAACAACGGTTTCGAGAAATCTGGTTCATAAGCTTCTCTCACAAAAGGTTTACGGCCGAGGCGTGCATGGAATGCACTTTTGCAACGGTTGGATTGCGCAGGAACACGCTCGCCAAGGATTTGCAGCAACAAACCATCAACACAAGGGGTAGCGCCTACCATGCAGATTCGATGCTCACGCGCCAACGCGCGAACTTCGTCAGTCCATGGCAAATCGGTATCCATCAGTACCGCCACAATATCGAAATCACCATTTTTGGCATGCCGCATGGTGGCATCGATCACGTTGCCCGGCCCTTTGCCGTGGGCGTTCCTAACCGTAACCGACACGCCACAACCCCGCGTGACGTAGAGGCGCTTTAGATGGTCAAGGAACGCCTTTTCGGTATCCCCTTCACCAACGATTAGCACTGTTTTTAAAACGGTGCGTCGAGCAGGTGTTGCGCTACGCGCCATGGTCACTCAAACATTCGGGATGGCGCCGTAAGCGCCACCCATGTATTTGGCGTAAAGGTTGTCGTCGTTCCGCACACCTTGCATGCTATCCAGCCGCCATGCCTCGCTGGCGCAGCTTTCATCCTTCTGTACCAGCATTACCTGCGATTTGTGCAGTAAATTAAGCACCTCGACAGAGTGGCAGGTAAAGATGATCTGGGCGTTGCGGGGGTTTGTCTCCGAACTGAAAAACAAATCGAGAATCGGCACCAGCATGTGCGGGTGCAGGTCGGCCTCGAACTCGTCGATCACCGCCAAGCCGCCGGAAGCCAGCACCGGCAACAAACGCGCCAGCAGTACAAAGGCGCTTTGCGTGCCGCTGGATTCATGGAGCAGCAACAACTCGGCTTCCCGCTTACCGACCCGATGCACGCCAAAAGGAAGCGGGATTTTTTGCACTTCGCCTTTCTCGTTGGGCAAATCCAGCATCTTGACGCGAACTTCCGAAAGGCCGAGATCCCAGGCGCGCAACAAACCGCTCATCTGTTCACTGGCGGTCACATTGCCGGCAAAATAGCTGGCTGCCTGCATCACATCATTTTCATTGAAATGATGGCGACCGGCGTAATTGACATTGGTGCTCAGCGACAGCGTGGCAAATTGACTGGCCAGCGGAACTTTGTACTGTGCGGCCGTCGAGATAAGCGACGCGTTCTCGCGCACCCCCTCCTTGTCGCTCGGGTTAAAGCCAAAGTTTTGCTGTTTGATGTGGTAGCCCCGACCTTCACCCAACCACTCGCGGACAAAGACATAACTGAAAAGACGGCTAGTCTTTACATGAAGCGATTCGCTCAAAACCCTGTCAGGCGTCACCACCAGATCATAACGCCACAACTTGCCATCGGCGTCGAACTCCACCTGGAACTCGCTAGCGGAACCCTTACCGAAAAAATGCGGCTCGACCGGGATTTTAGCTTTGGGGTCGCTCTGAAAAGACGACGACACAAACCAACCGAGAAATGCCAGCGGCTTGAGCAGATTGGTTTTGCCGCTACCGTTCGGGCCGATGACGGCGATAGCCTTCGTCAAACGCTGACCCGTCCGCGAGACAACGGACATGCCGTTATCAGGCGCATGGTTCGTCAGCCGGAACGAGACTTCCGTCGTATCTTTGAACGACAGGAGGTTTTTGAACGAGTATGAATGCAGCATCGCTATTCGCCTTATTAAACAAATATCAACAGAATTATGTTAATTATTGTCTAATAAGCATAAAAAAGCTAGGGTGTTTGTGATGTCTGTATCGCGTCGTCAATGCGACTTGACTGGCGGCGGTAGCATGTCTAGTATTCGCAGTGCAGACAAGCGCAGGATTTGTAGAGGTCGCCGGCAACGGCGGCAGCCCGCAAGGGTGGGAACCTCGAACCTGGGGTCTGCATTTTCATTTGTAGTCCTGGAAAATCTTGAGGTGGGGCAACGCCTCCGCCAGAGAATCCGCATCTTCCGGCCAAAACTTCAAGCCATAGCCCAGCGCCGTTTTTTTATGGCAGTAGAGCGTGGGCGCCAAATGCTTCAAGTAACGGTCTTCCGTCTCGCCATACTGGTTCAGATTCACAGAAAAATAGATACCGGACGCCACGGCATCGGCAATCTGCAATCCTGCGAGCTGGTCATGGTTCACCGCCTTTACGCGCTCTGGCTTCACCACATTCCAATCCACTCGGATATCTCTTGCTTCGGCGGTTTCGCGCAAATGCATCAGATAATTCCTCAGGTCGTCGTAAGACATGGCGCTGCGATTGGAAAAAGTGATCTCCGCCGTGCCGTCACCTTCACCCGGCCGATGCTGATCGCGGCATAGCCAGGAGACGCGTTCCAGCAACAGCCGAGTCGCATAGCGGTAGAGGCGATGGCTCTCGTTCTGAAACTTCTCCGGCTCCTTGATCGACGGCTTGTGAATCAGCACCGACACCGTACGCAGCTTGGCCTCGCCAATGGTTCGCACATAGGGTACTCGCTGCTCGTGCTTCAGTTCGCGGAAGTGCAGTGCCTTTTTTGGTTCCTTACCCAGTTTTTCCCTCACCTCGCGCATCAGGCGTACTGCGTCCAGGTCATGCTGCTTGCGGAATACCGTGGCGGAAAGCACCAGCCAACGCGAACTTCCGCGCTCATTCGGATGAAAGGCGAAGCCTTCATCGCCGGATTCGTCGATGTATACGGTGAAGCTAGCAGTCATTGAAATTTACCTAGCACCTATGAAACCTCGACAAGCTTATACACTTTCACAATCTGCTTCTGCACACGCCGCATCATCCAGCGAAGGTTTGTCCAATCACGCAACATTTCCTCCTGTTCTGGAAAGACCGATTGACGCTGAAAAGGGGGGAGATTCTTGTTCGCTTCGTTTTCCCACCAGTGGCGATATTGGCCGTGCCACCTTTCCAGAAACGGACGCAGGACATCCTGCATCATCCGAAAGATCAATGCGCCAAGATGATTTTGTTGATCTATGCTGAGCCGCCCAACGGGAAACTTGCGCATGATCGTCCGGGCTTCCTGAAAAAAACGGTATAGAGAATCTAGACTCTCAACGTAGATTTCACCACTGAAGTCTTTGCACTTCGGGTCGCTCAGCTTTCCGGTAATGGCCCGCCGTGTCGAAAGTTCGGTGTAGAGCTCCCATGCGCACTGACGATCAATGTCAGAAAGCTCCGCTTTCAGTTTGAAGAGCTTTAAATCCAGCTCGAAAGAGCCTTTTTCCAGAATCATTGAATCACCCGTTCTGTTTTCGCATATCGCGCGAGTTGTTGATAAGAATCTTGGGAGCGGCAACCGCAGCATTTATAAGCGTGGTGAGATGTTGGGCTGTCAAACCGTTCGCATGAACCCACTGCGCATAGCCAGATAGAACGTTATCGTGAAAACGATCCGGGACGATGATCTTCCCGTCGTAAGTTGTCTGATGGGTTGGGAGAACGATACCAAGCAGGCCATGCTGTTTGTCCAGTGTTGCCTTGATCTCCCAATCCACATACTTCCGTTGGTGCGTCTGGGCACCGATCAGCATGACCGTGCAGGATGTGCCCGTGATGTGATTATCCCGAATTCGTTGCATCACATATTGCGCGTTATTGCTGTCAATGCTGCGTTCGAGAGAGTTATCGAACACTGCCTCATATTGGTCATGAAAAAAACGCGAAAACTCATCGTAATGCGCTTGGTCGTTGCCGTGGTGATAACTGACGAAAATTTTCCGGCGTACCGGCTGCATCAGCGCGGACAATAAGCCATTCATTTTTGGATCGCCGAAGTAGCCAGTCATATCTCACTTTCCAAACAAGGCAAGACCAGCTACAAGCAGGCCAAGGATGAATAGCCCCTTCTGTTTTTCTGCCTTGATCGTCTCAGCGATCCGACCAATTGCGGCCATGGCTTCCTGCTGGCCGACGCCGCCGAGGTTGACTGCTTGATATTGGCACATCCAGCCCGGCAATGCTTCTGGCGATTGATCCCACACAATCGGCACCAGCTTCTTATTGGTTCCGATGGCTACCCCCATTTCTTGCATAACCCACCGTGACGCACATGCGGACCGGCTGGCGAGACACAGCACCCAAGTGGAAGATCGCAAGTTCTCCATGATGGCCGGCATCCAATGTTCACCCGGTTGCATCGACACCGTGGCGAGATAGACGCTCAAGCCTTCCTGGGTCATGTGGCGATGCAAGAACTCCGCGAGCGGAAAATCGGCTTGGGCGTGAGAAATGAAGATGTCCGGCATTCGATGATCCTCAGTCGGTTGTGAAAACCCCCGCCAGCAGCGCGTTAAAAATAGCTTCGCCCTTGGCGGTGGCGGCGTCTTGTTGGGATTGGATGGAGCGGACGGAATCTAGTTTCTCGGAAAAAACTTTCTGAACAGAGAGCGGCGGAAGGGTGATTGGCAACCCTTTGATCATGGAGAGATTCAAGTTTGCTTGGTTTCCGCCGTGCGCCATTCCTCGTAGTTGCTCATATTGCGTTTGCAAAAAACAGAAGAGAAATGCTCCGTCAATGTTGTTCGAAGGCAATATGGCAGCACATGCCTGATTCGTGGCGGCAGGTATTCCAAGGACAGCGGAACGCCCTCTTGTCTGGCCTTGGCCATACATGGCAACCAAAATGGTGCCCACAGGAAAGACCTTACAGTTTGTTTCCGACAACGCTATCTGCGAAATCATTTCTTCTGTTTCTGGAATGATTCCACCGTTGACCTCACCTGTTTTCACCCATGGGATTGTCGCATCTGAATAGTAAGCAGAGTTGTCCCGAGAAGGGGTCGCGCCGGTCTGAACGCTGGTTAAGTGGCCAATGGTCGACATCGGCCACCCCTTCGGATTTGTCGCTGGGTCGCCAAACATATCGAGAAAAATCCCCGGTATCAGTTCGGCGGCTTTTCGTTGTGCCTCGCGCCGCAGCCGCACGATGCCCTCGGCGCGGGAGAGGATATCGACGATGCGGCGTTGCTCGGGGAGTGGCAAAAGTGGGACTTCCAAATTCCTTATTTGGGCAAGGCTCACGTTGGTTATCGTTGCGGTGGTCCCCTGCTGCTTGAACTTGTGCTGCACATCACCAGAACGCAAAAAAAAGCAAAGAAACTGCAAGTCAAAAATCTCAGGTTTGAGCCGGACAATGGAAACCGCTTGATTGCAGTTTGCTGACCACTCTCCCGTTGGAGCAATACCTACGCGGCCAACTGTTCCAGCAATGGTGATAAGCAAATCTCCCGCTAGAAGCTGTGATCGTTCAAGTGTCTTATGGCATTCAGTGCTGATTCTCTTTTCGGCTGATTCAACAGAAACATAGCCGCCGTTGATGTCTTCCGCACGAAGGAATGGTATGCCCTCATCAACGAATGGATAGCCGATTGTCGTTGGCGTTGTGCCCTTTGTGATCAACGTTGAAACATCGCCAAGTCGGGCAAACGGGGGGGTCATACCTGTTCCGCCAACACCACCCGCAACGCCTCCACCTCCTCCACAATCTCCGCCTCAATCGCCGCCAGTTCGTCCAACAGCTCGCGCGGATCGCGGTGTTCAACGGCGGCTTGGGACATAGGCCGATAGCGCCCAGCGGAAAGATTGAAATCGTTAGCGCGTAGCGTCGCCGCGTCGGCGAACCACCATTTGGCTGTCCATTCTAAAGCCCTCTCCCCCGCCCCCTCTCCCGCTTGCGGGCGAGGGGAGAAATGCGCTTGCCATTCGGCCCAGCGTTCATCCTTGCACTGGTAGGCATCGAGTAGGCCGGGCAGATCGTCGTTCTCGATGGGTGTGTCATGTTTGGCGTCGATCTTGTAACCATCGTTGTCGGCATGCAGGAAGAGCACTTTGTCCGTCGTGCCACCTTTCTTGAAAAACAGCACCGAAGTTTTGACGCCGGAGTAGGGCTGGAACACGCCGCCGGGAAGCGAGAGCACCGCGAGCACGGTGTTGTTTTCGATCAACTGGCGGCGCAGTTCTTTGTGCGCGCCGGTGGAGCCGAATAGCACGCCCTCGGGCACGATCACGCTGCAGCGGCCTCCATTTCCACCCTCTCCCCGGCCCTCTCCCCTCAAGGGAGAGGGGGTTTTGAGTGAGTCCATCATGTATTTGAGGAACAGCAATTCCGTGGCGGTGGTAGTGCCGATCTTCACGTCGTCCACAATCCGGTCTTTATCGACACGGCCGGCAAAGGGTGGGTTGGCGAGGATGATGTTGAAGCCATCGAGCGGCAGGCCGAGTTCGGCTTTTTGCTGAGCATCCAGCGTGGTGGTGAGTACATTGCGACGGCGGATGCGCACATTGGGCAGGCCGCGCAAAGTGAGGTTCATGGTGGCGAGGTGGACCATTTTGAGGTCCACATCGTTGCCGTAGAAAGTGCGGTTACCGAGAATGTCCCACTTGGCGGCGGAGAGTTTGTCGCCGTGGCCGCGCTGGATTTTCTTGCCGTCGAGTTCGACTTCCTCGATGGCGTTGGGCGAGGAATTTTGCAAGCGGATGTAGTCGTATGCCGCCACCAGAAAGCCCGCCGTGCCTGCGGCGGGGTCGTAGATGGTTTCGCCGATTTGCGGCGCGATCATTTGTACGATGGCGCGAATGATGTGGCGCGGGGTGCGGAACTGGCCCAGCTCGCCGGCCTGGCTGATTTGCTTAAGCACGTGCTCGAACAGGTCGCCCTTGGTGTCGGCGTCGGCTTGGTCGAGCCGCAGCTCGTCCACCAGATTGACCACTTGGGTGAGCACGGTCGGATCGTCGATACCGAGACGGCTGCCTTCCATGAAGTTGACCGCATAGCGCTCGGCCATTTCGGCATAGAACGGAAACACTTCGTCGCGCACGAAGCGCACGAGATTCTCACCGCTCATGGCGCGCGCCCAGATCGACCAGCGCAGTTGTTCTTTGGAAATGGTTTTCTGCCCTTCTTTGGGCGCGTTGAGCGGGTTCTTCAGCGTCCATTCGCCCGCGAACAGGCTGGCGTAGGTTTGCTTGGTGATACGGGCGCGGGCGGTGCTTTCCTTGTCCTGGCCTTCGCTGAGATAAAAATAGAACAGGTACGCCAGTTGCTCGGCGTTGTTCATGGGATCGGGATAACCGCCGCCGAAAAGGTAATCGCGGATTTGGTCGATCTTGCGGCGGGTGTCTGGCGTTAAGGGCATGGTGGGGTCAGATTTCTTTGTGTTGATCTAGGTTGCCGCTCGGCTCTTCGAACATAGCTTGGTTCAGGCTGTTGAGCACTTGGGTAAGCCGTTCTTCGTTGCCAAATGCCTGTATGGCGCGGGGTAGGCCACCGACGTTTTTGAACTGCGGCACCACGGTGAAGTAATCCAGCGTAAATGGCTCGGCGGTTTCGGCATTGGCTCTGAAATACTCGCCGATCATGAGCAGCAGGCGCTTTTCGTCTACATGCAAATCTTGTGTGCCTATCCAGGCTTCGAAGCGCGCGCCGAAGAGCGCGGCTTGCTGCTCGTCCGGATCGAGGAAGACAAGGTTGTCATTCTCATCCACCGTGACCCATTCACGGGTCGTGGGGTCGATGTGGTCATCCACGTCTAGGGTGAGCAGGGTGCGGGGCGTGCCGGGCGGGCGGGCTATGGGTTGCCGGATCACACCGCCTTCCGGCATGGTTTCATCGTCGTCGTGATAATCGGCAACGCCGACAAAGTCGAATAAGGTGAACAGCGTCTTGTATGGCGCTTTGCGCGTACCCCGGCCGCGCATTTGGCGATAGAGGATCACCGATTTGGTGAAGCGGGCCATGACCAGGTTGACGACTTCCGGCGCATCGAAGCCGGTGTCGAGCATATTCACCGAGACGAGAATCTGCGGAAACGCTTCTTTCTTGAAGCGCTTGATCTTGGTGGCGCCGTCGATGGTGTCGTCTTTGCCGAACCCGGAGACGACGAAATCGGCATAGCGCACGTCGGGTGAGGGCTTGAGGTGGGCGAAGGCGTCGTCGAACATTTGCGCCAGGGTCTCGGCGTGGCGCTTGGTAACGGCGAAGACGATGGTCTTACCGATGAGCGGCTTGCGCAGCACGCCCTTGTGGTCGGTGTAGCCGTTGTCCATCACCTGCTTGAACTCGCGCACCAGGGCGCGGTTGCGCTCGGGGATGGTGAATTTGCGTTCCAGCGCATTGGGGTCGACTTTGATGGTGTCGCGCTCGGCGAAAAGTGCTTCGAATTCCTTGCGCACCGCCGGCGACATGGCGCTCCAATCCAGTTCATGCTTCTTGACCTCGAACCCGCCTTCGGCTGCGGTCTTGACGGTCTTCGCCTTGTAAATTTGGTAGGGCACCAGATGGCCATCTTGCACGGCTTGGCGCAACTCATAGCGGAAGGTGGGTTGATCCACCTCGAAAAACCGCAGGGTGTCGCGTACGACAAGCAGGTCTTCGTCGTCACCGGTGTGCTCGACGACGCTGGTGAAGGGCGTGGCCGTGAGGCCGATCTGAACGCCGTCAAAATATTTGAGAATGCCGCTCCATTTGCCATAAATGCTGCGGTGGCATTCGTCGGAGATGATCAAGTCGAAGTAACCCGCCGAGTAGTCGCGGTAGACGTTGATCATGCTTTGCAGCGTGGTGATAGTAATGCGCTTTTCATCCTGAAAGCGCCGCCCGGCCCGAAGCACATAACAGGGGAAATCCGGCAGATGTTCATTGAAAGCGTCTTCGGTTTGCTTGGCCAGGGTAATGCGGTCCACCAGGAATAAAACACGGGTGACGGCGTTGGCTTCGAACAGCCGCTTGATGAGCGCGGCGGCGGTGCGGGTCTTGCCGGTGCCGGTGGCCATTTCCACCAGCAGCTTGCGCCGGCCGGTATTCATTTCTTGGCATAGGGTATCGATGCACTCTTTTTGATAATCGCGGCCGGCGATCTTGGCGTCGATCGGCTTGGTGAGCGGGTCGATGCGGATTTTTCGTTTGGCGAAGCGGCGTTCTAGGTCTTCTTGCTTGAAGAAGGTGCTGACCTTGCGCGGGTAGGCTTCATTTTCAAAATCCCAGAACAGGATTTCATCGCCATTGGCGAGAAAGACGTAGGGCACGTCGTCGAGTTGTACCGCGTAAGCGCGGCCCTGGTCGGCTGCTTCCTGTAGGCTTTTCGCGGCACGTTTGGCCTCGACCACGGCCATGATGCGGCCATGCCGGTCACACAGCACGTAATCGGCACGGGTGCCGTCGGGTAAATGATATTCGTAGCGAACGCTCTGGCCGTCAGCCAAGTTCCAGCCGACGTCGGCAAGCTGTCCGTCTATGAGAACGCGCGAGAAAGCCTCGTTGGACAACGTACTCCTCCCATCTTTTTTATCGGGCTTGCTTACTTACAGCACGAATTCAAAATCAAAGCGTTCGGCAAGCACGACCGGTTTCACCGGGGCGCGCCCGCCAGGTTGCGTCTTGGTGCGAGATTCCTTAAGCGCGACGATGCCGCAACGCTCCAATGTCTTGAGCGTGCGCGAGAGGTTGCTTGTTTTGCGTCCGGTGATTTCGGCGAGTTGGGCGATGGATTCCGGCTGCTGCTCGCGGATGAGCTTGAGCAGTTCCTGGTTTTCTGCCGAGAGCGCGCTGGCCAAGGACTTAAAAGAGGTAAGCCACAGTTTGGGCTCGCCGGGGCGGGGTTTGTATTGACCCTTGGCGATGGCGATGGTGCGCGCCTTGATGTTGGCGTAGGAAGTGATCCCAATTTTTACGGATTGACGCATAGCTGCTACTCCTCGATGCCGGTGAACTTCTCAACTTCTGCCCAGAAATCCACTAGCAATTTTCCGGAACCCTGCCCTGTCATGCAGCGTCAGCGAATACTTGATGCCGTGTGGCTGGTTTTCACGACTTGATATTATCAAACTTTGATAAGTACAACCAGGGCCATGTCTAGCAGGATTCCTTCGTTGGCGCGGGGGCAGTATTGATTGCGGAGTAAGCCATGCGCTACGCTTCAAGAGCCGAAAATTCCAAATCCTGCCAGCAGATGTTTTGTGCGCATTTGCTATGAAGCTATTCTCTTTACCTTGAGGCGGCTTCAAAGATATACTGGATTTTAAGTCTATAAGTGTTCTCTTATAGTCAGTGCTTTGGGGGATATTCCTCCTAAAGTCCAAGTCTAATTTTTACGATAACAAAAAGCAGGGATAACCCCTAATAGGGTCTGGAGGGTGTCATGGTCAGGGCTTGCGCTACGCCTAAAGAAGTACGCGGTTTTTGTGAGTTTGTTTCGGCTGAAACAACGAAAAGCCTGAGCTTGCTCAAAGATATTGAGACCACGGTTTTCTGGTTGTCTTTAATCCAAAGACATGCGGACACGAATTGTGGTTTTGCCACAAAGGTAGTCGATGCTATCAAGGTTTGTGAGCGCGCCAATCCAATCGACCCAGAGGGCATGCTTGGTGACACTATCGAGGGGGTCGAGAACGGCCTAAATGATCTTTATCATGCGCTGATCGCAAAGCGGGAAGCCGCGCGCCGAGCGGCTGAGCTTGATGGCCCAGACAAAGAATTGATAGTTGACGAATACACCACAGCTATTGAGGCTGTAGCCGATTTACACAATGCCATGCACGATTTGCGCTGGGCCGTGATGGAGCACGATGCAGACCTGGATGAAGGTGCTGGTAAAACCTATACCGACGTGGACAAAATGTTCGCAGACAGCGGCCTATGACGGTTGTTGGCGCGGGGGGAGCGGTTATCACCGCCTTTTCTCGCACTGACCGGTTCGTATCTGACATCAAGAAAGCTTCCCCAGAAATAGCTGCTTCGGCGAAAGAAGCCCTAAAGGATCTGTTGAAAAACCCTAGGCCCAAGTGGATTAAGTTCGAGAAGCTATCCGGCTACAAAAATCCCAATCTCTACACCATTCACGCCACGAAGAACCACAGCCACAAAATCTCATTCGAGATTAACGGGAATGTTGCCAAGCTCCGGCGATTCGGCACTCACAAAGAAATCGATAGGAAGCCTTGAGAGATCGCCCGTCCCTCTGACCCATAGCGCATGCGAGATTGACCAAGGCAATCAGCCTTTCCAGCCTGAGTTGGCGTAAAACCAATGGTGGCGGTGGCCCAGTCGAAATTCAACGCATACGGGTGGTCAATTTTCAGTGTGCGCCAATAGATCATTTTCCAAACAACTCAGTGCGGCTACCTGACGTCGTGTGACCTGTTCGGTTTCCTTTCTTATCCTTTGATGCACAACAGCGGCGCGAGCTTGGCTACCTTGCGCGCCAGTCCTGCGTGGTCGGCGGCGTCCACCACCGCCGACACGTCTTTGTAAGCGCCGGGGGCCTCTTCCGCCACGCCGCGCAGCGATGGGCTGCGGATCAATACGCCGTGACGCGCCAAGTCGTCCACCAGCTCGCGTCCGCGCCAGCGCTTGGTGGCTTGGGTGCGGCTCATCGCGCGGCCCGCGCCATGGCAGGCGGAGCCGAAGGCATGCGTCTCGCTCTCCTCGCACCCGGCCAGGATGTAGGAAGCCGTTCCCATCGAGCCGCCGATCAGCACCGGCTGGCCGGCGTGGCGATATTGCTCCGGCAGATCGGCGCGGCCCGGGCCAAACGCGCGCGTGGCGCCCTTGCGGTGGACGAACAAGCGGCGCGGCACGCCGTCCACCACATGCGTCTCCAGCTTGCAGGTGTTGTGCGATACGTCGTAAAGCAGATCGAGCCGCGCTTGGGGCAGCACGGCGGCGAAGGCCTCGCGCGTTAGATGGGTGATGACTTGGCGATTGGCGAGCGCGCAGTTGATGGCGGCGCGCATGGCGCCCAAATATTGCTGCCCGATGTCGGAATGAATCGGCGCGCAGGCCAGCTCCCGGTCCGGCAATTGAATGCCGTAGTCCTTGGCGCTCAGCGCCATGCGTTTCAAAAACTCGGTGCCGATCTGGTGCCCGAGCCCGCGCGAGCCGCAATGGATCGACACCACGATGTCGCCCGCTTTCAAGCCATAGGCCTGCGCGATGCGCGCATCGAAAATCTCCAGCACGCGCTGCACTTCCAGATAATGATTGCCGGAGCCAAGGGTGCCGACTTCGTCGCGCTGGCGGCGCTTGGCAAAATCGGATACCTCATGCGGCGCGGCATCCGCGGCGCAGCCGTGTTCTTCGATGCGCGCCAAATCGGCCGCTTCGCCATAGCCCTGCTTTACCGCCCATTGCGCGCCGCCTTTGAGCATGGCGTCCATTTCCGGCGCTGAAAGATGGATGCGCCCGGTGCTGCCGACGCCGGCGGGCACGCGCGCGAACAGCGTATCGGCGAGGCGCTGCTTCACCGGCTCGATGTCGTCCAGCGTGAGCCCGGTGTGCAGCGTGCGCACGCCGCAGGAAATATCGAAGCCCACCCCGCCCGCCGACACCACGCCGCCTTGATCCGCATCGAATGCCGCCACCCCGCCAATGGGAAAGCCATAGCCCCAATGCGCATCGGGCATGGCGTAGGCAGCCTTAATTATTCCAGGTAGCGTCGCGACATTGCTTACCTGCTCGTACACTTTCTCATCCATGTCGCGCATCAGCGCTTCGCTGGCGAAAATCACCGCCGGCACGCGCATCTTGCCGCGCGGCTCGACACGCCACTCGTAATCGGAAACTTTGCTGAAGCGGGACAGGTCCATGATTCAGTCCTTGTTCACCCGTGAAGGCGCGAGCGAAGCCCATGCCGGTTTGCCGGCAGGGATGCCGGCGCTACATATGTTTCTGCATCATTTGCGGCGTGGGCTCGTCAAACATCCACCACGCATTGCGCGAGCCATTCACCGCTTTCGGTTTGTGCAACCTTCAACTCAGTATAGGTAGCGCCTTTGACTTCCACCACCGGCTGATGCCGCGCCACATCCACCGGCTCACCCCACGCGGTGGCGGTCAGTTGTTCGCCCTGGATCGTGACCTGAAAGCGCGAAAACAGCAGATGGCGCGTCGCCATTTCAAACACCAGGCGATTCAGCCAATCGGCCAGTAAATATTCGGCGTCTGGTGCATCGCATGTGAGTGCGACTGATTCCTTGGCTTGCACCAGGGACGGATCGCAGATCACCGCCGTCATCGCCAACGCCGCTTGCTCGAACGCCTCGCCCGGCGTGTTGCCGATGCCGCGCACGCCTATATCGGCGCCGTGGGTGAAGTGCTCCCAGTGAGTCATGGTTTAGGCGGGAACCGCCATCCCCTTCGTCACGGCGGGCCGTAATGAGATGCGTTCGAACCAAGCTTTGACGTGGGGGAAATCCGCCAGATTCACGCCATGCCATTCGTGGCGCGCGACCCAGGGGTAGATCGCGATATCGGCAATCGAATACTCGTTTCCAAAAAAGGAAACTTCGGATAGCCGTTGATCGAGTACGCCATAGAGGCGGCGAACTTCTTTGGTGTAACGCTCGATGGCATAGGACACGGGTTGCGGCGCGAATCGTAAAAAGTGGTGCGCTTGACCGAACATTGGCCCCATGTCGCCCAATTGAAACATCAGCCATTGCAGGGTGATATAGCGCGTGCGCGGATCGCTTGCAAGATAGCGCCCGTGCTTTTCTGCCAGATAAATCAGAATCGCGCCCGAATCGAACAGGGTAATGGGTTTCCCCTCCGGTTCATCGCTATCGACGATGGCGGGGATTTTCGCGTTGGGGTTGATCGCCAGAAACTCGGACGTGAATTCTTCGCCCTGCGTAATATCGATGGCGTGCACGCGATAGGGCAGGCCAAGCTCTTCGAGCATGATGGAAATTTTGCGGCCGTTGGGGGTGGGCCAGGTGTAGAGGTCGATCATTTAGTGTCCCCCAATCCAACCCCTACAGTGCTTTCAACACCGCATCGCAGCGTGCCGCGAACACCGCTTGCTTGATCGCCTCGCCGCCTTGGTGCTGCTGGGCGATGGCTCCTGCATCGACCTGCGCGGCAATTTGATAGGCGTGGGCCAAGCGCTCCGCCGCGACAAAGCGCTTGCCCGGATAGCCCGGACGGCCCCAATAATCGGCGGCGCAGGCTTGCAGGAATTGTACGAAGCGCGGCGGCTGGCGAAAGGCATCGACTTGCTGCAACAGCTTGACCAAGGCCTCGGCGGGCAGTTGATCGGCGTTGTGCACCTCGCCGTGCCAGCGCGCGACCAGCACCGCCAATTCGGCGCAATCGCTCGGCGCTTTGATGCGGCGCGACAGGGCTTGCGCCAAGGCGACGCCATGCGCTTCATGCCCGTTATGATTCGGCCACTGCGCTTGCGGCGTGGCGCCTTTGCCCAGGTCGTGGCATAGCGCGGCGTAGCGCACCGGCAGCGCAAATCGCTTGGCCGCCGCCATATCCAGCACCAGCATCACATGCACGCCGGTGTCGATCTCGGGATGGCTCTTGGGGTTTTGCGGCACGCCGAACAGGCAATCCACTTCCGGCATGATTTTGGCGAGCGCCCCGCAGGCGCGCAGCACGTCGAACAGGCGCGAGGGTTTCGCTTCCATCAAACCGCGTGAGATTTCCTGCCAGACGCGCTCGGGCACCAAGGCATCCGCTTCGCCGCTGTGCACCATCTCGCGCATCAGCGCCAGCGTCTCCTCTGCGACAGTAAACTCGGTGAAGCGCGCGGCGAAGCGCGCCACGCGCAGGATGCGCACGGGGTCTTCTGAGAACGCCGGGCTGACATGGCGCAGCACGCGCGCGGCGAGATCACGCTGGCCGCCGTAGGGATCGATCAGCGCGCCGGTTTCGTCCTTGGCGATGGCGTTGATGGTCAAATCGCGCCGCGCCAGATCTTGCTCCAGCGTGACTTCGGGTGCGGCGTAAACCTGAAAGCCCTTATAGCCGCGCGCGGCCTTGCGCTCGGTGCGCGCCAGCGCATATTCCTCGTGGGTTTGTGGATGCAGGAACACCGGAAAATCCTTGCCCACCGGCTGATAGCCTTGACGCACCATCTCCTCCGGCGTCGCGCCGACCACCACGAAGTCACGGTCCTGCACCGGCAGGCCGAGCAACTCATCGCGTACTGCGCCGCCAACTGTATAAGTCTTTATCGACATGAGAGAGATTCGTGCTTTTTGTGAAATATATTTTCACCACGGAGTACACAGAGGACACGGAGTTATTCGTTAACGATTTTCCTCCGCGTCCTCTGTGTACTCCGTGGTGAATAGAAATACAGAATCAACGCCGCGCGCTGCAGCGGAACCGATCGTAGTGCGAATGCTCCACACCCAGCGCGAGGTATTTCGGCGCGATCACTTCCATCGCCGCGGGCTTGAAGTCGAATACGGCGGGGAAATCGCAGGCGCACACACTATTGCCCAGCAAGGCGTAGTAATCGTCGCGCGTCATAAGCTTGCCGGGCAGGATTTCCAATAACCATGCCTGAAAATAAGAGAGCCGGTCATTGAGCGAGAACAGCGGACGCTTGATGCCTTGCAGTTGCGCCACATAGGCTACCAGTTGTTGCAGGGTGTAAACCTTGGGGCCGCACAGATCATATGCTTGGTCATAGGTCGCGAGGTTCTCCAGGCTCTGCACGAATGCGCGCGCCACATCCTCCACGTACACCGGCTGCAATTTCGAATGGCCGCAGGCCAGCGCCATGACGGGCAAGCGCCGCAGCAGGCAGGCGAATTGATTGAGAAAGGAATCTTCCGGACCGAAAATCACCGAGGGACGAAACACCGTGACCGCCATGCGCTGGCCGCGGGTGAATTTCGGGCCGTCGAGATACCAGCGTTCGTTGTCAGAGTGCGGCTGCGCGGCCTCGCGCACCAGCGCCTCGCCCGCACCTTTGGAGCGCAGGTAGGCGCTCTTCGAGGTGGCGTCGGCATTCAGCGCGCTCATGTGCAGCACGCGCTTGATGCCGTGCTTGGCGCAGGCCTGCACGATTTTGCGCGGCAGCTCGATGTGCGCTTGATGAAAATCGCCGCGCCGCGCACTCGGCTTGTCGATGCGCCCGGCGTTTTTTTCGTGCAGGATACCGGCCAGATTGATCACGGCATCCATACCTTCCAGCAGCAGGCTCAGCGCCATCGGGTCGTGAATATCGGCCTCGATCACATCCACGCCGGGCAGCACGATCAAATCCTTGGCGCGCTCGCGATGCCGCGTCGGCACGCGCACCTCGTAACCGCCGCTGTGCAGCAAATGCACGATATGGCGGCCGACGAATCCGGCGCCGCCGATGACGCAAACCTTGCGAATCCTGGGTAGCGCCGCGCTCTGATTTGCTTGCGAATTCATAACGATCCTAATGATCTCAATTTCATTTTCACTACGGAGGACGCGGAGGAAAAGCGAAGAACGGGCGTTACCGCAAAGGACGCGAAGGTGCGCGAAGTAAATCTTTCAAAGGTTTTTCTTGACGACCCTTCGCGTCCTTTGCGGTGAAATCGCTATTGCTTTTCCTCCGCGCCCTCCGCGTCCCCCCCTGGTTCAAATGTCGTTTTTGGGAAACGCGAAAGGCCGCTAATGTAGCGGCCTTCATCGGGTGTTGGCGAACTTTGTGACCGTTTCTGACGCTTATTTGCCTTTGCCTTGGGGCACGAAACCCGCCGGCATTTCGCTGCCGCCGCCAAAAAAATGGCCTTCCATCTGAGCCGCCAAGTACTGGCGCGCCTTGATATCCGCCAGGTTCAGCCGATTTTCGTTCACCAGCATGGTTTGCACCTTGATCCAGCCTTGCCACGCCTCCTTGGAAACGTTCTCGAAAATTCGCTTGCCCAGTTCACCGGGATAGGGGGGGAAATCCATGCCTTCCGCTTCGCGGCCGAGTTTCACGCAATGCACCATACGCGCCATGATCTTGCCTTTCAGGAATATCTTAAAAACGCTAATGATAGCGCAAATAACAAAATTCCAGGCGCTCAGGAAACCTTGGTCAGCGCAGGGTGTTGGCCACGCGGCATGTCGAGATGGTAGCCCTGCACCAGATCGACGCCGAACGCTTTCAGCATCGCCAGGGTTTCGGCATCTTCCACGAACTCGGCCACGGTGATTTTTCGCATGCCGCGCGCCACGTCCACGATGGATTTAACGAACACCTGGTTGTCGCGGTCGTTGGACAGATCGCGAATGAACAGGCCGTCGATTTTGAGAATGTCCGCCTTCAGGTGCTTGAGGTAGGCGAAGGAAGAAAAACCGGTGCCAAAATCATCCAGGCAGACGCGGCACCCGGTTTGGTGCAGCGCTTCGATAAAGCGCTGCGCGTCGTGCAGGTCGGACACCGCCGCGGTCTCGGTCAATTCCACCAACAGGCGGAACGGCTCCACCCCATGTTTGCTCAACTCCTCGGCGATGAACTGCGGCAGCATCGGATCGTCGAAAGAGCGTCCGGAAATATTGACCGCGAGCGAGGGAATGTCGCGCGACTCGGCGAGCAAAGCAACGCTTTGGCTGATCACCCAGCGATCGATATCCAGCACCTTGCCGGTTTTTTCCGCCAAGGGAATGAAGTGGCCGGGCATGATGATGTGCTCCGGATTGCTTTCATCGACCATGCGCACCAGCACTTCGAGGTGGGACAGCGCGCCGTCGACGGCGCTGTACACGCCTTGAAAATGCAAGCGCAGAAGTTTTTTCTCCAGCGCATTGCTGATGCGTTCGTTCCAACTGAGGCGCGACAACATCTCGCGCGAGGCGTCGAGGTCGGAGCGGTAGATGCGCCAAGCGTTTTTGCCCGCCTCTTTCGCCTGATACATAGCCGCGTCGGCATGGGCGATCAGGTCTTCCGCACTATCCGCATGCTGGGGATAAAGCGCGATGCCGAGACTGGTGGTGAGCCGGATATTCTGGCCTTCGAAGCGGAAGGGGATTTGCGAAATCGAACGCACGATGCGCTCGGCCAGCATCGCCGCCTCGCTCTCGGTGGCGTCCGGCACCAGCACCGCGAATTCATCTCCTCCCAGGCGGCTGAAGATTTCGTTGCGCCGGATCAGCGTGCTGACCTCGCCCGCGACGCGAATCAGCATGGCGTCGCCGGCGCGGTGGCCGAAGGTGTCGTTCACATACTTGAACTCGTCCAGGTCGAAGAACAGCAGCGCGCCGCGCGAATTGCGCCGGTCGGAATCCACCAGCATGCGCCCCAATTCTTCCTGGAAGCGATGGCGGTTAAACAGGCCGGTGAGCGAATCGCGCTCGGCGAGGTAGATCAACTGCTCCGCGGTTTGGCGCTCGCGCGTGACGTCTTCGTATATCCACAGGCGGCCGATGAAGCGGCCCTCCCGATCGCGCACCGGGTAGGAAAGCTGCGTCACCACGCGGCCGTCGGCCATGACGATTTCGAACGTCTCCGACACCTCGTGCGTATCCATCACGAACAAAATGTGCTTGGAAAAATGATCCGGGCGCGCCAGCACGTTGGCGGAAAAACCGAGCACCTCGGTGGTGAGCCGCCCCGCGAGCTCGATGTTGTCGCGGATCAGCCAGACGCGGCGGAACGCCGGGTTAACGTAGATCACGCGGTTCTCCGCGTTTTCGAACAGAATACCGATATTCATGGCGGAGAGCAGCGAGCTCATGCGCGCCTGCTCTTGCTGCGCCTGCTCCAGCAAGCGACGCTGAACATCTTCCGATTGGCGCAACTCCTCGACCGCCTCTTGCAGCACGAACTCGGCTTGCTTCAACTCGGTCACATCGCGAATGCTGCTGCGATGTCCGAGAAATTCTTGGTTAGGGCCGTAAATCGGCTGCCATGACATCGCCGCCCAAAAGATATCGCCCTCCTTGCGCCGCATGCGGAACTCGAATGCCTCGCCCATGCTGCCCTTCACCGCGCGCCCGAATTCCTTCAGCACGCGCTCGCGATCCTCCGCCACGATAAGCGTGGTGGGAAAATCCGCCATCGCCAAGCACTCCTGGGGGGTGTAACCGGTCAGCCGCTCTACCGAGGAATTCACCCAAATCAGCTTGCCGCCCGGATCAATCCAGTTTTCCCAGTCATAGGTGTAGTCGGCGATGGCATGGAATTTGGATTCGCTCTCGGCCAGCGCCTCCATCCGCTGGCGCACCGCCTGCGACATTTGATTCATGGCTTGCGTCAGCACCCCCACTTCGTCGTCGCTTTTCACCGCCAGTTTGACATCGAAATCACCTTGGGCGATTTGTTGGCTGGCGCGGGTGAGCAAGCCCAGGTGACGCGTGAGCCAAATGCCGAGCCCCGTGAGCAGGAGCAATGTCAGCAATACTTCCGCCACTGCAATAAGGGTGCTTTGCTGCGCCAGGCGCTGCTTGCTCA
The DNA here is from genome assembly GCA_016235775.1 of Hydrogenophilales bacterium. Taxonomy (GTDB): domain Bacteria; phylum Pseudomonadota; class Gammaproteobacteria; order Burkholderiales; family Thiobacteraceae; genus RBG-16-58-11. The sequence continues at coordinate 20,617 of JACRIU010000065.1, forward strand.
TGAACAGGCTGTCGAGCGAAATCCCATAGCGCAGGTCGCCGTACTTCTGGCTGGCGAACTCGATCGCGGCGTGGGTGTTGAACGTGCGGCCGGCAGCGGCGTCTACCACCGCGATATCCTTATCCAGCACGGGCAAGGGCCGGCTGCGATCCCAGCCCACGGACACGACGGTCTTGCCTTGGTTATCCAGCAGCACCAGATAAGTGACGCCCTTTTCGGTTTGAATCTCTTTCAAGATCTCGCCCAGGGTCGCATAGTCGCGCTGGGCCATGGGGCCGACCAGGGCGGCGTTGAACAGCGGCTTTAAATTGTCATCCTTGAGTTTGGCTTGATCCACCAGACTGGTATCGATCAAGCGCACGCTATTGCCCACCAGCAGCGTGAGCATGACAATTTCCACCACGACGCTGGCCAGAATCAGCTTGCTGCGCAGCGATTTAAAAACCGAGAAGTTGAACACTGAGCGAATCCGCAAAGGAGAAATCGTTTTATTCGATTTTTTTCTAAATTTTCCGCTATGTCATGGGCGGCAAACGGATGCTAGCACGGCCTGCTGGAGATGACCATTACCGCCGGCGGGCGCACCCCATCCGTCCGTATCGCTTCACGGCTGCGTGGTTTCCAGCAGCCGCTTGAGTTCCTTGAGATAGGGATCCATGCTTTTCAAATCCGCCTCGTCGATCGGTCGCATCCCTTCAAACCCGGCGTCATGGAGGAAGGCGCGGCCCGCCGCCGTTTCGGGAAATTTCAGCAGCGCCGCTTTGATATGCTTGATCGACTGTCCCAGCCGCGGATGCGCCAGATACATCACATGCGGCACGGGGACGGTTTGCGCGATGACGCGCACGCCATTCTGCAGTTCAGCGGGCATCTGCGCCAAGGCGGTGCTTGAAATGATCGCCGCCTCCACCTCGCCGTTTTGCACCGCCAGCACCGCATTATTATGCGAGGCCACATCCCGTATGCTCGCGGAGCCTTCCGCGTCCAGCCCGCTATCGCGCAGCAATTGCCGCCCCATGATGGTCACCAGCGCAAGCTGATTCGGCGTCGCAATCCGTTTGCCTTTGAGCGCCGGCAAGCCTTGGATCGGCGAATCGCGCGCCACCACCACCATGCCGCGCAATTCGCGCGTATACATCGCCAGCGGAATATAGCCCGCCCCGCGCTGCGCCAAGCGCGCAAAATGCGGCGGCGTGACCACAATGTCGTACACGCCGCGCTGCGTCTCGTCGGTATAAGCCTTGTAATTCGGCGCCGTGAACAAATTGACCGGGCGCCCCATCTCCTGCGCGAGATAGGCGCGCACCGGCTGGTATAAATCCAGCAAGGCCCGTGTGCTCAGATAGGGGAAAACCCCCATATCCAAGGGACGAAAATCCGCGGCTTGCACGGCGGGCGCGGCGAGCGAGGTGAAAACGAACAGCCATGCGCGGCCTGCCAAGCGGCGCCGCCAGCGCATGACCGTTGCCGCCAGACTGTGCATGGTCATTCCCTTGCCCTCCCTAAAACCGCATGGCTTACCGGACATCGCTCCCCCTCCTTTGCCGCCGCTTCATGGCTGTGCGGTTTCCAGCAAATGCTTGAGTTCCTTGAGGTAGATATCCATGCTTTTCAAATCAGCCTCATTGACCGGGCGCATCCCTTCGAAACCATTGTCCTTGAGAAAGGCGTTGCCCTCCGCCGTTTCCTGAAATTTCAGCAGCACCGCTTGGATGCGCTTGATCTCCGCCTGCCCGAGCCGCGGATGGGCCAGATACATCACATGCGGCACCGGGGCCGTTTGCGCGATGATGCGAAGATTTCTTTTCAGTTCCAGGGGCATCTGCGCCAATGCGGCATTTTCCGTGATCGCCGCGTCTGCTTGGCCATGTTGTAGCGCGAACACCGCGTTGTTGTGGGAACCCACGTCCAGCATGGTCACCGCGCTTTTCGGCGGCAAGCCGTTTTCGCGCAACACTTGCTGGCCCATGATCGTTACCAGCGCGAGCTGGCTCGGTGTCGCGATCCGCTTGTCCTTGAGGTCTTGCAAGCCCTGAATCGGCGAATCGCGCGCCACCACGACAATGCCGCGCCATTCACGCGTGTATATCACCAGCGGGACATACCCCCCCTCGCGCTGCGCCAGGCGCGCAAAATGAGGCGCCGTCATCACGATGTCGTACACGCCCCGCTGCGTCTGCTCGGCGTAGAGCTTGAAGCTCGGCGCAGTGAACAGATTTACCGGGCGGCCGGTCTCCGCCGCAAGATGCAGGCGCACCGGTTGATACAGATCGAGCAACGCGCGCGTGCTGAGATAAGGGAAGACCCCCAGCTCGATCGGGCCGGAAACCGCCGCCAACGCCGGTTGCGCCAAACCGAGAAGCAGGATCAAGCCCGGCAGGAATCTTTTCGCATGCATCGGATCAGGGCGCCCCTTCCAAGAGGCGCTTCGTTTCCGGCAAATAGGGATCGAGCCGGCGCAGTTCGCCCGCGGCAACCGGAATCAAACTGCCGAAAGCCGTGTCCGCCAAAAACTGCCGGCCCTCCGGCGTGTTTTTCCCGAACTGCAAGAGTTGTTTTTTCAGGCGTTCGGTCTCGGCGGCTCCCAGCCGCGGATGCGCGAGAAAAACCAGGTTGATATACTCCCCCGTGTCCACCAGGGTGCGCACCGTGTTGCGCAACGCTTCCGGCATCTGCGCCAACGCGGCGGGCGCGGATATCGCCGCCGCGGCTTCGCCATTCTGAACCACCTGCAACGCCGAATTGAACGAGGGCGCTTCAACCAGTTGGAATTCCATCTCCGGGTGCAAGCCTTTTTCCTTCAGGTATTCGATGCAGAGGATGGAAGCCAGCGACAGCCGGTCCGGCACGGCCACCTTCTGCCCGCGCAAATCCTGGATGCCCTGCATCGTGCTATTGCGCGCCACCATGATCAGGCCGCGCGCGCCGCCGCCGTAGCGCGCCAACGCGATATAGCCATATTCCTTTTGCAAAATCCGCGCAAAATGCGCCGGCGTAATGACCAGATCGAAATCGCCGCGGGCGCTGCTTGCTTGAAAGGCCTTGAAGCCGGGCGCCGAATAAAGCCGGGTTGGCCGCGCCAAACTTTGTTCTAAATGTTTGCGCAGGGGCTCGTAGGTTGTCACCAGCGTCCGGGCGCTGATATAAGGCGCCACCCCGGCTTCCAAAAGCTTGCCTTGCGGCGCCTCCGCCGCATGGGAAAGCCCTATCGAGCATATCAGCAATCCCAGAACGAGCCCTGCTTGCATCAAACCCTCCCCCTTCACCTACCCCCTCCGCTCAGGCGGGGCAGCTTCATATCCGCTTGACGAATACCTTGGACTTGCGCTGATAGTTATAAAGTGTCTTCTTTTGTTGCGGCAGGGCTTCCACGCTTTCCTCGGCAAATCCGCGCTCCACGAACCAGTGCGCGGTTTGAGTAGTGAGCACGAACAGGCGCTTGAGTTTTTTCTGGCGCGCGCCGGCTTCCACATAATCCAGGAGCGCCGCGCCGCGGCCCGCATCGCGATAATCGGGATGGATGGCGAGGCAGGCCAGTTCGCCGGCTTTTTCTTCGGGAAACGGATAGAGCGCGGCGCAGCCGATGACGATGCCGTCATGCTCCAAAATAGAGAAGCGCTCGATTTCCATCTCCAGCAATTCGCGCGAGCGGCGCACCAGCACGCCCGCTTCTTCCAGCGGCTCGATCAGGGACAGAATTCCGCCCACATCCTCGATCGTGGCCTGGCGCAGCGACTCCACCGGCTCCGGCGTGACCATGGAGCCGATGCCGTCGCGCGTGAACAGCTCTTGCAAAATCGCGCCATCGACATGGCGCGAAATCAGATGCGCGCGCGCCACGCCGCTCTGGCAGGCTTGCACCGCGCACGGCAAAAAGAACGCCACGTCGAGCGGCAAGCCGCGCGCTGCTTTCACCAGCTTGGCCGCGTTGCGGGCGGTGAGCTCCTTGAGGAGCCGGCCCTTGGCATCCGTCACGCCCGGCGCATCCATCATGAAAATCAGCTTCTCCGCCTTGAGCGCGATGGCGGCATGCGTCGCCACATCTTCCACGGTGAGATTGAACACTTCGCCGGTGGGCGAGTAGCCAATGGGAGAGAGCAGCACGATTTCGTTTTGATCGAGCCGGCGCCGGATCGCCGCCGCATCGATCTTGCGCACGGCGCCGGTATGCTGCAGATCCACGCCGTTACGCACGCCGAGCGGCTTGGCGGTGACGAAGTTGCCGGACGCCACCCGGATATCGGCTCCCGCCATCGGCGAATTGGGCAGCCCCATCGACAGCAGCGCCTCGATTTCGACCCGCACCGATCCCGCCGCTTCCTTCACGCAGGCGAGCGCATCGGCGTCGGTGACGCGCAGGCCGTCCACGTATTGAGTGGTCGCGCCGCGTTCTTTCAACTCGGCCTCGATTTGCGGGCGCGCGCCATGCACCAGCACCACGCGCACATCGAGCGCGTTGAGCAGATTCACGTCATGCGCCAGCTCGTAGAATTCGCCCTCGCTCACCACTTCACCGCCAAAGGCGATGACGAAGGTGCGCCCGCCGAAGGCGTGAATATACGGCGCCGCGGAACGAAACCAATTGACGAAGCTTTGTGTTTTGAGTTTTGGGGCTGGCACTTGAGAAATCACCTAAATTTCTCTAACAGTACCCGAATTTACTACTAGGAATCAATGCTTAATCGGCATTGTTAATGCAAAACAGGAGGAAAAGCGCCTATTTAGTAGTCGCCCCAAAGTATTTGCAGCGCAGCCAAAGCCGCAAGCGCCGCAGTTTCCGTACGCAAGATGCGCGGCCCGAGCTTGACCCCGACGAAGCCGCACTGCCGCAGCGCAGCGTGCTCGTTGTCACTGAACCCACCCTCCGGCCCTGCGGCTAAAACGACCGGTCCGGTTGGTTTTTCCAGATCGCGCAAACTCAACGCGGCCTCCGGCGCCAAATGAATGCGCAGTTCCCCACCCGGCGCCTGACTCCCGGCGCCTGACGCCTGAAGTCCGAGCCAATCCATCAGCCCCGACACGGGCCGCACTTCCGGCACGACATTGCGCCCGCTCTGCTCGCACGCCGAGGCAAGCACGCTCCGCCAATGCTGCATGCGTTTTTGCATGCGCTCGCCCGGCAGTTTCACCACACTGCGCTCGGCCTGGATCGGTTGGATCGCGCCCACGCCCAATTCAACGGATTTTTGCAGCGTGTAATCCATGCGTTCGCCGCTGGAAATGCCTTGCACCAATAGCACGTTCAACGGGGACTCGCAGGATAGGGGCGCGCTGCTTTCAATCAGCACCACCGGCGACTGCTTATCCAAGCGCACTATCCGCGCGCGGTATTCACATCCGTCGCCGTTGAACAGGCGCACCAGGTCGTTCTCGCCCAAGCGCAGCACACGCACGGCGTGGTGCGCCGCGTCTTGCGGCAGCGCAACGCGCGCGCCGGGGGCCAAGGGATCGGGAAAATAGAAACGGGGTATGCGCATATAAACCTAAAACGGCTCTAATCGTTTTTTTCAGAATATAGAAGTAGCTTACTGCTTCGCAGGCTTGTCCGCGGCCATCACTTGCTTGAGCTCGCGCACATAGGGGTCGAGTATCGCCAACTCGCCTGGTTTCATTTCGCGCAGGGTGTCGTAGCCCAGGCTGGCCACGAATTCCTTGCCTTCCGGCGTCTGCACAAACGCCAGAATCGCCGCTTTGACCGCCGCCACGCGCTGCGCCGTCAAGGCCGGGTGCGCCATATACACCACGCTCGGCCCGCCGGATTCCTTGGCTTGTCCCAGGGATCGCACGCGATCCTTCAAATCGGATTTGACCGCGACAAAGGCGCGGTTGGAGATGAACGCCGCATCCGCCGCGCCCTCCACCACGGCATGCAGGGCGGCGGTGTGCGTGGGATTCGGCTGCAAGGTGACATCCTGGTCCGGTTTCAATCCGGCTTTCCGCAGCCAATTGGCGCCCAGTTGCGACACGACGGCATAAGGGCCGGGGGTGGCGATGGTTTTGCCGCGCAGGTCTTTGATGTCTTGAAAGGCGCTGTCTTTTCTCACCAGCAGAATGGCATAGAAATCCCATCCGGGACGCAGCATGGGCTGGTAGCCCGCTTCCAGCTCGGCCAAGCGGGCGGCATGGGAAACCGTAATCACGAACGGGTATTCGCGCCGCTGGGTGCGCTCGATAAAGCTCGCATAGTCGGGCGCGGTCACGATGCTGACCGGTTCATGCAAACGCCGCTCAAGGTAAATACGCAGCGGCTTATAGCGCTCCAGGATGGTGGGCGTGGGGAGGTAGGGAACGATGCCGAATTCAAGCGCATTGCTGGGCTGCGCATTGGCCGGCAGGGACAATCCGATGAGCAAAGCGCCCACCGGAAAGCCAGCCAACAGCCGTGGGAAAATAGCCTTGATCATTTTATTCCCCAGACTCGCACGAACAAAAAACTGCTTAAAACAGCATGGTAATATAGCTTTTGGTTCCATATAGCAAGGATATGCTCCGATGGTGAGTTTGACCACGCCCGTCTGCGACTTCGGCTGGAAGGCGCCGGATTTCGATCTGCCCGGTGTCGATGGCAAGCGCTACACTTTGAAAGACCTCAAAGGCCCCAAGGGCTTGCTCGTGATGTTCATCTGCAATCACTGCCCCTACGTTAAAGCGGTGCGTAGCCGCATCGTGCGCGATGCGAAAGAACTGATGCTGCACGGCATCCATTGTGCCGCCATCAGCGCCAATGATGCCGCGCATTATCCCGAAGACAGTTTCGACAACATGCAGCGCATTGCCGTCGAGTGGGGCCTGCCTTTTCCTTATTTATATGATGAAAGCCAAGCGGCCGCCAAAACCTACGGCGCAGTATGCACGCCGGATTTCTTCGGCTTCAACGCCCAGCTCGAATTGCAATACCGCGGCCGGCTCGACGAGTCGCGCAAAGAAACCGCGCCGGAAACCGTGCGCCGCGATCTGTTTGAAGCCATGCGGCAAGTGGCCAAGACCGGGCGCGGGCCGCAGGATCAGATTCCGAGCATGGGGTGTTCGATTAAATGGCGTGAGGCGTAAGGTGAGAGGCGTTAGATGCAACATCGCCGGTTCCGCTTTTTACACCTCACGCCTGCCCCCTCACACCTCACGTATTTAGATGCTCCCCGCCCTCCTCGACATTGTCAAAGCCGTCGCCCAACGCGAGATCGTGCCGCGCTATCTAAAGGTGGCGCACGAGCACAAGGTCGATGGCAGCATCCTGACGGAAGCAGACACTGCGGCGCAGCAAGCGCTCACTGAAGGTTTGAAAGCGATCAATGGCTGCCCGGTGCTGGGCGAGGAAATGACCCCGCAGGAGCAGCAAGCCCTGTGGAAGTATCGCGATAGTGGTTTATGGGTGCTCGATCCGGTGGACGGCACTTCCAACTTCGCCAATGGCCTGCCTTATTTCGCGGTATCGGTCGGGTTCTATCAAGCGGGGCGGCCCATCCTGGGCGCGGTGTATGCCCCGGAGGCGAATGAATTGTTCTGGGCGGAAGCGGGCAAGGGCGCTTTTTTGAACGGCGAGCGTCTCCCGATCAAGGAGCGCGCGCCCACCAGCCTCAAGCGCGCCATGGCCGGGGTGGATTTGAAACGGCTGCAACCCAAACTCGCCTCGGCGCTGGCCGCGCACCCGCCTTATGTTTCGCAGCGCAATTTTGGCTCATCCGCCCTGGACTGGTGCTATGTCGCGGCCGGCCGGCTCGACATCTATATACATGGCGGGCAAAAACTGTGGGACTACGCCGCCGGTGCGCTGATCCTGCAAGAAGCGGGGGGCGCGCTGTGCACGCTGGATTCCGATGATTTTTGGGCCGGCGATCCTTGGCAACGCTCCGTGATCTGCGCCTGGGATAAGGAAATTTTCAAGCCCTGGCGGGATTGGATACGGGCCAATCAATAAGCCTGGATGAAGCTTGGCTCCCATCCATTTTCTTATCCAAGCCATTGAAATATCTTATCAATTCTTCTATTGCCAAGGGTTCATGATCTAGGGGATAATTTTAGTTTTCGCTAAAACTCGTTCGCCTGCGGCATCACCTAATAATAAAGCAACGGGCATGCTGGAACCCGGCACGACTCCGAAGTTCCTCAAAGCTTCACAATAACAGTATTCAACCCGGCGGCGCTAAACCTGCCGACGGGAAAATTTTCGCAATAAATTAAAGGAATCTTGATATGGCAACTCGTGCTGAATTGTGCAATGCGATCCGTATGCTGGCCGTCGATGCAGTGCAAAAGGCCAACTCCGGCCACCCCGGCGCCCCCATGGGCATGGCGGAAATCGCCGAAGTGCTGTGGAACCACCAACTGCGCCACAACCCGGCCAATCCGAAATGGGCTGACCGCGACCGTTTCGTCTTCTCCAACGGCCACGGCTCGATGCTGCTGTACGCGCTGCTGCATTTGACCGGCTACGACCTGCCGATCGACGAGCTGAAGAAATTCCGTCAACTGCACTCCAAGACCCCCGGCCACCCCGAATACGGCTACGCGCCTGGGATCGAAACCACCACCGGCCCGCTGGGCCAAGGCATCACCAATGCAGTGGGCATGGCGCTGTCCGAGAAATTGCTGGCGCACGAATTCAATAAGCCCGGCCATGAAATCGTCAACCACTACACCTATGTATTCATGGGCGACGGTTGCATGATGGAAGGCATTTCGCACGAAGCTTGCGCCTTGGCCGGCACTTGGGGCTTGGGCAAACTGATCGCCTTCTACGACGATAACGGCATCTCCATCGACGGCCACGTCGAAGCCTGGTTCACCGACGATACCGGCAAGCGCTTCGAAGCCTATAACTGGCACGTGATCCGCAATGTCGATGGCCACAACTCGGAAGCGGTGGAAAAGGCGCTGCAAGAAGCCAAGACCGTCACCGGCAAGCCGACACTGATTATTTGCAAAACCGTCATCGGCAAGGGCTCTCCCAACAAGGAAGGCACCCACGACGTGCACGGCGCAGCGTTAGGCGATGCCGAAGTCAAAGCCACGCGCGAGCACTTGGGCTGGACCCACGCGCCGTTCGAGATTCCAAAAGACATCTACGAAGGCTGGGATTGCCGCACCAAGGGTCAAGGCCTGGAAACGCTGTGGAGCAACAAATTCGCCGAGTACAAGAAGGCCTTCCCGAAGGAAGCGGCCGAATTCGAGCGCCGCATGAAAAGTGAATTGCCGGCGAATTGGAAAGATCACATCACCAAAGCCGTCGCCGCAATCAACGAAAAAGGCGAAACCGTGGCCACGCGCAAGGCATCGCAAATCGCGATCAACGCCCTGGCTCCGGCGCTGCCCGAATTCCTCGGCGGCTCGGCTGACTTGACCGGCTCCAACCTGACCAACTGGACCGGCTGCCACCACATCAAAGGCACGAGTGTGGGCAACTACATCAGCTACGGCGTGCGCGAGTTCGGCATGTCCGCCATCATGAACGGCATGGCGCTGCACGGCGGCTTGCTGCCTTTCGGCGGCACCTTCCTCATGTTCTCGGAATACGCGCGCAATGCACTGCGTATGGCGGCGCTGATGAAGATTCGCGCGATCTGGGTGTTCACCCACGATTCGATCGGCCTGGGCGAAGACGGCCCGACGCACCAACCGGTGGAGCAAACCGCCACCCTGCGCATGATGCCGAACATGGATGTATGGCGTCCTTGCGATACCACGGAAACCCTCGTCGGCTGGGCAGCCAGCGTGGAGCGCTTGAACGGCCCGAGCTGCCATATTCTCAGCCGTCAAAATCTGCCGTTCCAAAAACGCAGCGCGGATCAGATCGACGCCATCCGCCGTGGCGGCTATGTGTTGGCCGATGCGGCGAACCCGAAAATGGTGCTGATCGCCACCGGCTCCGAAATCGGCCTGGCGATGGAAGCGAAGAAAGTATTGGACGGACAAGGCATTCCCACCCGCGTCGTGTCCATGCCTTGCACCAACGCATTCGACCGCCAGGAGCAATCTTACAAAGCCAGCGTGCTGCCGAAAGGCGTGGCGCGGGTCGCGATCGAAGCCGGCGTCAGCGACTTCTGGCGCAAGTATGTCGGCCTGGAAGGCGGCGTGGTGGGCATCGACACCTTCGGTGAATCCGCACCTGCGCCAGAATTGTTCAAACACTTCGGCTTCACCGTGGAAAACGTGGTGAATACGGCTAAAGCGGTATTGTAAAAAAACAATTTGAACCGCAGAGGACGCGGAGGACGCCGAGGAAAATCCTTTAAAGATTTACTCCGCGTCCTCCGCGTCCTCCGCGGTAAAAGATTTTGTTTTCATTTTAAGGAGCAACAACAATGGCAATTAAAGTTGGTATTAATGGTTTTGGCCGCATCGGCCGTATGGTGTTCCGCGCTGTGGCGAAGGACTTCAAAGACATCGAGATCGTCGCCATCAACGACCTGCTCGATCCAGAATACCTGGCCTACATGCTGAAGTACGACTCCGTGCACGGCCGCTTCAACGGCGACATTAAGGTCGATGGCGGCAATATGGTGGTAAACGGCAAGAAAATCCGCCTGACCGCCGAGCGCGATCCTGCCAACCTGAAGTGGAATGAAGTGGGCGCCGATATCGTGATCGATTGCACCGGCTTCTTCCTGACCAAAGAATCCTGCGAAGCGCACATCAAAGCCGGTGCGAAGAAAGTGGTTCAGTCCGCTCCTTCTAAAGACGACACCCCGATGTTCGTATACGGCGTGAACCACGCCACTTACGCTGGCCAAACCATCGTTTCCGCCGCATCCTGCACCACCAACTGCCTGGCGCCCGTAGCCAAGGTATTGAACGACAACTGGGGCATCAAGCGTGGCCTGATGACCACCGTGCACGCTGCCACCGCAACGCAAAAAACCGTTGACGGCCCGTCTGCCAAAGACTGGCGCGGCGGCCGCGGCATTCTGGAAAACATCATCCCTTCTTCCACTGGCGCTGCCCAGGCCGTGGGCGTGGTGTTGCCGGCATTGAAGGGCAAGCTGACCGGTATGGCATTCCGCGTGCCAACCTCCGACGTGTCCGTGGTTGACTTGACCGTGGAACTGAACAAGGAAGCCTCCTACGCTGACATCTGCAAAGCCATGAAGGCCGCCTCTGAAGGCGAAATGAAAGGCGTGCTCGGTTACACCGAAGAGAAAGTGGTTTCCACCGACTTCGTGGGCAACAGCGCACCTTCCACCTTCGACGTGGATGCCGGTATCGCGCTGGACGGCACCTTCGTCAAGGTCGTGTCCTGGTACGACAACGAGTATGGCTATACCTGCAACATGCTGCGTTTGGTACAGCACGTAGCGAAGTAAACCTGGGAAGCGGGAAGCGGTGAGCGGTAAGCGGGGAACCCCGGTCTGCTCTCCGCTTCCCGCTCACTGCTCACCCAATGAGCTGTAAGGCATAAGCCCTCTTATCCCTTACACCTTATCTAAATCAGGAGCATCTCTCATGTCCGTCATTAAACTCGTCGATCTCGACCTAAAAGGTAAGCGCGTCTTCATTCGCGCCGATCTCAACGTGCCCGTCAAAGACGGCAAAGTCACTTCCGACGCGCGTATCACTGCTTCCATGGCCACCATCAACCACTGCCTGAAGCAAGGCGCCAAAGTGATGGTGACCTCGCACCTGGGCCGCCCGGAAGAAGGCGTGTGGTCGGAAGAAAATTCGCTCAAGCCGGTAGCCGACAACATTGCCGCGCGCTTGGGTAAGCCGGTGCGCCTGGTCAAGGATTGGGTCGATGGCGGCTTCGATGTCGCCGCCGGCGAACTGGTGGTTCTGGAAAATTGCCGCATCAACAAAGGCGAGAAGAAAAACGTCGATGAGACCGCGCAAAAATACGCCAAGCTGTGCGACATTTTCGTGATGGATGCATTCGGCACCGCGCACCGTGCGGAAGGTTCCACCCACGGCGTGGCCAAGTTCGCGCCCGTCGCCTGCGCCGGTATTTTGTTGACCGAAGAACTGGATGCATTGACCAAAGCCTTGCTCAGCCCGGCACGCCCGATGGTGGCCATGGAAGCAGTGATACGCGCGTCGGAAGTGACTTTGCCGTCTTTGACGGGCACGTTGAGATCGGAACGAATCAGGACGCGCTTGCCCTTGAGGTCCAGATCGGTAACACGGATTACGGACATGGTTTGTTCTCCAATATAATTTAAGGTGTAAGGGATAAGTGTGCTTATGCCTTACGCCTCACGACGTAAGAGGGAAACGAGAAAAGGGAAACGGGAAACGCCAGAAGCACCAGGTTCCCGTTTCCCCAGAGCCGCACAGCGGCGAATCCCGTTTCTCGCCCCTCTATTACTTGGCTACGTGCTGTACCAAACGCAGCATGTTGCAGGTATAGCCATACTCGTTGTCGTACCAGGACACGACTTTGACGAAGGTGCCATCCAGAGCAATACCGGCATCAACGTCGAAGGTGGACGGAGCGCTATTGCCAACGAAGTCGGTGGAAACCACTTTCTCTTCGGTGTAGCCCAGCACACCCTTAAGGGCACCTTCGGAGGCGGCCTTCATGGCCTTGCAGATGTCTTCGTAGGTAGCT
>JACRIU010000066.1 GCA_016235775.1 Hydrogenophilales bacterium
CAAGTCTCCCGTTCGCCCTGAGCTTGTCGAAGGGTGAACGGGAAATGCCGTAAATTACAGGAAATTCGTCCGTTCATGGTTCGACAGGCCTGTCCTGAGCGAAGTCGAAGGGCTCACCACGAACGGACTTGTTCAGAGGTTCCCCAGAGAATCGCCCGCCGTTGTGCCAACCCTGGCGCCATCCCCGGTCAGCCCGCTACACCCACAGTCCGGGACAGGTACAAAACGGGCATCGGGCCGATGCGGCGATTTAAGCATTCCCACTCACCCGACAGGCTGACCTGGTTTGCCTGTCTGCCTCGCTGATTGAGACAGGGGTGGCATTAATCCGCCAAAGACACGGTTTCAAGCACTTTTCCGGCCCCGCATGGGCAGGGAAATAGCATTTTTTTGACGTAAAACTCACAGGCGTTTGTACCCGGAAAATCAGCTAATTTTCGATCTATAGTAAGTTAAGTAGGGGGATGCATATATATGGTCTATTGCCAGGCGAGGGATGGTTGCGGCTTGCAAGTGCAGGCCCTGACCCGTGAGTTATGGCCGGGCAAATTACTGTGTGGAAAGTTAAGAAATATCGATTCTTTTATGAACGAACAAAACGAATGACCCTGGATTCCCGCCACAGCATGTTGCCAGATGCCATTACTGCCCGTGCCATATGGACAGCGTGGTTCGTATTGATTATCTGCCTGAGCATGACCGTGTGGGTGTCGGACATCATCAAAACCAAGGTCGAGGATGACGCCCGCGAGCAGTTTAATTTCCGCGCGCATGAGACCGTGCGCTACCTCGACAATAGCCTGGATGACTACCGATTGCTTCTGCGTGCCAGCGCGGGTGTTTTTGCCGGCGTACCGACGGTTACCCGCGAGCACTGGAGGGCTTATGTCCGGAGTCTGAAGATCAGAGAGAATTACCCCGGAATCCTGTCCCTGAACTTTATTCAGCGCATTCGCCCCGCCGAGACCAGTGCTCATATCCGGCAAATGCGGGCCGAAGGGATCTCCGGCTACACCATCTGGCCGTCCGGCGAGCGCGCCGAATACATGCCCGTCACGTATATCGAACCCTCTACGGATCGCAATCGGCAGGTGTACGGGTTCGATCCCTTTTCCGATCCGGCCCGTCATGCATCCATGGAGAAGGCGCGGGATACCGGCATGGCCGTGGCATCGCACAAGGTTGCATTAAAACTCGCGGCGCACAGAGACGAATCAACCGGTTTCTCCATGTATTTTCCGGTCTATCGAAACGGCGCGCCAACAGACACCGTGGAACAGCGCCGCGCCGCCCTCACAGGGTATATCGCCAGTCCCATCAACATACAAAGTCTGTTGCGGAATACATTGGAGACAGACAGGTTTGGCCTGGACATAGAAATCTTCGATGGCGCCGGAACATCGAAGGAATCGTTGTTGTACGACAGCGATGACGGCCGGGATCACACGGTAAAAAATTTTCGTCCCGTTTTTTCCAAGACGATAAATTTCGATATCGGCGATCATCTCTGGACCCTGTCCATTACTTCCCTGCCGGCGTTCGAGGCGACCATCGACTACGGCAAACAGCGCTTTCTGCTGGCGGCGGGTACCTTCATCAGCTTGCTTTTTTTTATCGTCGTGTGGTCGCTCGCGTCCAGGCGCGACAGCGAGATGGCGGCGAATGAAGAACTGAAGATGGAAATCGCCGAACGCCAGCGGGCCGAGGTGCGGATGCGCCAGCTCTCCAGCGCACTCGAGCAGACCGCCGACTCCGTCGTCATCACCGACCGTCACGGCATCATCCAGTACGTCAACCAGGCGTTCGAGCAGGCCACGGGGTTCAGCAGCGCGGAGGCCATCGGCAAAAACCCTAACATTGTTAAATCCGGCCTGCACGATGCGGCCTTCTATCAGCAGCTATGGGATACGATTCAGCGCGGCGAGGTGTTTCGCGAAATATTCACCAACCGCCGCAAAGACGGTATCCTGTATTACGAGGAAAAGACCATCACGCCGCTCAAGGACCCCGAGGGGCGGATAACCCATTTCGTCTCCACCGGCAAGAACATCACCGGACGCATGGAAGCGGACCGGGAAAATATGCGCATGCAGGTTTTTCTGAATTCGGTGGTGGAAAATCTTCCCAACATGCTTTTCGTCAAGGAGGCGAAGGATCTGAAATTCGTGCGCCTCAACCAGGCCGCGGAGAATCTGCTCGGCTATTCGCGGAAGGAATTGATCGGCAAAAACGATTACGATTTTTTCCCGAAAAACGAAGCGGACTTTTTCACCGCCAAGGATCGCGAGGTATTGAGCAGCGGCGAAATGCACGATATCCCGGAAGAACTCGTTCACACCAAGCACAAAGGGGTACGGATACTGCACACCAAAAAAATCCCCATCCTGGACGAAAAAGGCCAGCCGCTTTACCTGCTCGGTATATCCGAGGACATCACGGAACACAAAAAGTCGGAGGATATGCTCGCGCGCCTGGGAAAAATTCTCGACGATTCCTCCAATGAAATCTATGTCTTCGATGCCGCCACGCTGCACTTTGTGCAGGTCAATCAGGGCGCGCAACGGAATCTGGGTTACACCATGGAGGAGTTCAAGACGCTCACACCGCTCGACTTCAAGCCCGAATTCACCAAGGAGAGTTTCGAGGCTTTCGTCGCGCCGCTGCGGCGCGGTGAAACGCAAGTACTCATCTTCGAGACCGTGCACCGGTGCAAGGACGGCAAGCTGTACCCCGTGGAAGTGCGGCTACAGTTGTCCCAAACCGAATCCACGCCGGTATTCGTCGCCATCATCCAGGATATCACCGAGCGCCAGCAATCGGAGGAGCGCTTGCATCATCTTGCGCACCATGATCTTCTGACCAACCTGCCGAACCGTCTTCTGTTGCAGGATCGCATGGCGCTGGCCATGCGCGAAGCCCACCAGCGCGAGCGCCTGGTGGCGGTGCTGTTCCTCGATCTTGACCGCTTCAAGAACATCAACGATACCCTGGGGCACGATACCGGCGACTCGCTGCTGAAAGCCGTGGCCGAACGCCTGACGATTTGCCTGCGCCCCGGCGATACCGTCTCCCGTCTGGGAGGGGATGAGTTCACCATCCTCCTCGCCAACGTGGCGCATGTGGACGACGTGACCCGCGTGGCGCAGAAAATTCTGGACCAATTCATCCCCCCGTTCCGCATTGGCGGCCGCGATCTTTTTATCAGCCCCAGCATCGGCATTACCCTTTATCCGCTTGACGACAAGAGCATCGAGAACCTGCTAAAAGACGCCGATGTCGCCATGTATCACGCCAAGGATCTGGGCGGCAATACGTTCCGGTTCTACACTCCGGAACTCAACATCCGGGCCGCGCGGCGGCTGGAGCTGGAAACCGGGCTGCGGCAGGCACTGGAGCGGCAGGAATTTATCCTGCACTACCAGCCGCTCGTGGACGTAAAGACCGGCCAGATCATGGGCATGGAGGCGCTGTTGCGCTGGCAGCATCCCGAGCACGGATTGATTCCGCCCCTGGACTTCATTCCACTGGCCGAGGAGACCGGCCTGATCATCCCCATCGGCGAGTGGGTTCTGAAGACCGCCTGCGCCC
Organism: Hydrogenophilales bacterium; assembly: GCA_016235775.1. GTDB lineage: Bacteria > Pseudomonadota > Gammaproteobacteria > Burkholderiales > Thiobacteraceae > RBG-16-58-11. The sequence goes on from JACRIU010000066.1 coordinate 3,589, forward strand.
AGACCAGGATCTGGCACGACAAGGGTTTCCCGGCCCTGCAGGTGGCGGTCAACCTGTCGAGCAAACAGTTGCGTGACAAAAACCTGATCGTCGCCGTCCAACAGGCGCTCGATGCCGCCGGGCTGGGGGCGCGGCATCTCGACCTGGAGTTGACGGAGAGCGTGCTCATGCACGACATGGATCTGGCTGTCAGGATTCTGAAGGAGCTTAAGCAGACTGGAGTAACATTTTCGCTGGATGACTTCGGCACCGGCTATTCTTCGCTCTCCTATCTCAAGCATTTCCCGATCGATTACCTGAAGATCGATCGTTCCTTCGTGCGCGACATCGCCACGGATCTCTTCGGCGCGGGCCTCGTCCAGGCCATCATCGCCATGGCCAGCGTGCTCAACATCAAGGTCATCGCCGAAGGCGTGGAGAAACACGAACAACTGGAGTTCCTGCGCCGCCATGGCTGCGACATCACACAGGGCTATTATTGCAGCAAGCCGCTCACCGTGGAGATGTTCACCGAACTGCTGCAGGATTGGGATCGGTTAAGGGTTGGTAAATACAGCATCAAGAACGGATAATCCTTATGGATATCACCCTGTGCCTGGCGCAGCCCCAGCCATGCCGCCTTCTCACAGAAGTCCGAAACAATCCGCGATAGTGCCGTTTAGAAAAAAACAAAGGGGCCACATTTCTGTAGCCCCTTGATTTTATGGTACCGAGGGTCGGAATCGAACCGACACGGTGTTTCCACCACCAGATTTTGAGTCTGGCGCGTCTACCAGTTCCGCCACCCCGGCTTGATCCTTGGTAGTATAACAATCCTCCTATCCGGATAACAATGTGATGCACGGACGCAGGCGTGGACGATAAAGCAATGCATGTGCTGGCAGGCGACATAGGCGGGACGAAGGTGTTGCTTCGGCTTGCGCACGTCGGCGCAGGCAGCTGCCGGGTGGTCAAAGAGCAGCGCTACGAGAGCAGTGCATTTTCCGGTTTATCGCCGATCGTTCAGGAATTCCTGAAATCGCTGCACCGTGATTCGGCCATCGATGCCGCCTGTTTTGGCATTGCCGGTCCGGTGACAGAGGTTGGGCCTTGTCAGATCGCAAAGGTAACCAATCTTCCATGGGAGGTAGACAGCGCGGCACTGGCGCGCGAGTTCAGCCTCCCCGCGGTGCGGCTGATCAATGATTTTCAGGCGGTGGGTTACGGTATAGAAACCCTGACCGGCGAGGATTTGGTGACGTTGCAGGAAGGCTCGGCACAGCCACGCGCGCCACGCGCGGTCATCGGCGCGGGCACGGGCTTGGGACAGGGGATACTTGTCTGGCAGCACGATCACTATGAAGCCATTGCCACCGAAGGCGGGCATACGGATTTTGCGCCCACGGATGGTTTGCAGGTTGGTTTATGGCATTACCTGCGGCAGCAATTCGAGCACATCTCTTATGAGCGCCTTGTTTCGGGGTCGGGTCTTGTGCTGATCTACAGCTACTTGCGCGAACAGGAAGCGAAGTATGCACCGCTGCATACGGACCCGCGAAATGCCGCCGATCCGGCCGCCGCGATTTCCGAGCTGGTTTTGTCCGGCGCCGACGCACTAGCGGTCCAGGCGTTGGATCTTTTTCTCTGCATCTATGGTGCGCAGGCGGGGAACCTGGCGCTATCCGCCGGGGCCACCGGCGGGGTTTATGTCGCCGGCGGGATCGCGCCGAAGATCATTCACAAGCTGACCGACGGAACGTTCATGCGCGCCTTTTTGAAAAAAGGCCGCATGGCTCCGCTTCTTGCGGCAGTGCCTGTGCAGGTGGTCATGAATCCGAATGTGGGGCTGATGGGCGCCACGCTCGCGGCAGCGACTGAACTGACACCTGCGTAAAAGGAACAGCCATGGCGAGTGAGCCAACCTCCGAGCAGCTTGCATTAATCCACAATGCCATTTATGCGGGCAATAAAATCGAGGCGATAAAACTTTACCGCACGGTCACCGGAAAGGATCTCAAGGACTCGAAGGACGCCGTGGATAAGCTGGCCGCGGAACTGGAAGCCGGGAACCCCGCCATGTTCGCAAAACGGCTAAGACAGAGCGGGTCATTGGCCACGCTGGTATTCTGGGGCGCTGTGGCGGCTGCGATTGCCTACTTTGTATTCACGCTCGGTTGATCGAAACCGGAGCGTGACACCACCAAGCAGGGAATAATCGGTTTCCGGGCCGGCCAATCCTTACATTTAACAATATTTCTCTTGGACTTGTACCGAATTCTCAACTCTCCTAAACTAGCGGGCATGCTATTTCGACAAGTCCGTCAAACCGCGCGACGCCGGTCACTGATTTTCTGGATCGTGTTTGCGCTCCTGTTCGGGCAGGGCTTGCGCGTGTGCACGCACGCGCTGGACGGCGATGATCCTGCGCACGCCACGCCGATTCATGTTGAAAGCGCGTTCACCAGCACGGACGACAGTAATTCATCGAGCCTGGACCGGGACTCGCTGTTGCCGGCGCTCCTCAAAACCATTTTCTCTACGTTGGCATTCTGTGCGTTGGCGACAACGGTGTTTTTTCTGTTGCTTTCCGCAACGCACTATCGTCACCCTCCATTTTGGAAAACCTGTTTACCTCTATTCCATCATCACTGGCTGATACCCCCCGGGCACGCCCCACCGCGTTGATATTTCCTCTGTCTGTATTCAAGCAAGCCGCGCTATAGCCGGCTTGTGCATCATACGCGCATGAATGTCTGCTTCGCGCATTTCCACGGAATGCGCGAAGAGAAGGGGTATCAAAATGTCCTGCAAAATTTTTTCATTGGCGTCCGCCGGGATTTTTCTCGTGGGCGCGCTTGCCGTCGGCGCCTCCGCCGACACCGCTGCCTGGACGCTGGAATCGGCCGCGCGGCGCGTGCTTGAAGTCGCGCCGGAAACACGCGCCGCCGACGCCGAGGTGGCGGCGCGCGAAGGCGCGCTGAAGCAGGCCGGCGCTTGGCCCAACCCCTCCATCGGCCTGCGTGCCGACCAGAAACTCGGAGTCGAAGATGGTGGCGGCGGGACCGACCTCACACAGGTCGCGATCACACAGCCGCTGCCGCTCACGCGCCTTGCCTCCCAGCGTCGTCAGGCCGAGGGGCAGCTTGCCGCCGCGCGCGAACGCTTGCGTCATGCGCGCCTGGTGCGCGAGACGGAGGCGGCGCGCGCGTTCCATGCGCTGCAGCTCGCCGAGGCGCGGTTGAATCTTGCCGGGCAGCGTGTCGCGTTCGTCGAGGGTCTCGAATCCGCGACCGCGCGCCGCCGTGACCGTGTGGTGCGCTACCTCACGCCGCTGGAACGCGCGCGGCTCGCCATTCTGCGCGAAGCAGCGGAACAAGAGGCCGCCTCCGCCGAAGGAAAGTACAGCGAGGCCGCGGCACAGTTTCGCGCGCTGTTGGCAATCGGGCCGGAAGCCACACCGCAGACCACGCCCCTCGCTCCGGCCTCTCCGCCGCCACCACTGGATGAATTGCTCAAGGGCCTCGACGCTCATCCGGCGCTCGTGGCCAACGACCAGGACATCGAAGCTGCGCGCGCGGGAATCGACGTGGCGCGCGCCAGCCGCTTTGCCGATCCGACACTCGGTGTCTTCCGCGAGCGCGATTTCCTCAACGGGGCGCGACGTGATTACAACGGCGTGATGTTGAGCGTGCAGGTGCCGCTGTGGAATCTCAACTCCGGTGGCGTGGCGCGCGCCCAGGCTGAGACCGATCAAGCGCGTGAACGCCGCACCATTGTGCGGCGCGATCTCGATGCGCGTCTGCGCCAGGGTCGATTGCACTTGGGCCACCTGATCGAACAGGCGGAGCGTTACCGCGAGCGCCTGCTCGGACCGGCGCGCCAGATGCTGGATCTCGCGCGCCGCGGTTTCGAGACCGGCGAGCAAAACATTCTAGCGCTGCTGGACGGCTACAACACTTATTTCGACGCCGAGGTTCGCTACCGCGAACTGCTGCAAGAGGCTTGGCAAGAGGCGGCGGAGCTACGCCTCGCCGCCGGCGTCGCACTCATCCAGCCGGAGAACACACCATGATCGCCTCACTTATCCGTTTTTCGCTCACCCAACGGCTCATGTTGCTGCTCGCTGCCGCCGCACTCGTGGCCGCGGGACTATGGGGTTTCCGCACATTGCCGATCGACGCCTTCCCCGACATCACCAGCCCGCAGGTGCAGGTGATTGCCAAGGCCCCGGGCATGGCGCCGAGCGAGGTCGAGACGCGCA
>JACRIU010000073.1 GCA_016235775.1 Hydrogenophilales bacterium
CACGCCGGTGAGCGCGACCGCCACGCGCGTGCGCATGGACTTGAGTTCCTGTTCGGGCGATTCGAAAGTGCGCTGACAGCCCGCGCTGCAGAAATAATACGCGCGGCCGGCGCGTTCGGTCTTGAGCGCCTTGCTCTTCTCCACCACCATGCCGCAGATCGGGTCCTTGGCGAGTTCCTTGGCGGATTTCAGCTTCGGCGCGGCAGCCGTCATACCCGGCGCGTTTACAGCCGCTCCCGACATCCTGTCTCCCGCGGCACTAGCACTTCCCTGTGCGTCGTGGCTCTGACCCACGGCCATTTTCAAAGGAACAACCGCCGTGCCCGCTTGCACATAGGCGGCGGGATTGGCCTTAAACTTGCCGAGGCAGTCGGCGGAACAGAAATAATAGACCGTTCCTTCATGCGTCAGCTTGCCAGCCGCCGATTGCTCCTCGACATTCATGCCGCATACCGGATCGGTTGCCATCGTCGCTCCTTGTCTTTTGAGAAATCGCCGACTCAGCTATGCGTCAGCGCTTCAGCAAATCCTCGCGTCTTCGCAGATACTCTTCGCGGCCGATCTCGCCGCGCGCGTAGGTCTCGTCCAGCAGATCGAGCGGCGATTTCGCCGCTGCACCGGCGGCAGACATGTGACCACCGCGATCGCCGCCATGTCCCATGCCGCCGTGCCAGAAAAATCCGATCATCAGGACCACCATGACGATGAGCATGGCGGCTCCGGCGTCTCCTTTTTGATAATGCTTCGTCATCTTTGCTCCTTTCTCCGTTGTACTGCGGCGGGACGTATCTATAAAACCGTTTGTCCGTCACCCGCTGCATGCCGGCGCTTTCGTATCGGGTAAGCCATCGCCTTCGTTTCGCGGCGCCGGCAACCGGCCGCGCGGATCGCTCAGCAGCGCCTCCCGATAGGGCCACAGCAGCAGCTCGGTCTGCTCCATGGCCGCCGCCTGCACCTGCGGGCCGCCTTCGGTCACCGGCCAGGGCAGCTCCGGCAACGATGGTTCGATCGCCACCACCGCAGCCCCGCAATGACAGGGACAGCGGTTAAACGTCAGCCGCTCCTCGGACAGATACCACGGCCGCTGACGCAGGAGCAGCCGTTCCAGAATTCCCAGCATGGACCAGCGGCTCTGAAAGATACGCCGCATATCCGCGTACCGCGTGGCGACGTGGTGAATGATGAGCACGTCCAGGCCGTGTTTGCAGCAGATGGCATCCATCGGCGCGAGATCCACGAGCGCGCCGTCGCAGTACCAATCGCCGTCGATCTCCACCGGGCGGTACAGCAGCGGCATGGCGGCGCTTGCCACCATGCGCGGCGCAAGCTCGCCGTGCGAAAACATCACCTTGCGTCCCTGTCCCAGGCTCACGGCCAGGACGTGAAACGGGTAACGGCATTCCTCGAAGGTCTGAACCGCCAGCTGGCTGCGGCAAAATTCCATCGGCGCCTCGGCGCCGGACACACCCGTATAGCCGCGGCCCCGGCGCACCACGACCTGCCAGAGAAAATACGCCAGTGAATCCGGCGTCCAGAAACGCCGGCGGTCCACGCGCGCCAGCGCATCCGACCAGGCGTGCAGATCGGCGCCGCTTGCGGCGATGCCGCCCACCACGGCGCCGGCGCTGCAACCGGCAGCCGCGGCAATGGGAATCTCCAACCGCGCGAGCGCCAGCAGAAAACCGGTATGCGCATAAACGCCGCGTATGCCGCCGGAGCTCAACACCACACCGATGCGCGGCGATTCAGCCATGGTGGCGTCTCCGATGGCGGCGCATTTTTCCGGGCCTTCTCACGTTCACCGGAACCCCGGCCGGTGCCGTACCTATCAGCCTGTCCATGGGTAGTCTCGTTTCTTGGTCACGATGCGATCAAGAAAAAAATTGTACAGCGGCACGAACACCAGACCGAAATAGATTCCGTACGCAAATGTCTCGATCAGCCCCAGAAAGAAGCTGGGCCAGCTGATCCAGGTGAAACCCGGAAGCAGCTTGAGCCATACTTCGTACATGCGATGCTCGAACACCAGGTCGCCGATCACGCAGACGATATAACTGACGGACAGGAACGAGCCCATCGCCAATCCGACCACGCGCCAATCCAGCCTAGCCATGATGATGTCCTCCCGGTATTGATGAGCCCATGTAATCATCCGGCGCCTTGGTAAAACGTTCGCGGCAGGAGGCGGAACAGAAATAAAAAGTCCGGCCCTGGTGCATGGTCGATACGGCGGTGTGCGGGTCCACTTCCATGCCGCAGACCGGATCGCGTGCTTTGCCGCCCGCCGCCGTCTCACCACCGCCATGCCCACCGTGTCTTCCGTGGCCGCCGTGCCCGCCCGTGACGTGCGCGCCGCAACCGTAACGCATCATCACGAAAAACAGCCCGCCCCAGAGCAGAAGCCATCCGACGTTCTTCAGAATATCCAGATCCATGATGTCACCTCATTTCAGTCGCTTGCTCCAGAATCCCCAAGCGAGGCCATGGAGCGCGCCGAGCAAAAAACCCGCGGCGGTGAACAGCACGAACCCGATGACGTAACCCCCCAGACTGCCGGAGATCGGCCAGGGGCTGGCCGGGGACAGCCAGCGAATCAGGCCGAACGGCGGGAACAGCGCATCGAAGATAGCGCAAAAAACATACGCCACGCCCAGCGTCGTTGCCAACGAAAATGCCTGCACTTTCCATTGAGAGCCTTTCATGATCCGCCTCCTGCGACCGGTTCTGCGAATGCCCGCAGCGCGGGCGAGTTTTGCGATGCGCCTGTCAGTCTGTTACTTGCCGGCCGGCGCGCCCTTCATGCCGTCTTTTCCATCACCACCCATCATGCCATGGCCCATCATCCCGCCGCCTTGGCTGTCCATCATGCCATGCATCATTTTCATGTGCTCCTGCATCATCTGCATGTGTTCCTGCATGAGCTTTTCCCGCTCCTTGGGGTCCTTCGTGTCATGAATTTTGTGCATGAGATCGTGCATCTTCATCAGGTTTTCCTGCATCTGTGGTGACGGCATCTCCTTGCGCACGGTTGCCTTCGTGTCCTTGGTCGGCGCAGATTTCGCCGGCGCTTCCTTCTTGTCGGGATGGTGGGTTTCGTCCGCGTACGCCCCCTGGGCGCATAACACCGCGGAAGTGATTACAGCAGTGAGTATCGAAGTTTTCATATTTAGATCTCCTTTGCATCATTTAAGTGATTCTGTCTTAAGGTTTGGCGACGTGCCCATGGACACACCGATCGCCAAGAACAACAGGAACAATACGGAAAGAGAGACGGAGCCGAACGGCCGATCACACGGGGGATATCACGCCACCCCGGGTCACGCCGCGACGCCGGCTGGGAAAGGTATCTAGAGCAGCAGGTGCTCGAAGCGGAGGTACAGGGGCAACGCCGGGTCCGGCGGGGGATGATGCGAAAGTCGCGCCGTCACCATGGTCCCGGCGTGGGGCATCAACGACAACCGTGGCGCGACGGGAATGTCCCGGTGCGGATCAGATCCCGATGTCACGGCGACATGCAATGAGTTTAGCGTGTAGTCGGCATGATCCAGCCATTTCGTGCACGGATCATGAAAGTCGTTCGACCCCGGTGAGTGCAGCGCGCCGTCAGGCCCGTCATGCTCGTGATCGAGCACCGTATTGGGTGTGTGCGGCGCAACGGCATCAGCGAAGACCTTGCAGCACGGGGTCAGAGTCAGAACCAGTGACAGCGACAGCCAAGCCGCAAGCAACCGGGAGGTGATGGGCATCCTCCGCCTCTCGGTGCCTATTCGCATCACGCTTAGCGGCATCGGCGGTTCCTCAATGAACAGCCACCCTACAGTTGAACGGTCGGCCTGGATGAAAAACTTGAATCAAGCTATACACATACCGCACGGCAAACTTTGATACAGATCAAAACGTCATTCGTCCATCGCAAAACTATACAGAAAATCCTTGCCCCCGCGTGGCATTTTTTTGCGGGTCACGCGCCTCCGGCAAGATACACCTTAAATAGAATCGCTCATGACATCACGCAAGCGCCGAACCGGTGAAATTTCGCCAAAACCTCGTGAGCATCAACCTTCAATTCCGCGGCCGAAGATGTTCCGGGCGCGTCAGCCCTCATCCGCTTCAGCGGGGTAACCCGCCTTGGTCAGGGCATTGACGACGGTCTGAGGATCCACGCCGCCCTTCACCACGGCGGTGCCGCTCTCGAGGTCGAATTCCGCGCTGACGTAATCGGGCAGTTTGGACAGCGCCTCGGTTGCCTTGGCGATGCAGCCACTGCATTTCATTCCTTTAACCCGGTATCGTGTCTCAACGGTTCTGTTCATGGTCTTCTCTGGACATCAATCAGGTCACCGGAAATCGCAAGCGTGAAGCTTGCAAGACCGCCGCATACATTCTTTGATAGGCATCAACCTTCAAGGTTCCGCGTCTTGATCGGAGATACCCTCACGACACCGCGGCGCCACACGGTGTCAGTCTTTTCGCTGCCAGGCTGGCACAGCGGGGATCGTCAACGCCGGCGGCGGAAAATCACAATCATGAGAATCGGCACCACGAGCCATTGCATGAGCGGCACCAGTCCGATTCCCATCACCAGCGGCATGGAGGCCGCGTAGCTCCACGCGCGCAACTGATATACGTTATACCACTCGCTGAAAACGGTATAGACAAGACCAAGAACGATCATAACTGCGCCGCCGCGCCAGACATCGCGCCACGGCCAGTCAATATTCCTGAATATCGTAGCCGTTATTAGATAGGCGCCCATGGCAATCAGTACATCGCCCGCAATACAGTGAAACAGGTAAGAAAGGATGCGCCGGCAGCTTGAGTCTGCCCACAATGTATAAAGGGGAAGCTGCGCCGCCTCCCACAGACCATGCAGGATGAGCGCCAGTAGCGCCCAGTGCAGCAGGCGTTTCAGAGCATCATGGAACACAAAAAAGTGGGGCGCTAGCCGCGTAGAAGGTCGCGCACGCGCTCGAGCCGGCCGCGAACTTCCCTGGCCAGCTCCGTGATCGCGGGATTGTCGGTAAGCCTGAGCACCGCAATCGGGTCCATGAATCCGACGTTAATCTTCATGATGTTGAATCCATACATGCTGCCTCCTACTTCTTGTCGGAATCTTTCAGCAGATACTTGATGAGTGCGGCGATGACCAGAATGACGATGATCCAGACGGCAATACCCATTAGGGTCTCCTTATGTTTTTTGAAACAATCCAGACCGGAAACCGGCCGCGCTCAGCCCTTCGGCAAAGTCGACTGCGCATTGGCCTTGCGCCAGCGATCATATACGTCCGGCGGCCACAGCGCCTGAAACCACGCAATGATGTCCTCGATATCCTGATCGCTCAGCCGGCCGTTCCAGGCCGGCATCACCGGTTCGCCGTTGCGCTTGGCGCCGATGTGGATGATCGCGAGCATGTCCTGCTTGCGTCGTTTCCACTCGTTGCCGGTGCCGTTGAGCGGCGGGGCCGCCGCCACCTGGGGATTCCGCCAGTCCGGATGTCCCTGCGCCTCCGGCCCGTGACACTGGGCGCAGTGCTCATGATACAGGCGCACGCCGCGGAACAGGCTTTCCGTGGAAGACAGCCGGTCGGCCTGATCCTTGGCGGGCGGCGCCTCCGGCTCCTTTTTGCCGCAGGCGCCGACCAGCAGCGCTGCTGCCATCACCATTGCAATTTGTTTCATGCCCTTGGAATCGGTATTCCCGTCGGCCGTAGCTCTAATGATAATTGTTGCCCGGCGCAAAGAAAATCATTTCGCCGCCTTGACGCCAAAACCGGCCGGGCCCCTGGGGCTTCCGGCTGCAGCCGCTCAACGCGGATGATGGTGCGGATGGCCCGCTCCCGGCTGAGAGTTTTCCTTAGGCCGGGCGAGGCTCTGGATGAAATTCACCAGATCCCGGATCCGGTTCTCCTTCAAGACTCCTTGAAAAGGAAGCCCTGCTTCCTCCGGTCGTTCGTCCTGTCGCAAGACCAGGCGCGATTGCGGCTTCACTTGGCCGCCTTTTCCATGCGCATGATCACCAGTCCCGTGGCGCCCTTCTCCAGATCGAAGCGCACCTTGTCGCCGGCGGCGATACCTTCCAACACTGCCTTATCCTTGACGCGGAAGGTCATGGTCATCGCCGGCCAGCCGAGCGCCGCGATGGGCTCGTGACTGATCTTGACCTTGCCCTCTTCCGGTTTGACCTGTTGCACGACGCCGACCGCGGACGCGGCGGCCGC
>JACRIU010000067.1 GCA_016235775.1 Hydrogenophilales bacterium
AAGTTCGGTTTCGAGCAGCTCCCGGTCATCGCGCGCCATCGCCTCTGCGATATTCTGGGTGGCCAAGAAGCGTAACGTTGGATACCGCGCGCATGCCTCCGCTAGTAGCCGGTTTAACTCGCCCAGCGCCACCTCCGACTGAGTCGGGGCGCACAGAACATTGAAGCGATGGGTCTCCAGCAGCGTCGGTCGTCCGAGCGCGGTTTGCCGGGCCAGGGCAGCCAGCCCATTTTCGGCGCGGTGCCCCAAGGCGGGTTCGAAATAGTTGTCACGCACCAGATACAGTACGCCACTCGACCCATGTTCGCCGTTAAGTATCGTTCTGCCGTCGCCGCTTGGGCGGCCTTGCCGGTCACGGTTTTCGTGCCGGGTACCGGGGGTGACGATGCAGGCCACGCCATGAGTGGCCCAGGCGCGCTCCACGGCATCATTCCAGACGAAGGTAGTGGGCACCGCGACGGTAGGCGCCACGCCAAAAATCTGCGCATATATTTCAGTTTCTTGCGCCGCCGCTTGATTGATTTCCACTTCCGGAATCGGCCGCGACGGCAGTGCGGCGGCGTTTGTCCAGCGGCTTTGCAGATGAGAAGGCAAGTCTTCGCTACGCGCCATCCCATCGCCAACCAGCCACGCCGCCACCTGCCCATCCTTTTCCGCCGCCGCCATCAAGGCGGGGGGCCAGTAGTGCTCCAGGCCATGCAACTGGGGAGCCATTACGCCGTCCTTGATTCCTGCGCGCAGGGCGGTCAGCACGGTGGCCTGACGCGCGTCATCGAGGGTAAGGCGGACATAGTCAGAAGGGCTTGCGGCGGCCATGGCCGCACGATCGACGATGCCGAGAATCACGCCCACGGTCATCACCGGATGACGCCCCATTTGATCGCGGTGGCCTTGCAGTATCTGGCGCAGGGCATCGAGCGCTTGTGCTTGTTCCAGCGGCCCGGCGCCCCAGTCATCGCTTTCGATTACCAGCACGGGATAACGCAACACCGGCTCGCGCCAACGACGGCGCAAATCGCTGGCGTAAAAACCAAGCAGACCGCACCAAACCAACAATAGGAAAAAGATAATGTAGCCGAGCATGCCGATGCTTTATTGCGCACTAAATAAATGCAGAAGACAGATTCGCTTCAACCGTTTTTTAAATCCCCCTAGCCCCCTTTTACAAAGGGGGAATTTACAGTGCGCACCGATTAGAAGGTTCCCCCTTTTCCAAAGGGGGCTAGGGGGATTTAGCCGGCGCGTGCCGAAACATTGGACTGTCATTATTTAGGTAAATCTCCATCACTCGAGTAACCCATAGCACTCGCCACTGCGGCGACCTTGGGCAGCACGCGCTCTACTTTCTCGCGGTTGCGGCCGTCCTTCCACTTATCCAGGCGAATCTCCGAGAAGGCGTTATAGGGCGTGTCCAGCACGTTCTAGCAGTGTGCTAGCATGTTTGCGTCAAAGGGCAGACCGCTGGCCTCGAACAGCGTGCGGAAACTCGCCACCGGGTTTCGCACCAGGTCTTCGTAGAACACTTCGCTCCACTGCGCAGCGGGGATAGCACGCTTGGCGTCGAGGATGGCTTGGTTGATGGCGTTGTATTGGAATGCACACACCTCTTCCACCGGCGCGTTGATGTAGTCGCGCCAGCCTTCGGCAAGAAAAAAACACCATTGGGTATAGCGCCCGTTTTCTACTGCGACCTTTTCCGGCAATGAGTCCGACCAGGTCGCAAACTCACCGGGCTTGCCCCACCCTTCGATCAGAGAGTTGAGATTATCGCCGGGGCTGCGCTTGACGAAAACGAAGTGGGCATCCGGGAACAGTGCATGCAAGTAGGGCACGCACAGTCCATTCTGATTGTTTTTGTCCACGAAGCGGGATTGCCCGGTCCAGGCGTAAAAATAGCGCGATACGTAGTCGCGGTCGGCGGCACTGGCATCGTCCGCAGCCAGGCCGTGGGTATCCCAGTGTTTATTGGAGAGCGGGTGCAGATCCACCCAAAAATCATGCGTTTCGCGGTTCAGCGAACCAATGGCGGAGGATGCGGAAAAAGTCTTGTACACGACGGTGGTACCGGCACGGCTACAGCCGACGATGATGACGGGCTTGTGCGCCGGTGTGTGCGCCACATCCCACCAGATGCCGCGCAGGGAGCGCAGCACCTGTTGACCGTGATGACGCAGGGTTTTATCAACTTTAAGCCAGAAATCTTTCAAATCCGGTATCCTTTTCACGCTTTCGAGTTAGGGAGCCTCTGAAGTAGCCCGTCATTCCGGCAAAAGCCGGAATCCAAGGTTTTAAAAGTCGCGGCATATTAAAACACCAACTGGATGCCGGCTTGCGCCGGCATGACGCCAAAGGAGCTTTTGCAGAGGCTCCTTAGCCGAAGCCGATATTCCCCCAATCGCAAAAAATCCTTAGCAGGGAATAAGGTTAAGATTATCGCAGATGTAAACAAGGGAAATACACTCAGATGGCTGGATTGCTTGGTTGGATAGGCGGCGCGGCAAATGTTGAGGCTGCCGCAACCTTGGATACCATGGCGCAAGCCGCACGTGTCTAAACCCCACTCAAGATGGGCGCATTGAGTTCGCCGGACGCAGTTGCGGCATGGCAAACGCACGACACGGCCGATTCAACGCTGAAGTGCCGTTTTTATAAATGAATTTAGGTGGCGGCTTATGAACCCTGCCTATCCGGTTTGTTGCCAAAGAATGTAGGTTGGGCTGAGGCACGAAGCCCAACAGACCCAATCCTCACTCAAAACAACGGTGTTGATGTTTTTGGTTTGTTTGGCTTCGCGATAAAACCGCTCAGCCCAACCTACGTTTTCCAATTTGGCAACAAACCGGATAGGCAAGTTATGAACTTCGACTTGCATTGAACGCACTCTCCAGCTAGACTTGTACAACTTAATGCACAAGTGAGGCAAGTATGAAAGTCGTTACCTATTCCCATGCACGCAATGCGCTCAAATCTATATTAGATGACGTAGTCCAAGACGCGGACGTAACTATTATCAGCCGCCGCGATGCGGAAGGTGATGCAGTGGTGATGTCGCTGGACAGCTACAACAGCATCATGGAGACGTTGCACCTGACGAGTAATCCGGCGAATGCGGCTGCATTGGCTCGGGCAATTGCACAAGATAAAGCCGGACAGGCGCAAGATCGTCAACTACTCTCCGCTGATTAAGCATGCGCGCCATTCGCTTTGTGCCCGATGCGTGGGACGCTTATCTGTACTGGCAAGATCAGGATAAAAAGACGCTCAAGCGGCTTAACTTACTGATTACTGCCGCCGCACGCGATCCGTTCGCTGGGATTGGCAAACCCGAACCGCTGCGTGGCGAATTATCCGGCTACTGGTCCCGGCGCATCGATGACGCGAACCGGCTGGTGTACCGGGCAACCGACGCTGAGCTGGTGATTATCGCTTGCCGTTTCCACTACGACGACTAAGCCTTGCGGTCAGATCCCCGGCCTATTGGGCTTTGCATAAATGATGACAAATTTACGTCACGAAGAAATATTGTAGGGGCCGGGCATGCCCGGCCCGCTTTTTACATCGGGCGAGGCATGCCTCGCCCCTACCGTAGTCAGGAATGGCTGCTTTGGTTAAACCGCAGCGAACGATTTTTCCGTTTTCTGAAACGACCCCCATAGGGAGTAATACATGACAGGTCTTTGCGGCTGGCTTGGCCCAATCGGTCAAGATAGCAATCCAAGCGCTTTGCTTGGCAAGATGATGGCCCCGCTGGGCTCAGCCGAGCCAGCACAAAATCTAAGCAGCACCGCTTATGCCCTGGGCGCTTACTCGCCCTTCGGTCTAGCAAGCTGCCATGAAGCAGAAGGGTTGCTTGCCGCAATCGACGGCCGCGTGAGTTGGGATGACGCTGCACTTGCGCGCTTAGCGCAAGAACGTTCACCCGCCGTGGCCCTACATGCCGCCTACCGCCGCTGGGGTAAGGATTGCCTCGCGCATCTGCATGGGCCATTTGCCATTGCTATTCTGGAGCCCGCCTCGGGCATGGCGCTGTTGGCGATCGACCGGCTGGGCATCCAGCGTTTGTGCTTTGCGCCCCATGCGTCCGGCTTGGTGTTCGGCAGCACTTGCGATAGCGTAACGGCTCACCCCGCGATTGGGCGCCACATTAGCTCGCAAGGGATTTTTAATTTTCTTTACCACCACATGGTGCCCGCGCCAGGCACCATCTACGCAGGCGTGGAGAAACTGCTTCCCGCGCAATATTTGCTGCACCGCAACGGCCAACAGGAGCGCGGCTTTTATTGGGAGGCGGATTGGCTTGCACCGCACGCCCCAAACTTTGATCAGTCTCGGCAAACCCTCAAGCAGATATTGCGCGACAGTGTTGGCAGCGCCCTCGATCAACACCATACCGGCGCCTTTCTCTCGGGCGGCACGGATAGCTCCACGATCGCCGGTATGTTGACCCAAGTCAGCGGCAAACCTGCGGAGACTTTCTCCATCGGTTTCAAAGCCGACGGTTTTGACGAGATGGAATATGCGCGCATTGCCGTTAAGCAATTCGGCACGCACCCACACGAATATTACGTCACGCCGGATGACGTGGTGGCGGCCATTCCGCTGATCGCCGCCGCTTACGATGAGCCGTTCGGCAATGCTTCCGCAGTGCCGACTTATTTCTGCGCCTTGAAGGCGAAGGAAGCGGGCATCGACGCCCTGCTGGCCGGCGATGGCGGCGATGAAATTTTCGGCGGCAATACGCGCTATGCCACGCAAAAAGTTTTCGAGGCTTATGGCTACATCCCCGCACTGTTGCGCCAGAGCTTGATCGAGCCGCTGGCAGCGCGCTTACCGCGCGTGCCGCCACTCAGCAAAGTGGCCAGCTACGTGCGGCAAGCACGCGTGCCGCTACCGGAGCGCCTGGAGGCCTATAACATCCTGCATAGCGTAGCGCTGGATACGATTTTCACACCGGAATTTTTAAGCACGGTGGACCCTGAATCGCCGCTGACGATTATGCGCGAGGTGTATTCGCGCACCCGGTCCGATTCGACAGTGAACCGTATGTTGCATTTGGATTGGAAGCAGACACTCGCCGATAACGATTTACGCAAGGTCAATCGCATGTGCGAATTGGCGGGGGTTGAAGTGCGCTATCCCTTGCTGGATGAGCGCATGGTGGCGTTCGCTGCGCAGCTACCGGATCAATATAAGGTGAAAGGCCAAAAATTACGCTGGTTCTTCAAAGAGGCGCTAAGCGATTTTCTGCCGCGTGAAATTATCGACAAAAGCAAGCATGGTTTCGGTTTGCCGTTTGGGCTATGGATGCAGACGCATCCCGAGTTGTGGGCGCTGGCAAACGACAGCCTCAGCGCGCTGCGCAAGCGCGGCATTGTTCAACCCGCATACATCGACCGGCTGCTGGACCAGCACCGCGGCGGCCATGCATCGTATTATGGCGTGATGATCTGGGTGTTGATGATGTTGGAGCAGTGGCTGCAACAGCATGAAGGCTGATACAGGTTACGAGTCAACCTCAGAAAAAGCAGCCGTGTTGCGCTCAAAGGCCTGCGCTTCTTCGTCGCTCCAAGTGCCAGCCAAAGCATCGAGATCGTCAAACTTTTTCAATGCACCCGGCTGAATTGAAGTGCCTGTACCTTGCAATAAACGCAGCACCAAGCTGTTGAGACTGCTGCCCTCTTGTTCGGCCTGGTTTTTAAGCCGGGCCAGTGCTTGATCGTCCAGTCCACGAATAATCATAGTTGCCATGATGTCGCCTTCGAATTCAATCTGCATGCACATATAGTCGCACTTCGGATTGAAAAATCAAATAACGTTGCCGGCTTGCGCCGCTTATTCCAATTCCATTTTAATCAGCGCATAAAATTATCCCCTCGCCCCGCTTGCGGGGAGAGGGCTAGGGAGAGGGGGCAATCATGCACTTTTTATTCGGAATTGGAATGAACTGCGCCGGAATCGCACACACGGCAGGCGCTGTTTTCTCTGGGCAAGGTACGATGCATCAGCTAAGTGTGGCGCAAGCATCCTGCTTGCATGCCGGCTGGAAGCCGGCGCTACAGAAAGCCCGCTGCCCTGAGCGGTGGTCGAGGCGTGATGATCAGGGTGTTGATGATGTTGGAGTAGTGGCTGCAGCAGCATGAAGGGATATCGAATTATTCGATCCGGCCAGATGAAGCTTGCCTCAAAGCGTAGTCATGACTGCACAACTGTGTTTTCTAGGATTTATACAGCGCAGCGTTATCCGCCGAATGCCCGCAAAAAGGCATGACTTACCTCAGTAAGTCATTGTGGCGTGATGAGGACGTTTAAACGTGCAAGCTAAATTCAGGAGTCAATCATGATTGTAACGGTGTCCGAAAAAGGCCAGTTGGTTATTCCCGCAGAGATACGCAGGCTGTTGGGAATTACACCTGGCACGCGGTTGAATCTTTTGCCTGATGCGGGCGGATTCAGGGCATTGGTGGTCGATGCCGGAAAAACCAAATGCGCAGCTGACTGTATCGGCATTTCCGGGTACTCGGGCCGGACGATTCCTGTGGAAGAGATGGACGTTGCCAAATACGCAACCAAACCATGATTGCACTTGACACCAATATTCTGGCAAGGCTGGTGATCAATGACGATCCGGCACAGGCCAGCTAATCAGCCGCACTCATTGATACGGGCAATGCTTTGTTCGTGCCGTTTACGGTGATGCTCGAACTCGAATGGGTGTTGCGCGGCGCGTATGCACTGGACAAGCCCGATATCGTAAGATCATTCGAAGGGCTGTTGTCAGTACGAAATATAAATTTTGAAAGGCAGTCTGATATTCAACTGGCGCTTCAATATTATCAGCTTGGTTTTGATTTCGCCGATGCCCTGCACCATGCCGGTTCGACTGGCTGCAAAGCACTGGTGACATTCGACCAGCGGTTTAAAAAGCTGGCCACCAAGGCAAAGTTGAAGCCGCCAGTAATAGCACCAACCTCAGTTGCTTAGGGCGGGCAGACAGGCTTTCCGTCTGAAGCAGTTTATGCCCACGCTGCACTGAGTAAACCACGCAAGCATCCTGCTTGCATGCCGGCTGGAAGCCGGCGCTACAGAAAGCCCGCTGCCTTGAGCGGTGATCGAGGCGCGCAGCACCGGCTTTGCAAAGGGGGCATGAACCGCCGCACAGCTTGAAACATTTCGAGCCCCAGCATAGCTGGCTACATTACACTCACCTGCGCATACCGTTCGCGCCGCCGCGCTTTTCTACCACCTCAACTTCGACACGCGGCGCTGCCTTAGCTTCCTGCAGCATAATCACCTTCGCCAGAATGATGATCATGAGGATATGGTAGTAAAGATCGAAGTAAGCCAGCCCCAGGAATGCGCCGGCCGCAAAATAGCCGATCATGCTCACCTGCCCCATCGCGGCCAGATCCGCCGCCCATCGCTTTTCCGGATCGCGTTTGGCGTTTCTGATCACCCATGAGCCAGTCAGCCAAGTTAGCAAGGCCAGCAGCAACCATAGGCCGAGGCCGAAAAAACCATGCTCGCCCAGTATTTCAAAATACACGCTATGCACGTCATGTACATTTTCCGGTTCTGGTGCGTATATTTTAAATATCGGGGATTGGAACATCTCGAAACCGCCGCCCGTCGGGCGATCCTTTGCCACATTCCATGCCGTCCACCAGGCATTAATCCGGCCTTGGGCTGATGTGTCTTGCTCTGCCGACTTGATCGTTGACATGCGGTCGTACCATTCCTGCGGCATGATCGCGGCCACCAGCCCGACCGCCGCGACGATCATGATGGCGGAGAAGAATTTATTCCGGCTCTTCAACCAAAAGATCGTCCCCATCGCTAGTGCCGCCACGAGCGCGCCCCGCGATTGGCTACCGATGGCGGCCAAGGTAGTCAGAATCATGGCCACGCCCAAGCCCAGGTGCAGCCACTTACGTTTTTCATTCAACTGCAAATAGCGCATCAGCGGAACAGTCATCAGCAACGCCAGAGCGATTTCATTATTGCCTTCGATAAACGATCCTTCCGGGCCGCGAACGCGATGCGCCCCGCCCTGCAATATCGTAAAAATCCCGCCTTTCACCCCATAAAAGCCGAGCGACAATGCGATGATCCACACCAAGCCGTGTAGCCGTTCACGATTGGTAATGACCAAAGGCGTGATAAAAATCATGATTTGGATTTTGATCACTTTCTCCAGTTGATCCCATGCCAAGTTGGAGAAGAATGCAAAAAACGTCGTCACCACCATCCATATAATCAACAAGGTGAGAACCGTCATCTCGCGTGTCCAGGGCATGCGCTTGGGTTCTTTGGAGAACAACACACCAAGGAGTGTCGTCACGGCGACGATATAGGCAAACGGCATGGTGCTGGCGAAGCCCCAGGCCAAGCGGTGGGGGTTCATATAGCTCAGCCAGGAATAGAGATAGAGGCCGATGTAAGGGCGTGAGAAAGCAAAAGGCAAAATGCCGAACACAATCCCGGCAACGAAAAGATCTCTCATTCGATACTTCCTGTCTTATTACTTTCAGTCTGGTCACTTCCAGTATGGGATGGCGCGATAAACCAATTCACGCGGGTTTTTAACGCAAGTTTGCGCAACATGCCTGCGCGCAATTTCTGCTCCACCAATTGCTCATGGCGTAGTCCGCGGTCTTTCACTTGGTAGAGGCGGCCCTGGTGCGATTGCGGCTGACCGAAGCATTCGCCTTGCGCCAAGCGGTGCATGAGTTCGGCATAGGCCGCTGCGCTTTCCCTGACGCCGCGCCAAAACAACGTGAGCTCATCGTCGTCTGCTTGAACCGCAGGACAGATATGCGCAATGAGCTTACCGGTATCGATGCCGGCATTAATGTAATGCAAAGTGCAGCCGATTTTCTCCGGCTCGCCATTGTATAGCGCCCAAAACGTGCAATCGGCGCCGCGGTATTCCGGAGAAAGGCCGCCATGTAAATTGACGATGCCCAAGCGTCCTTCATTGAGCAGTTCCCCACGCAGCAGCGAGGTACCGAATACCGCTATCAAGTCCGGCTGCATCTCGCGCGCGAGGCGCAGCACCTCCGGATGGTTGATGTGCGGCACTTCACGTACCAACTCGGGGTGGGCGAGTCGCGGCGTTTGATCGCCGAAGAAAAATTGTCCCTCCTGATTACCAATATAGCGCCGCCGATCGCGCAGCCAGCGCCACGTCTTGCGCAATAAATTGTCGGGACGGAATTTCCTGAGAATTTTCTTCCCCGACCATTCGGTTCCCGTCTCTTGCACGATCGCCAGCACATCGGCCGCTTCGCACAGGGCGTTCGCCACATACAAATGGCGCGGGCTGCGCCCGCAAAGCAGCAGCACGCGCAGCTTAGCCATGAGCGGCCACCTGCGGTAGCGGCGGAATGGCGATATCCGCCATATCCATCATCAGGGCATCGGCAAAAAATTTAGCCGCCCAATTAGGGTATTCGAAACGAGAATAGGCGCCCCAGATCGGCGAGGAACCGGCGATCCCGCCGCGCACCGCATCGTCTGCATCATCCAGGCGCTGGGTGGATTTCAGATACGCCAGCGCGGCGCGCGCCGGTGTGCGCAAGCTGTCATCGCCGGTGATCTGCGCAAGCCGCGTCCAGTTCAAGCTCATCTGCGCGACGCCGGTGAGGCAGCAGTAATCGGCGGCGGCGATCCAGCCGTCACCATAGGCGCCAGCCAGCCAGCCGTCTGGGCGCTGCACTGCGGCTAGCTCACGCGCGGCCTTGAGTGCAGCGTTAAGATAGCGCTCTTCCTGCAGCAACACGCCGGACTCGAATAAACCGCGAATCGCATACGCGATGGTATGCGTGAACGGCGCGCGCCCCGCCACGAAGGCGTTGGTCGCGAACCAGCCACTCTCCTTCTGCTGCGTCAACGCCCAATCCAGGTTGCGGCGCGCGGATTCGACCAAAGCTTTTTCTCCCGCCAACAATCCGGTGGCGAGCAGCGGCCAAGTAGCGCGCGTGTTATACACATGCGGCGTATCGTTGTGCTCGAACTTGCGCCAGCAGCCGTCCGCATCTTGCTGCGCGGCGAGCCAGTGTCCGGCGCGCACCGCCGCCGCCAAACATTCAGCGCGATTTAGCTGGGTGTAGCCGGCGATCATGCCGTGCATAATCTGGCCGGTATTGAAGATCACCGGGCGGCTACCGGGCTCGCCAAAATGCCCAGGGAAAGCCCCATCTGCTTGCTGAATGGAAAGCTCCCAATCGATCATGCGCTGGGCGCGCGGCATCAATTCCGTCCGGTCGAGGATTTTTGCCGCCGCCAAAAAAGTCTCGATGATGTAGCCGGTGGTCTCGGGATAGCTCGGCAGCCAGCCATCCTCAAAACTCCACCCGGCGGCCACGCCGCCCGCATCCGCTTGCCCCTCGCGCACATCTTGCGCGCGGCATAACCAGTCGATGGCGCCGGTAAGATGCGCTGCGTGCGGCCGCTGCTCCTGCGCCGCAGCTTGCGTCAGATCGTCCAGAATGAGGCGCATATGGCGTGGCCGCCAGGGTTTATAGCGGAAGGGCAGGTTTAACAGCGTCGCAAGATTCATCCCGGCCCCCTCAGTTAGCGACGCCGGTTGCGGTAGCGATGCCCAAGCCGCCGGCAAGGGCTACATGACTGACGACATAGCGATATTTGCCGGATGCCTCCGGCGCAATATCATCCACGAGTTGAATTCGGATATTCACATCTTGTCCCATACGTTCTTTCAGTTCCATCTCGATCTTGCTTAGTGATACTTCGCGCCAATTCTTATTCGGCACAACCAGCACTTCCACATCGCGCAGCGCGTGCTGTATCAGCTTGAACTCGGCCACGCCTTCCACGGCGCGCAGCACATAAATCCCGGCCAGCGCGTGCATGATGGTACCGTCACTTTTTACCAGAAAATCGGTGCTGCGGCCCGCCACTTCAGCGATGACATGCAGACCCCGTCCATCGCGGCACGACGCCTCGCTCATGCGCACCATGTCGCCGGTGCGGTAACGAATAAAGGGCTGCGCCTCGGAACACAAGCCGCTCATGACCGCCTCGCCCACCTCGCCCGGCTTGACCGGATGGCCTTGCGGGTCGAGCACCTCCAGCAAAATGCTTTCGCTGATCAGCAGCATTTGTCCGTGCGGCGTTTCGTGAGCGGTGAAGCCGATGTCGCGGCTGCCAAATTCATTGGCCACCGGCACGCCGAACACTTCCTGAATAAGCGCGCGCTGGTGTGGGAAAAGCGGCTCACCCGTGGTGCACACCACCCGCAGCTTGGGCAGCTTGAAGTGCACCCCCCGCTCCTTCGCATGTGCAGCCAGCAAGGCCACCGAACTTGCATAGCCGTAGAGACAGCGCGGTTGCCAAGACTGAATGACCTGGACGTAAGCATCCATCTGCACAGGCGACATATCGAATGCGTTCAGCACCATCTGATTCACCAAGCGATCGCGCAAGGTTTTGATGCGATCCGTTTTATTCAGCTCGACCGGTGCGCCCCACAAATACACTTCACGCTCACCCGGCTCTACACCCCACCAACGGCGGGCGCGCATCCGGCCTGCCGCATCGGAGGCCTGACGTTGCCGGCCGTAAAAAAAGATCAACGGTTTGCCGCTCGACCCGCCCGTGTTATAGCGAAACACCCCGCCCGGCGCGTCACGCCAAACCAATTGATCGCGATTGGCCGCCGCCTCGGCTTTGTCCATGGTGGGCAGTTTTCGGAAGTCGGCAAGCATGAGGGGTTGCGTGAGGTCGAGCCCGGCGGCTTGAATGCGCGCCGCATGCCAAGGGCAATGTTGTGCCGCCACGCCCAGCAGCGCTTGCAGTTTTTGCAACTGAAGCTGCTCTATTTCCGGACGCGACAGCCATTGCGAGCGTTCCAGTTCGCGCAAATAAGTAAACGTCGGGCGCCGCAGCAGTTGCTCTTGCAAACGGTAGATGATGTTTGACATGAGCTGGGTGCGCATTATTGAGCGTCCACCAATGGGATGGCGCTTAAATCCCCCCACCCCCCCTTTACTAAAGGGGGGCGCGAGGCTGCATTTCGGCTAGAAAGCCCCCCTTTAGTAAAGGGGGGGTGGGGGGATTTACCGCACAAGTGATAAAGCAAATCCGTTGTCATTTATGTATTTTCATACGTTGCGCTCAGCCATTTTGCAGACCCCCGAGAAGTTCGCCCATCGCTCGCACATTGCTATGCCTAAATACGGCAAGAGTCTGCTCGGTTTCAGGTGAGTAAAAAATTAGAAAGAGATACAAAGTGTTACCCATAGGTTTCCGTCAATTTGCTCAAAATTAACATTTTGACGGAAACAGGACATATGCGGCCAACTGGGTATGGAGATCGGCCATGTTTATCTTGCCTCCGGCGTACTCGCCCACGTTGCCCCGCCTAGCGCTATCGCATACGCCGAAAAGAGTTTCTCCCGCACGTTTTCCCAGGCAAAGCGGCGCGCGTGATTCTGCCCGGCATAAGCCAAGCGTTCTCGTAGCGGCTCATCCTGCAACACGCGCAACATGGCCGCGGCCATCCGTTCTGGGTCGCGTGGCGGCGCCAGCAGCGCGGTCTTACCGTCTTCCACCAGGAACGGCACGCCGCCGACATCGGTGCTGACGACCGGCACGCCGCTTGCCAATGCTTCCAATATCGAGATCGGCATGTTGTCGGCCAGGCTCGGGTTTAATGCGATGTGCGCCGTTTGGTACAGCGCCGGCATCTCGCTATTCTCTACTCGGCCGGCAAAGGTCACCGCATCGGTCAGCCCCAACTCCTGGGTCAGCGCTTCCAACGTACTGCGATCGGGGCCGGTACCGGCGATCGTCATGCGCGCCCCCGGATGCTGTTGCCGAACAATGGCGAAGGCCCGCAAAGCGCTGGCATTGTCGTATAAAGGTTCCAGATTGCGTGCGACGAGAATGTGCGGTTCGTTCGCTCGTGCCGCATTGCCAGCGGCGAAGCGTTCGAGATTGACGATGTTGGGCACGATACGGGTGGCGAAGCCGCGCTTAGCGAATACTTGCTCTAGGAAACCGGAGGGCACAACAATCACGTCTGCCCGCTTAAGGCTGGGCTTGACCCAGGTGAAGGCGCGCGAAAAAAATTCGTCCGCTTCGCCCCCTCGATAATTAACCACCACCGCACGTCCGCGCAACTTGGCGATCCAGATGGCCGGCGCCGCAAATAAATGCCAGGACCAACCCGAGTTGGCCATGATGTGAAACAAATCGGCGCGGCCTGCGGCGCGCCATAAATGAAAAAAATACGGCAGCAAGCGGAACACGGCGCGCAGTCCTTTGATGTGGCCAACCCAGCGCGGCCGGTAGGGCGCGTTCACTTGCACCAACTCTACGTTGACGCTTTCTTGCGCCAGCAGCTCAGCCAATTGCCGGGTTTGATTGGCCATGCCACCCGAGGGCGGCGGCAGGGGACCGATGAGGGCGATGCGTAACTTGGTAGGATTCATCGCTCGGGCCAGCCTGGGTAGGGGTGTTGTAAATCCCCCCTGCCCCCCTTTTTCAAAGGGGGGGCTGCTTCGTGCAGCGTAGCGGGAGTCACCCCCCTTTGAAAAAAGGGGGCAGGGGGGATTTGCCTGACCAGAAAAGCAAAAGCGCGCATCATTTACCACACCCGGCGAGCACTGTTTGATACACGTTGCGATAGCGCGCCACGGACACCTTCCAATTGCGCTCCGTCTCCACGAACTGGCGGCCCGCTTGTTTCAGCGCGGGCCAATGCTCGGTTGAGTGGAGCAAACCCAAAACCTTGTCCGCCAAGGATTGCGCATCGCCTGCTTTAAACAACACGCCCGTTTCCCCATCGCGAATCAGTTCTTTGTGCCCGCCCACGTCGGATGCCACAAATAAGCGGCCCTGCGCCATGGCTTCTAGGGGCTTCAAGGGGGTGACCAACTCGGTCAAACGCATCGAGTGGCGCGGGTAGACCAGTACGTCCACCAAATCGTAGTAGCGATTCACTTCGCTGTGGGGCACGCGACCGCTGAATATGATTTTGTCCGTGATGCCGAGACTCCTAGCCTGCTGTTTGAGATTCGCCTCTTGCGGCCCACCGCCCACCAGCAGCACACACACGTCCGGCGCCTGGGCCAGTATTTTCGGGAGCGCCTGCAGCAGCAGGTCCAAGCCTTCATAGGCGTAGAAGGAACCGATGAAGCCGAGCACCCGCGCACCACTGAGTCCGAGACTCGTCTTCAGCTCCTCGTCGGGTGGATTGCCGAGCGGGAATTTTTCAATATCCACTGCGTTCGGAATCACCGTGACTTTGTCCGCCGGAATGCCGCGGCTCACGATATCGGCGCGCAGTCCTTCGCAGATGCAGGTGACCGCATCCACGTGCTTGAAGGCGTAAGTGTCGAGGCTCTTGGATAGGCGATAGCGCACGCTGCCCTCGGTGGTGGTGCCATGGTCCACTGCGGCATCCTCCCAAAAGGCGCGCACCTCATACACCACCGGAATACCGAGGCGGTGCGCCGCGCGTAGTGCCGGGATAGCGTTCAACTGCGGTGAATGGGCGTGCACGATGTCCGGCCGCACAATATCTATCACCTCGTCCAAACGCCGCTCCAGCGCCAGCATGTCGTCCAACTGGTTCAGCGCCGGCAGCCGGCTCATCAGCCCCCTGGGCTGGGCGGTGCGAAAAAAATGCAGCCCGTCCACGTCTTCTTCCGCCACCGTGCATTTGATCTGCCGCGGGCCTGTCAGGTGATAGGTATCCCAACCCAGAGAGCGTTGCTCGCGCAGAATAGCTGCGCTGCGGAAGGTGTAGCCGGAATGCAATGGAATAGAGTGGTCGAGGACGTGAAGGATGCGCATGGTTATGAGATGTTTGGGGTGGGTGCTTGTATCGGCGTGAAAGGCAAATCCCCCCTGCCCCCCTTTTTACCCGCAAGGGGTACGCCGGTGGGTGCCCCGCTGCTACGCAGCGACCCTTCCGCAGCCAAAGGGGGGTGTCTCTCGTCGAGCGTAGAGGGTGTTTCCCCCCTTTGCAAAAGGGGGGCAGGGGGGATTTCGCAGTTTTGCCGCAAGAACGATTCAAACATCAGCAGCGTCCACAGCGCTGTGCTGTAATCGCGCAAGCCGGATTGATGCTGCTCCACCAACTCGTTCAAGTAGTCGGCGTTGAAGTAGCCGGTCTGCGCCAGCACCGGGCCGAGCACGGCGCTGCGCACTTTCTCTCTGAGCGGGCCGCGAAACCAACTGGCCAGGGGCACGGCGAAGCCCATTTTTTTGCGATAAAGAATATCGCCGGGCAGGTAGGGCTCCATGGTTTTTTTGAAGATGTATTTGCCTTCGCGCCCATTTAATTTGAGCGAGGGTTGGATGCACGACGCCCATTCCACCAGTTTGTGATCGAGCAGCGGTTCGCGCACTTCAAGCGCGTGCGCCATGCTGGCGCGATCGACTTTGGTGAGGATGTCGCCGGCCAGATAAGTTTTAATGTCGAGGTATTGCACGCGCGCGAGCGGTTCGTCCGTGGGCGAGTGGGCGTCGTGGCGCTGCATGACCTCTACCGCGCGATAGCCTTGCAGCTCGCGCTTGAAGCTGGGGCTGAACAAGCGATCGCGCATGGCGTCGCTCCATAGCGAGATGCTGTGAAAGTAGCCTTCGACCGAATCGCGCGCCATGCCTTCGAGCGTGGCTTTGGCACGGAAAATTTTTGGAGCCCAATCGGCTTTGGGATAAACGCGGCCCAGTATGCCGAACAGGGGGCGGCGTATCGAGGCTGGCACAAGGCCGCGCATGCGCTCTTCATTCATGTGCCAGCGATAGCGCCGGTAGCCGGCAAAATTTTCATCGCCGCCATCGCCGGATAAGGCGACGGTGACACTCTTGCGCGCCAACTCACACACGCGGTAAGTGGGGATCGCCGAGCTATCGGCATACGGTTCATCGTAAATCGCCGCCAGTTTGTCGATGAGATCGAAATCGCCCGGATCGACTTGCTCCACACGATGATTAGTTTTATAGCGGGTGGCGACTTGCGCGGCGTATTCGGATTCGTTGAACGCCGGGTCGCCGAAGGAAATGGAGCAGGTGTTCACGGGTTCGTTCGACAGGCCCGCCATCATCGCTACCACCGCGCTCGAATCCACGCCGCCGGACAGGAAAGCGCCCAGCGGCACTTCGGATACCAGACGGATTTTGATCGATTCACGCAACAAGCGCAGCAACTCTTCTTGCGCTTCTTGTTCCGAGATCGGGGCGATGGGTTGGAACGGCACATCCCAATATTCTCGCGGCTGCGGCACGGCTTGGCCGCGTTTGAGGGTGAGCGTGTGGCCGGGGGGCAGCTTGTATGAATTCTGGTAGATGGTGCGCGGTTCTGCGATATACCCATAAGCAAAATATTCTTCGATGGCGCACGGATCAATCTCGCGCCCGCAGGCCGGATAGGCAGTCAGCGCTTTGAGTTCGGAACCGAAGATCAGCATGCCGTCTTGCGCGAACCCGTAGTACAGCGGCTTCACGCCCATGCGGTCGCGCGCCAGGAACAGCGTTTCTTGATTGCGGTCCCACAAGGCAAACGCGAACATGCCGCGAAAGCGATCCACACAGGCTTCGCCCCATTGCTCCCAGGCGTGCACGATGACTTCGGTATCGCAGCGCGTGCGGAAGGTGTGGCCCAGCGCTTGCAGTTCGGGAATCAGATCGACGAAATTGTAGATTTCGCCGTTGAATACCACCACCACGCTGCCGTCTTCATTGAACAGAGGTTGGTGGCCGGAGGAGAGGTCGATGATGGACAAGCGCCGATGCGCCAAGCCGACGCCGGGCTCGCTATGCAAGCCGCCCTCGTCCGGCCCGCGATGGAACTGCGCTTCGTTCATGCGCGAGAGCAGCGTGCCGTCGATGGGGCGCTTGTCTTGTGGGTCGAATATTCCGGCTATGCCGCACATGGGTTTGTTTTCTTCATCATTAGTTTTGTTTTATTGAGGGGTTTAAATCCCCCCTAACCCCCCTTTTTACCCGCAAGGAGTACGCCGGTGGGTACCCCGCCGCTACGCAGCGACCCTTCCGCAGTCAAAGGGGGGGATTTTTCCGCTAGGCACTGAACGTCCCCCACTTTGCAAAAGGGGGGCTAGGGGGATTTGCCTTATTCACTCACCCCCCAACCGCTCCCCCACCACCCGCCAAATCTCCTCCAATACCGCTTCCGTTTCCCGCAGTATTTGCAAGTTATCGAAACGCAGCACCCTCAACCCTTGCTGCTTCAGCCATTCATCACGCGCCGTATCGCGTATGCGATGACTTTCTTCAAAATGCTGGCCACCATCAAGCTCGATTACCAGTTTCACCTTCGGCCCGTAAAAATCCACGATATAGGGGCCAAGCGGTTTTTGCCGGTAGAACTGCACGCCATGTAGTTGCTTTCCACGCAGCCGCCCCCACAGTTTTTGTTCGGCTTCTGTCATGCCGGTTCGCAGTTGGCGCGAAAGCGGTTTTAGCTTGGGGTTGTAGTCGAGCATTTTAAATCCCCCCAACCCCCCTTTTTCAAAGGGGGGCGACCAAGATTCCCCCCCTTTGAAAAAGGGGGGCGAGGGGGGATTTATTCATTTCAATTCCGCCAAAAT
>JACRIU010000072.1 GCA_016235775.1 Hydrogenophilales bacterium
ACCGAGCAACGTCACGGGCCGCATTCGCCGTCTCGCCAGCGCCGACTTTCAGGGACGGACCTGGGCGACGCGCAAGTATCTCTGGGTCGATCGCATGGCTTCGGCCTGGCTGATCCACCGCTTCATCGACCGCAAAGCCAGCTTCCTCTGGCTCGACGACGCCAGGCGCTGCCCGAAGCAAGCGCTCGGTTTCGACTTCGACGGGGCAAGCTTCACCCACGTAGATGGCCTCGTCAGCTTCGAAGTGCTGGCCGCCAGTTTCGGTCTCGATGGCGACCCGGCCCTCGCCCGCATCGCCGCCATCGTGCACTGCCTCGACGTCGGCGGTGTGCCGGTGGCTGCAGCGGCCGGCATTGAGGCGGTATTGGCCGGCGCCCGCGCGGCCGCGTCCGATGACGACCAATTGCTGGCCGAGGCAAGCCGCCTGTTCGACAACCTTTACCTCAACTATCAACAGGAGCAGTCACATGGGTGACGCCGCCGTTCCCACGATCCCGCCCGCGACGCCGACGCTCGGAGTAGCCTTCAAGTACTGGCTCAAGCTCGGCTTCATCAGCTTCGGCGGCCCCGCCGGGCAGATCGCGATGATGCACCAGGAACTGGTCGAGCGCCGGCGCTGGATTTCCGAGCACCGCTACCTGCATGCGCTCAACTACTGCATGCTGCTGCCGGGACCGGAGGCGATCCAGCTTGCCATCTACATCAGTTGGCTGATGCATGGCGTGCGCGGCGCGGTGGTGGCCGGTGTCATGTTCTTCCTGCCGGCCTTCGTCCTGCTCTCCCTGCTCGCCGGCGTTTACCTGAATTTCGGCAACGTGCCGGCGGTGCAGGGCATCTTCTACGGCATCAAGCCCGCCGTCGTCGCGGTGGTGCTGTTCGCCGCTTGGCGCATCGGCTCGCGCGCGCTAAAAAATGAAGTGCTGTGGGGCCTGGCGGCGCTGGCCTTCATCGGGATTTTCTTTTTCGACATCGGCTTCCCGTGGATCGTGCTTTCGGCCGGCATTCTGGGCGCCATCGGCGGCAAGCTCTGGCCCGCCACGTTCAAGGGCGGCGGCGGGCATGGCGCGAGCAACAAGGCATATGGCCCGGCCATTATCGATGACGACACGCCGACGCCGGCCCACGCGAAATTTTCCTGGGGCAAGTCCGCCGCCACGACCCTCGCCTTTGCCGTGATCGGCGGGGCGTCGCTGCTGGCGCTCTATGGCAGCAGCGGCGATCTTTACAAAATGGGAGAATTTTTCACCAAAGCGGCCTTCCTTACCATCGGCGGCGCCTACGCCGTGCTGCCTTATGTGTATCAGGGCGGCGTCGAGCACTATGGTTGGCTCACCGGCCCGCAGATGATGGACGGCCTCGCGCTGGGCGAGACCACGCCGGGGCCATTGATTATGGTGGTGACCTGGGTGGGCTATCTGGGCGGCGTGGCCAAGGGGGTGTTCAGCAACCCCATCGCCGCCGGTGTGGCCGGCGCGGCGGTGGCGACCTTCTTTACCTTCCTGCCCTCTTTCCTGTTCATTCTGGCGGGCGGCCCGCTGGTCGAAGCGACGCGCAACGAGATCAAATTCACCGCACCGCTGACCGGCATCACCGCCGCCGTGGTCGGCGTGATTCTGAATCTGGCGGTATTCTTTGCATGGCATACCTTCTGGCCCACAGGCACGGCGGAGACGCCGTTCGCCGGCGCGGTCGAATGGTTGCCGGTGGTGATCGCCATCGCCGCCTTCGTCGCGCTGTGGAAATACAAGGTGGACATCATGAAGGTGATCGGCGTTTGCGCGCTGGTGGGCCTGCTGCACGTATTCATAAAACCGATGATCGCTTGAGGAGAAAATCATGGAGCGAAGTATCAAAGCGCAAGACCTGAAATCAAACTTGAATGGCGTCACCCTCATCGATGTGCGGCGCAAGGCCGACCTCGACGCCGATACGTCGAAATTGCCGGGCGCGGCCTGGCATGACCCGGAGCAGATCGAGGCTTGGGCGGCGCAGTTGCCCAAGGGCAAAGAGGTCGTGCTGTATTGCGTGCGTGGCGGCTCGGTGAGCAATTCGGTGCTGGACACGCTGCGCGGCAAGGGCGTCAAGGCGCGCTTCATCGAGGGCGGCATCGTCGGCTGGAAAGAGGCGGGCGGTGAGGTCGTGGCGAAATGAAATGGGTCACGCGCGAGCGTCCGAAGATCGACCGCATTGCTTGTCCGTGGCTGATCGCGCGCTTTATCGATAAGGCGCCGGAGTTTTTGTATGTGCCCTCCGATCAAGTGCTGGCGGTGGCGGCGGACACCGGCGCGGTTCCTTACGATATCGCCGGCGTGGAAATGACGCATGTGGGCGAGTTGTGCAGCTTCGACGCCTTCCTGAAAAAATACGATCTCACCGGCCCGGCGCTGCAACACTTGGCCGAGATCGTGCGCGCGGCGGATACCGGCAAGCCCGAAGCCTCGCCGCAAGCGCATGGCTTGCTCGCGATTTCCTTGGGCTTATCGAAGAATTTCAGCGACGACCACGAAATGCTCGCGCATGGCATGGTGCTGTATGACGCGCTGTATAGCTGGTGCCAATCCTTGCAGCGTGAAACGCATGGCTGGCCGTCGAAGAGGTAAAAGGCCGGAAAAAGAAGTTAAAGCGCTATTGTGGGACAGCCTGTGGCAGCAACGCCTCGATTTTTTTCAGCGTGTCGAATTCATCCCACTCGGTCGAGCCCAGCAGTGCGTAGCGCAGCTTGCCTTCCGCATCCAGCACGTAGCTGGTGGGGAAGACGAAGACCTTCCATTCCTTGAGTGCCTTGCCGTCTTTATCCATGAGAATGGTGAAATCGAGTTTGGCGTCTTTCATGTCCTTCAAAAACTGGCGCACATCTGTATCGGATTCGGCCATGTCCACCGCCAGGATGGTGAATGGCTTGCCCTTCATCGCCTCTTTCAAGCGTTGCATCGAGGGCATTTCGGCGCGGCAGGGCGGGCACCAGGTGGCCCAGAAATTGACCAGCACGACGCGGCCCTTGTAATCGGCCAGGCTGTGCGGCTTGCCGTCCAAGTCCTTCAGCGCCAGCGTGCTGGGGGCATCGCGCGGGGAGAGCGGCTTGAGTTCCTTGGCGTTGGCGGCGCCGATGCTTAGCACGAGCGAGATAAGTACAGCGCTGGCCCATTTCATGGCGATTTCCTTTTTAAGGCGGGTAAGCTTTTAATGGCGTCGTCGATCAGGGCGTCGAGCCGGTCGCCCAGTTCCCGCTCGCGCGGCAGCGCATTTTCGCGGAAATAAAACCGGTCGCGCATGCCGGGCAAGGTCTTGATGGCCACACGGCTGCCGCCTTGTTCCAGTTGTTGTTTGAGCGCATCGAGTTGCCAGTGCCACGGCGATTTGTCGCCTTGCAAGATGGCGATCGGTAAATGCGTTTGTCGAGTAATCGGTAGATAGGCGGCTTCTTCGCCTGCTTCCGGGCTGCCGGTGAGCAGATTGGGGAACAGCAATACCGCACCCGCGATGGACTGCGCCGGATGTTGCGCTTGCCACTGTTGCGCGCCTCCCAGCGCGATCGCTGCGCCGCGCCCGCTGCTGAGCAGAATGATTTTCCGGTGTTTTTGGGCGGCGGCTTGAATCAAGCCCGCGACATCGGCGGCGGGGATTTCATCCAAGCTGCTTGGCGCCACCGGCAGAAAGCGCGCGCCGAATAAATCCGCCACCCACACGCTATAGCCGCGCCGGGCCAATTTTACGGCGGTGTCGTGCTCGGCCTGAACCACGCCGATTTCCGACGGGAGCCACAGAATCAAGCTTTGTTTGCCCGCGCTGTAGCGCGTAACGGGAATCTCTACGTTGGGTGCGACCAGGATGGATTTAGATTCCGGCGCGGCAAAAGCCAGCGTGCTGCCGAACCAAAAAGCCCAGAACAAAGCCCGCAAAAATTTCATTCGGCAACCCAGTGCCCGGATTTGCCGCCGCGCTTTTCCAGCAGCCGGATACCGGTGAGCTGCATGCCGCGATCGATGGCTTTGCACATATCGTAGATGGTGAGCAGGGCGGCCGAGACGGCGGTGAGCGCTTCCATCTCGATCCCGGTACGGCCCACGGTTTCGACGCTGGCCTGGCAGATCACACGCGCCGGGCGCGACCGGGTTTCAAATGCGATATCGATTTTGGTGATCGGGATCGGATGGCTGAGCGGGATCAAATCGGAGGTGCGCTTGGCCCCCTGGATCGCGGCGATGCGCGCGATGCCGAGGACGTCGCCTTTTTTGCCTGTGCCGGTTTGAATGATCTTGAGCGTGGCGGGCAGCATGACGATCTGGCCCGAGGCGCGCGCGACGCGATGGGTTTCGGCTTTGCCGCCCACATCCACCATATGGGCTTGGCCGTACGCGTCGAAGTGGGTGAGGGACTTGGATTTTGGCATGGCGATGAACTTATAAGCGTTACTCGTTATCATAGCACTATGAAATTTACCCACCTATTGGTGCTCGGCGTGTTTTGCACTTCGCCCGCCAACGCTGCCACCAATCTGCCCGATCTGGGCGAGGCTTCGCAATCCGTATTTTCGCCCCAGTTGGAGCGCAAGATCGGCGAGGCGATCATGCGCGATATTCGCGCCGACCGGGATTATCTGGATGACCCTGAAGTCGCCGATTATTTGAATGGCCTGGGCTATCGGCTCGCGGCGGCGAGCCCGAACAATCGCCAGGATTTTGAATTCTTCGCGGTGCAGGACAACACGCTAAACGCCTTCGCGCTGCCTGGCGGTTATATCGGCGTGCATTCCGGCTTGATTCTCACGGCGCAGAGCGAGTCGGAGCTGGCGGGTGTGCTGGCGCATGAGATCGCGCATGTCACGCAGCGCCATATTTCGCGCATGGTGGCGCAAGAGTCGCGCAATAGCCTGATCTCGATTGCCGCGATCGCGGTGTCGATTCTCGCCGCGCGCGCCAATTCCCAAGTCGCAAGCGCGGCGGCTACGGTGGCGCAAGCGGGCGTCATTCAAAATGCGCTTGATTTCACCCGCGAACACGAACGCGAGGCAGACCGGGTCGGTTTTCAGATCATGCAAGATTCCGGCTTGGATCCGCGCGGCATGGCGAGCTTTTTCGATCGCATGGGAAAATTCAACCGGCTCTACGACAACAACGCCCCGGTGTATCTGCGCACCCATCCGCTCACCACCGATCGCCTGGCGGATATTCAAAACCGGCTCGCGGAAACGCCTTATAAGCAAATACCCGATTCGCTCGACTATCAACTGGTGCGGGCCAAGCTGCGCGCCGCGTCGGGCCGGGAGGAGGATGCGGTCACCGAGTTCGAAACCGGGCTCAGAGAGAAAAAATTCAACAGCGAAATCGCCCAGCGCTATGGCCTGGCCGCGGCGCTCGCGCGCGCGAAGAAATTGGAGCGCGCCGAAAAAGAATTGGCTGCGCTGCAAAAAACCACGCCGCCTCAGCCGATGATCGAGACCCTGGCCGCCGAGTTGAAGCGCGCGCAAGGCCAGGAGCCGGCGGCGTTGGCGATTTATCGCGCTGCCTTGAAGCGCTTTCCCTTCCATCGCGCGCTGATCTACGGCTATGCCGATACGCTGCTGCAAGCCAAGCAAGGCGCGGAGGCGATTAAATTCGTGAACGAGCAGCTCAGGACACGCGGCAACGATTACCGTCTATACGAATATCAGGCGCGCGGCTATGCGGCCGTGCAAAAACGCTTTCATTCGCATCGGGCTTTGGCCGAAGCCTATGCCCGGCGCGGCAATCTCAATGCCGCGATCGAGCAACTGCAAATCGCGCTCAATACCGATGAAGGCGATTTTTATCAACTCTCCAGCGCCGAGGCGCGCCTGAAAGAGCTTAAGGCGTTGGACGCGGAATCCAAGCGGCCTTAAACATTGTGTACACCCGCACCGGCGGGGAGTGCTAATGGTATCCGGAGGCGGCGCCAGTTTATTAGAAATTTCTTATGTTAATAGTAGGAAGAGACCAATAGGGAATTATCTGCTTATTCCGCCATCGAATGGCTTGCGTGGTGGTGTGGACATTGGTTATCCTTACATTATCCATTTTCCAAATGGCGCCGCCGAGCAAGTTTCAAATAGCGGCGGGGTCGGGACACCGATCAATCTAAAACATAATATTTGAAGGAGGAAACAATGCCGAAGAGTTCCAAGCTTGCTTTAGCCGCCAGCATCGTTGGCATCATGCTGGCGACAAGCGGCTACGCGCAGCAGCCTCAAGCACCCGCTGCGGCCGCAAAACCGGCGGAGCCGACCGGTCAGGATCTTGCATTGAACAACACGAAGGGCAATTGCCTGGCTTGCCATTTGCTGCCCGGCGACGCCAAGGCGGTGACCAGCGCGAACATCGCGCCTCCCCTGATCGCGATGAAAGCGCGCTTTCCGGACAAGAAAAAGCTGCGCGATCAGATTTGGGATGCGACTAAAGTCAATCCGATGAGCACCATGCCGCCGTTTGGCAAGTATCAAATCCTCACGGAGCAGGAAATCGACAAGGTTACCGATTACGTCCACGGTCTTTAAAATCCAGCCCTAATTTAGTTATTAGAAGGAGTAGTTATGAATATGAACACGAAACGCAGAACATTTTTAAAAGGCGCCGGCGCGGCCGGTACGGTTGCCGTTGCAGTCGCCGCAGGCTTGTTGAAGCCGACCGAAGTGCTCGCGGCGGAATGGAATAAAGCCGCATTTGACGCCAAAGGCATGCCGGACGCGCTGAAAGTGCTCAACGCCACCGGCGCGGCCGACAGCAAAGACATCACCATCAAGGCGCCGGACATCGCAGAAAACGGCGCGGTGGTACCGGTCGAAGTGACCAGCAAAATCGCCGGCACCAGCGGCATCGTGCTGATGGTGGAGAAAAACGCCAATCCCTTGACCGCGAATTTCGATCTGAGCAACGGGGCGGAAGGCTATGTCAGCACCCGCATCAAGATGGGCCAAACTTCCAACGTGCGCATAGTGGTGAGAGCGGGCGGCAAGTCCTATACCGCGGTTAAGGAAGTCAAAGTAACCATCGGCGGTTGCGGCGGCTAACCGGCCCCCGAACCGCGACGCTAACCGAATACACTGAAAGGATACGAACATGGCAGAACCGATGAAAATCCGCGCACAAGCCGAAGGCGATTCCGCCAACGTCAAAGTGCTGATGAACCACCCGATGGAAACCGGCCAGCGCAAAGACGCCAAGACCGGCCAAGTCGTCCCGGCCCATTTCATTCAGACCGTGACCGCGCAAGTGAACGGCAAAACCGTGCTGGACGCGCAATGGAGCCAAGCCATTTCCAAGAACCCGTTCCTGGGCTTCAAGGTCAAGGGCGCCAAAGCCGGCGACAAAGTGGCCGTGAGCTGGACGGACAATAAGGGCGATAAGAATCAGGCCGAGGCTACAGTAGCCTAAAGCAAGCCAGCGCCGGTTGGGGTTTCCTCCAGCCGGCTCCTGTCAGTTATAAGAGGAGGACACAATGAAGAAATTGCTATTGGCCGTTTTCGGCGCCAGTTTGTTGTTTGGCGCGATGAGCGTGAACGCCTCTCCAGAGCAAGACCGTAAAGAAGTCCTGGAGTTATACAAAAACAAATTCCCCAACCTGAAGTTTGACGATTATGTGAATGGCGCGCTGAGTTTCAGCGAGGACGCGCTCCATCAATACAAATCCATTATGGAATTCCCGCCCTATGATTCACAGCTCGATCAGGGCAAGAAAATGTGGGAAACACCCTTCAAGAACGGCAAGAAATACGCCGATTGCGGCAATGTGGGAAAAAACATGGCCGGCCATTTCCCCTATTTCGATGAGAAGCTGGGCAAGGTCGTGACCTACGAAATGGCGATCAATTCCTGCCGCAAGGCCAATGGCGAAGATGAATATGCCTACAATGACATGAACACCATGGGCCTGCTGACGGCTTATTCGCGCAGCCTGTCCGACGGCATGAAAATGAGCGTCAAGGTCGAAGGCGCGAAGGCGCTCGCGGCGTATGAGAAGGGCAAGCAGTTTTTTTATCAACGCCGTGGCCAGCTCAACTTCTCCTGCGCTTCCTGCCACATGAGCATGGTGGGCGCCACCTTGCGTACCGAGCTCTTGTCGCCCGCGCTGGGTCATGCGGTGCACTGGCCGGAGTTTCGCGGCGGTGACAACGTAACGACCTTGCAGACGCGCTATGGTCAATGTAACCGCCAAGTGCGCGCCGTACCCTTCAAGCAAGGCAGTGAAGAGTACAACAACCTGGAGTACTTCCACTCCTATATCAGCAACGGACTGCCCATGCAGACTCCGGTATTCCGTAAATAAGTTCGTAATGCTTGATGAACAAGGCTTGTAGGCTAATCCCCGCAAGCCTTGTTTTTTTATATCGTTTATAAAATAAAGCCCAATCAGGGCAATTATCACACTTGTATTTACAGCAGGAGCTGAATGATGTCGATGACCCGTCGTGAATTTCTTGAAGTGCTGGCGGTTGCCGCTGCGAGCGGCATGGCGCTGGATAGCAGGCAGGCACTGGCCGGCGAAGTGCCGAAAAACTTTTACGAGTTGCCTAAATTCGGCAATGTCAGCTTCATGCACTTTACCGACTGTCACGCGCAGTTGCTGCCGGTGTATTTTCGCGAGCCGAATGTGAATCTCGGCGTCGGGGCGGCATTTGGCAAGGCGCCGCATCTGGTGGGCGACCATTTCCTCAAGGCTTATGGCATCAAGCCCGGCTCGATCGATGCGCACGCGTTTACCCATCTCGATTTCGTCGCCGCGGCCAAGACCTACGGCAAGGTGGGCGGATTCGCGCATCTCGCGACACTCATAAAAAATATCCGCGCGCAACGCCCCGGCTCCTTGCTGCTGGATTCGGGCGATACCTGGCAGGGTTCCGGCACCGCCTATTGGAGCAACGGCGCCGACATGGTGGGCGCGCAGAAAATGCTGGGCGTGAATGTGATGGCGCCGCACTGGGAATTCACCCTGGGCGCCGAGCGCGTGAAGGAAATCGTCGAGAAGGACTTCAAGGGCTCGGTCGATTTCGTGGCGCAGAACGTGAAGACCGCCGACTTCGGCGATCAGGTGTTTAAGCCTTACGTGATCAAGAATGTAAACGGTGTGCCGGTCGCCGTTATCGGTCAGGCCTTCCCCTATACACCTATTGCGAATCCGCGTCATTTCGTCCCCGACTGGACCTTCGGCATTCAGGACGACAACCTGCAAAAATTTGTGAATGAAGCACGCGGTAAGGGCGCGAAAGTGGTGGTCGTGTTGTCGCATAACGGCATGGACGTTGACCTCAAAATGGCTTCGCGCGTGACCGGCGTGGACGTGATTTTCGGCGGTCACACGCACGACGCCATCCCGCAGGCGATCCCGGTCAAAAATGCGAAGGGCACGACGCTGGTGACCAATGCCGGTTCCAATGGCAAGTTCCTTGGCGTGATGGATCTCGATGTGAAAAACGGCAAGGTTGCCGGCTATAAATATCGCTTGCTGCCGGTGTTCTCCAATCTCATCGAAGCGGACAAGCCGATGGCGGAGTACATCAAAAAAGTGCGCGCGCCGTACGAGGCCAAGCTCAACGAAAAACTCGCCGTCACCGAGGATTTCCTCTACCGTCGCGGCAACTTCAACGGCACCTTCGATCAGGTCATCGTGGATGCGCTGATCGAAGTGAAGGGCGCCGATATGGCGTTCTCCCCCGGCTTCCGCTGGGGCACCAGCTTGCTGCCGGGCGACACCATCACCATGGAGCGCGTGTTGGATCAGACTTGCATCACCTACCCCGCGACCACGCTCAACGAGATGACCGGCCAGCAGATCAAGGACGTACTGGAAGACGTGGGCGACAACCTGTTCAACCCGGATCCGTATTATCAGCAGGGTGGTGATATGGTGCGCGTGGGCGGCTTGCAGTACACCTGCAACCCGAATGAGAAAGCGGGCCGCCGCGTCAGCAATATGGTATTGCGCGGAAAAGCAGTCGATCCCAATAAGAAATACCTGGTGGCAGGTTGGGCCTCGGTGCAGGAAAACGTTACCGGCGCCCCGATCTGGGATGTGGTGGCCGAATACCTGAAGAGCGTGAAAGTCATCAAGAAGGTTAAGCTCAACCAGCCGAAACTGATCGGCATGGGCAAGAACCCGGGCATGCAGGAATAAGCACACAAAAGGCGCTTGCTCAGGGAATGAAAGGGGGGCCGATGGCCCCTTTTTCATTCGTGCGGCGGGCACTTGTTCCGAAAAATTAGGTCTGAAAGAAATGCAAAAATTTAAGGTGCTTTTCTCGCGCAAAGGGTGGTGGGGGCTGATCCTCGTCTTGGCGCTTGGCGGCGGTGCTTACTATGCGCTGGGTGGGAAGGATAAAACCCAGGCCCGCTACAAAACCCAGGCGGCGGAGGTGGGCGATATCCATCAAGTCATTACCGCGAACGGCACGCTCAATCCGGTGGTGCTGGTGAATGTGGGCACGCAAGTATCGGGCACGGTGAAGCGGCTGCATGTCGATTTCAATAACCAAGTGACGCCGGGCCAAGTGCTGGCGGAGTTGGATCCCTCGCTGTTCCAAGCCGCCCTGCATCAAAGCGAGGCCAATCAAGCCAACGCCGAAGCAGGGCTGAAACTGGCCCAAGCAAAAGAAAAGCGCGCGCGCGAATTGCTGGCCAAAAATTTCATATCGCAAACCGCGATGGATGAAGCCGCAGAAGCGCTTGAGGCGGCGCAGGCGCAAGCCCGTTTGGCGCGCGCGCAGGTCGAACGCGATCGCATCAATCTGCGCTATGCCGTGATCCGCTCCCCGATCGCCGGCGTGGTCGTGGCGCGCAGCATCGATGTGGGGCAGACCGTCGCCGCTAGTTTCCAGACCCCCACTTTGTTTCAAATCGCCAAGGATCTGCGCGACATGCAGATTGACTCGAGCGTGGCGGAAGCCGATGTCGGCGCCATTTTCGTGGGCCAATCCGTGCGCTTTACGGTCGATGCCTTTCAAGACAAGAGCTTTAAAGGCAAAGTGAAACAAATCCGGTTGAACCCCACGGTGCAGCAGAATGTGGTGACCTACAACGTGGTCGTGGGCGTGGATAATAGCGAGGGTCAATTGCTGCCCGGGATGACCGCCCATGTAAAAATCGCCGTGGCGGATCGCAAGCAAGTGCTGCGCATACCCAACGCCGTACTGCGCTTCAAACCCGAAACGCCGGAGGAAGAGGGCGGCAAAAATAACAAACGCGAGCGCAAGAAAAAAGAAGAAGCGACTCAAGTTTACCGTTTGGAAAAGGATGACAAACCGGTTCCGGTGAAGGTGAAGCTCGGCATCACCGACGGCGCTCATACGGAGATTGTCGAAGGCGATCTCAAAGCCGGTGACCTGCTGGTGGTAAAAGATACCATGCAGAAGAAAAGCAAAGAAAAGAGCTCGTTTAGTTTTAGGATGTTCTAATGCCGCTGATTCAGCTTGATCGCATCAGCAAGCAATACCCGAGCGCCGCCGAGCAGCCGGTACCCCAGGCGCTGAACAGCGTCACGCTGAACATCGAGCAAGGCGAATTCGTCGCCATCATGGGGCCTTCCGGCTCGGGCAAATCAACCCTCATGAATCTCATCGGCTGCCTCGATACCCCCAGCGGCGGCCACTACTACTTGGATGGGCGAGACGTGACCACGCTCGCCCCGGATGAGTTGGCCTTGGTGCGCAATCAGACCATCGGCTTCGTGTTTCAGGGCTTCAACTTATTGAAGCGCATATCGGCGCTGGATAATGTGGGGCTGCCCTTGCTCTATTCCAATATCCCTAAATCCGAGCGGCGCAGCCGCGCGGCAGCGATGCTGGAACTGACCGGCCTGGGCCGCTATCTGCATAGCCTGCCCAATCGCATGTCCGGCGGGCAACAACAGCGCGTGGCCATCGCACGTGCGCTCGTTAACCAGCCGCGCTTGATCCTGGCGGATGAACCCACCGGCAATCTGGACACCCACACCAGCCGCGAGATCATGGAGATTTTCCAAACGCTGCATAAAGAGCAGGGCATCACTATCGTTCTCGTCACCCACGAGAACGATATTGCCGCCTATGCCAAACGGCTCATCCGTATTGTCGATGGCGCAGTGGTCTACGATGGGAAAACAAATCTTTCGCCACGAATTAACACGAATTGACACGAATGACTGAGCAGCCCAACAAATTGATTCATGGCGACCTCGCATACCAGGTGGTTGGCTTGGCAATGCAAGTGCATCGTGAACTTGGATACGGGTTTCTAGAGAAGGTATATGAAAATGCATTGATGGTGTTGCTGCAGCGTGCACAGATTTCTGCGCAGCAGCAGGTACCATTGAAGGTTGTTTTTGAAGGCGTGGTTGTCGGCGATTACTACGCTGATATTCTGGTGGATCAAGCAATCTTGATCGAGCTCAAAGTAAGTGATCGAATAGTCCCGGCGCACCGCGCACAAATGTTGAACTACCTCAAGGCAACAGGAATAAAACTCGGACTCATTAATAATTTCGGGAAAACGAGCATCGAGTACGAGCGCTTGGTAAATTGATCTGCATCGACAGGATGGGTGTAATTCGTGAAAATTCGTGTTAATTCGTGGCTAAGATGAATTTGATTTCCATCATTGCCGAAGCCTGGAGCGCCATGGGACAGAACAAGCTTCGCACCGGCCTCACCATGCTGGGCATGATCATCGGCGTCGGCGCGGTCGTGGTCATGCTCGGCATCGGCCAAGGTGCGCGCACCACCATTAACGAATCCATCAAATCGATGGGGAGCAATTTGTTCATCGTGCTGTCCGGCGCTTCCACCTCGGGCGGCCTGCGCATGGGCTCGGGCAGCGTGCCTACGCTCACGGCGGATGATGGAGAAGCGCTGGCCAAGCTGGACAGCGTGAATGCATCGTCGCCCGTACTACCTGGCACGGTCCAGCTCTCCTATGGCCCCAACAATTGGAGCACACTCACCTATGCCGTGAGCCCTAACTATCTCGTGGTGCGAGATTGGGCGGTGGAGTCGGGGCAAAACTTTACCGATACCGAAGTGCGGGGCGCCACCCGGGTCGTATTGCTGGGCAAGACCGTGGCTAAAAATCTGTTCGGAGAAGAAGACCCGGTCGGCAAGACCATCCGCATCAAGGGCAGCCCCTACCAGGTGATCGGCTTACTCACCAATCGCGGCCAGAGTTTGGATGGGCGCGACCAAGACGACAGCGCGCTGATCCCCATCACCACCGGCCAGCGCAAGCTCTTCGGCGGCCAATTTCCCGGGACCGTGCGCTATATCCTGGTGCAGGCCAAATCAGCCCAAGTCATGCCGGAAGCGGAGCAAGAGATCACGCAAATGCTGCGCATCAGACACCGCCTGTCGGAAGAGCAAGAAAACGACTTCACCGTGCGCAATCTCGCGGCCGTGGCGCAAACCGCCGCCACCTCCGCGCAAGCCATGTCCTTCATGCTCGGCGCCATCGCCTCCATCTCGCTCCTGGTCGGCGGCATCGGCATCATGAACATCATGCTGGTGTCGGTGACCGAACGCACCCGCGAAATCGGCATCCGCATGGCCGTAGGCGCTAAGCGGCGCGATATCCTGCTGCAATTTCTACTCGAAGCGCTGATGATTTGCCTGGTCGGCGGCGCCATCGGCATCGGCATCGGTGTCGGCGCCGCCTGGCTCACCAGCGACATGAGCGGCATGACGGTAGAGATCACCTTCGGCGCGATTGGGATGTCCTTCCTGTTTTCTTTCGCGGTGGGGGTGTTTTTTGGGTACTACCCGGCGCGCAGGGCGGCGAGTTTGAGGCCGGTGGAGGCGTTGCGGTATGAGTGAAATCTGCATGCTTGCCGCATTCACAACATCACAATTACGCCGCAAGCTCCAACCTCGGGTGCAAGCCCGCGCGGCTAGCCAGTGTAATCAGCATATCCAGGCTGAATTTTTCCCACTTGCCGCGCACCATATCCGACACGCGTGATTGCGCGATACCAAGCACCTTAGCCGCCTCGGCCTGCGTCCACCCTTTCTCGTCGATAGTCAGCCGCAGCTTTGCCATCAGATCGGCGCGCATGGCGAGCAACGCCGCCTCCTCGGGCGAGAAGCCTAAATCGAGAAACACATTTCCGCTCGATTCGGTAACGCGGGTATCATCCCAGCGGGTGTCAATCTTCTTCATGGTTAGCCTCCTATCAGCTTGTAACGGCGGGCCGCGAGGTCGATATCCTCTTGGCGGGTCTTCTGCGTCTTTTTCTGGAAAGCATGCAGCACGTAAACGGCATCTGCGAATTTCGCAACATAAATCACGAGCCACTCGCCAAGGATATGCACGCGAATCTCATATGCCCCGGCCCCCACGCCCGGCATCGGCTTGAAATCGGAAGGTTTCGCGCCGATCTGTATTTGCCACAACTCAAACCCAGCCGCGCGCTTGGCATCCAAGGGGAAATCGGCCAAATCGTCTTCGCTTGTGCCGATGAACTTAAGCTTTTTCATGGGTTTTTATTATATAAGTACTATTATAAATTGAAAAGCGAAAAGCTGGAGATCAGGCATACCGGTCTCCGATAGAAGATTGTCGGGATAGGGTAATTAACACAATAGCCATAACCGCTGTATTCGCGGTGGGAGTATTTTTTGGTTACTACCCGGCGCGCAGGGCGGAAAATTTAAGGCCAGTGGAAGCGTTGCGGTATGAGTGAAGTATTTTAAGTATTAGTAAGTCGCCGCTGGCAGGTCCGTCTGCGGGAAATCATCGCCCTTGAATAGCAAGGGATAACCCGCATACTGGCTCAGCGCATAGGCGCAGCAGTCTCCCAGGTTTAGCCCTGCTGCATGGCGCCCCTTGCCGAAGCGACGCCATGCGCTGCGCGCCAAAGCCATTTGCTCGGCGTTCAACGGCACAATATCGACCTGTGCACGGTGCAACAGCAAATCCAATTCGCGGCCACCGCTTTCCCCTTTTTTCGCTTCGATCACGACGGCGGTTTCCAGTGCTGAAAATGCACTCATCAAGCGAACTGGCGTTTCTGCGATGGCTTTCGCAAGCCTGGCGGATTCAGGCTCACCCAATAGAATGGCGATGAGGGCTGAGGTATCAATTACCATGGTCGAACGTGCCCTCGCGGGAGTAGCCGAGAATTTCATCCGCTGACCGTTTATCAAGCTCTGGCAAAGCCTTGCATCGCTCGGAGATAGCCATAATCTCTTGGGTAATGTCCGAAATCATTCGTCGGCCACGCACACGTTCCAAGCGCTCTTCAAGTGCATGGATAATGGCCTGCGTGATATTTTCACCGCTTTCTTTAGCGACTTCTCGCGCCAGAATCTCTGCGCGGCTATTTCGTATGCTTAAAGCCATGACCATTCCTAACCAAGCGTATTGAATGTATTAAAATGTATATGCAAATATTGTCTTGGTCAAGATAATCGGCCTTGCGCATCAAAAATTACACGTATAATACGTGCTACATGACATGCTAATGGAGGCTTACCCTAATGAAGCAAAACATCACGCTCGCGCTTGATCAGCAGATTCTGAAAGCAGCCCGCGCTTTTGCTGCTCAGCGGGGCACCAGCATCAGTGCCATGCTCGCTGACGAATTGCGCATGAAGGTCGAGCAACAGATGCACTACGAACAATCGAAAAAGATGGCGTTTACCCTGCTCGATCAAGCTTTCCCCCTCGGCGGCCAAGGCACAATGAATCGTGAGTCACTGCATGACCGAACTGCGCTTCGTTGATACCAACATTCTCCTGTATGCGCATGATCGTGACGCTGGCAGCAAACATGACCGCGCCAAACAGCTACTGATAGATCTCTGGAATGAGGGAAACGGTTGTCTGAGTTCGCAAGTCTTGCAAGAATTCTTCGTTAATGTAACAAAAAAAATCCCGCAGCCATTATCGACATCCATCGCGCGCGAAATATTGCGCACCTACCTGCCCTGGGTTCGTGTCGCGACTGATGGCGAGATGGCAATACGCGCCTCCGAAATAGCTGATGCATGGCAAACCTCATTCTGGGATGGGATGATCATTGCCGCAGCCGAGCGATCAGGGGCTACTGAATTGCTGAGCGAAGACTTGCAAAGCGGCCAGCGCATCGCGGGGATATTTATCACGGATCCACTCACCAATTTTCAAGCAAAGTAAGCTGGACGCCATCGCCTCCATCTCGCTCCTGGTCGGCGGCATCGGCATCATGAACATCATGCTGGTATCGGTGACCGAACGCACCCGCGAAATCGGCATCCGCATGGCCGTAGGCGCTAAGCGGCGCGATATCCTGCTGCAATTTCTACTCGAAGCGCTGATGATTTGCCTGGTCGGCGGCGCCATCGGCATCGGCATCGGCGTCGGCGCCGCCTGGCTCACCAGCGACATGAGCGGCATGACGGTAGAGATCACCTTCGGCGCGATTGGGATGTCCTTCCTGTTTTCTTTCGCGGTGGGGGTGTTTTTTGGGTACTACCCGGCGCGCAGGGCGGCGAGTTTAAGGCCGGTGGAGGCGTTGCGGTATGAGTGAAGGCGGGTGTCAGTAATATATTTTCACGCGAACGCCAAGAA
Organism: Hydrogenophilales bacterium; assembly: GCA_016235775.1. Lineage (GTDB taxonomy): Bacteria > Pseudomonadota > Gammaproteobacteria > Burkholderiales > Thiobacteraceae > RBG-16-58-11. The sequence goes on from JACRIU010000072.1 coordinate 16,518, forward strand.
AACTGCCAGGGCGCGATTCACTGCGAGCATTGCATTGTCGTCGAGCCGTCCAAATGCTTCCCCTATCTTCTCGCGGGGCACGGTCTGCGCTTTATCAACCATCACTTGCGAAGGTTTGCTCAGGCCGTTTTCATCACTCGGTTTCAGCGAGATGCGGAATAAAGGGGTATCTCGAAGCTCGCCAGTCACTGGCAAGATCGTGACAGATGGATGCTCATCGAATAGGTCGGACTGGATAACGAGTGCCGGACGCGGTTTGCCATAATCGCCTTGCAAGGCAATCGTCACCAGATCGCCGCGTCTCATTTCCAGCCTTCCGTGTCAGCCGCAGCCTCTAGCAAGTCCAAGGTTTCCTCTTCGTGCGAATCGCCATGCAAGGCGCGTGATTGACGGTGGCATTCCTCGGCGAACCCGGCTCGGCGGGTATCAGGAACCCAGATTTGTACTGGTCGCAAGCCGGCAGCCCGCAAAGCGATGCGGTGCTTCTGAACCCTGTCTGACGTACTCGTTTTCATGAGCATCCCCATAAAATAATTGTTACATGTAACATTATAAAATCATAAATTGTTACATGCAACTAATAAAACGAAAAGGTTGTAAAGGGAAAAGGCGGATACAGGGGGCAAGCTGAGCCGTATCGCTTATCCGCGCCATCGCCTCTATCTCGCTCTTGGCCGGCGGCATCGGTATCATGAATATCATGCCGGTATCAGTAACCGAACGCACCCGCGAAATCGGTATCCGCATGGCCATCGGCGCGAAGCGGCGCGATATCTTGCTGCAATTTTTACTTGAGGCTCTGATGATTTGCCTGGTCGGCGGCACGGTCGGCATCCTGCTTGGTGTCGGTGCCGCCTGGCTCACCAGCGACATGAGCGGCATGACAACGGTAGAGATCACCTTCGGAGCGATCGGGATGTCATTCCTGTTTTCTTTCGCGGTGGGCGTGTTTTTTGGGTACTACCAGGCGCGCAGGGCGGCGAGTTTAAGGCCGGTGGAGGCGCTGCGGTATGAGTAAACAGAAAATGAGAGTGATGATAAAAAAATGAATTGGATTTTGAGACTTTTTCGTCAAACACAGCCCACAGCAGATAATAGGGTAGAGGCGTTAGAAGCTCGCCCTAAACAAATGCTGTTCGAGCAGGCGCAGCTATTAATAAATCAGAAAAAGTGGGGAGAGGCTGCTTTTATTTACAAGCAGCTTGTTGATGTTTATGTAGAAGATGCTGACGCTTGGTATGGCTTGGGGAATTTCCTCTATCAAATGGAGCGCGCAGATGAAGCCATATCTGCGCTTGAAAAATCAGTGCAATTAAACGCAAATATTGCGGATGCTCATTTTAAGTTGGGTAGTCTCTACCAAGATCAAGGGTTGATGCCTCAGGCGCGAGCATCGTATGAGCGGGTAATTGTCCTAAGTCCGGAAAATGCACAGGCGGTAAATAATCTTGGCGTAATTCTGGACATGCAGGGGCAGGTAAGCGAGGCGATTGATCGATATCGTAATGCTGTCAGTTTGGACTCAAAACTTATCGTTGCTTATCTAAATCTGGGGAACCTGTTTTTCCGTCTGGGCCGATATGATGAGGCTGCGCAGATATTCAATACAGTCATTGCGATAGAGCCGAGATCAACAGCAGCGCAATTGGGTTTGTCTGCTGTGCTGGTGCAAAATAATAATTTTGATCAGGCAAAGGCTCTCTTATACAAAGTAGTAAGAGATTGCCCAGAATACGCTGACGGATGGATTAAGCTTGGAGAGGTGCTGACTCAGGTAGGTGATACCAAGGGAGCGGTTGAAATTTATCAGCAAGCGCTTAAGTCGCATCCCCAACACACTGGCTTGCTTAATAATTTAGGGCAGGTTCATGCCCAAGTAGGCGCGCTTGAGCAAGCGCTCGAATGTTTCCTCTCGGCAAGCCAATCAGACCAGACCTGCGTTTCTTGCATAGTCAATGCGGGAACAATTTTTCAGCAGCTTGAGCGTTATCAGGAAGCTGAACAATATTTCTTGATGGCGCTCACCAAGTTCCCAAACGAATTTCAGTGCCACCTTGCTTATGCGAATTATCTGGTGGCTCGCAACCAATTAAATGAAGCGCAGCGACAGGTGGACATTGTTTTATCACTCCGCCCCAATTCTCCTAAAGCACAGACATGTCTTGCGAGCCTGCGCGTTGCGCAAGGCCAGCCCGAGCAAGCGGCATTGCTCTATGAAGCCGCGTTGGCACAAGGCTATAAAAATGCTGGGGTATATACCGCTCTCGGCGGGCTATACACGCAAAGCGCCGATTTTGATCGAGCACTCGAATGCTTCGATGAAGCACTGAAGTTTGCACCGAATATGCATGAATACCGGTTTAATCGCGCCTATCTTTTGCTGCTCTTGGGTAGACTAGGCGAGGGATTTGCCGAGTATGAAAGCAGATTGAACTTGCCCCGATTTCGCAAAGTTGTGCCTCGCCTTTACGAGAAACCACTCTGGGATGGCATTGCGTCTTTGCAAGGAAAGCGATTGCTCGTCCATGCAGAGCAGGGTTATGGCGATATGCTGCAATATGCGCGGTATTTGGCGTTGGTGAAGCCACTTTGTGCTGGGCTGCTGTTTGAGGGGCCGCCTGAAATGAAGCGGATTATTTCTTCTATCTCAGAGATTGACTCATACGTTGTGGCAAGCGATGCTCTCACAGACTATGACTTTCACTTTCCTTTGATGAGCCTGGCGAAAGTCTTCTGGGAAAAGTCTGAATCTATTCCAAATCGTGTTCCCTATCTTGCGGCCTCGCGAGAATTGGCCGAGGAGTGGAAAAAACGCCTGCAAACTTGCCCTGGTTTAAAAGTTGGCCTTGCCTGGGGTAGCAATAACCTCTACCGCGATAATCAGGTGGCGGCCGATGACAAATTCAATAAAAGTATCCCCGTTGATCTGTTATCAGGTTTGATGGAGATTCAGGGTGTAAGCTATGTGAGCTTACAAAAGCATGAATCAAGCGATATCCTATCTAAGCTCGGGGTGGTGGACTTTTCGCAACAGCTAACAGATTTTGCCGAGACTGCTGCGTTGGTCGAAAATCTAGACTTGGTCATCACAATCGATACAGCAGTAGCCCATTTATCCGGCGCACTCGGAAAACCTACCTGGGTGTTGTTGCGTCATGTACCCGATTGGCGTTGGTTTCTTGATCGAGAAGATAGCCCGTGGTATCCCACGGCGCGCCTTTTTCGGCAAAGCGCGGCGGGGGATTGGCTATCAGTCATTCAGCGAGTGCGGCCAGCCTTACTTTGTGAGTCGCTTGGCACTGTGGCGAACTTAATCAGCATAGATCCGAAAACTTCTTGAGAATGTGATGGGCTATAGCAGAAATCAACCAAGTCCACGGTATAGCGAGCTAATAGCGCAATATCGGCAGATGCATATTGAGGGTGAGCGCTTTCTTGGCATTCCTCCGGATCAAACTTTTCCTGGCCAAAGCCTCGTTCCGCAGGCAGCCAGAATAAAGCGCCTAGTTGACGCAACGCGAAGCGAAACCATTCTCGATTATGGCAGCGGAAAGGGAAAACAATATGACATCAGCCCATTCGAGATTGCGGGCGTGGGGCAGTGGCCAAGCATTGTGGAGTATTGGGATGTTAGTGAAGTGACTTGCTACGATCCTTGTTTTGAAGCATACAACCGCTTACCTGCGGGACATTTCGACGGGGTAATTTGCACAGATGTATTGGAACATTGCCCCGAAGAAGATATCGAGTGGGTTATTGACGAGATTTTCAGTTACGCCGACAAGTTCGTCTTTGCCAATGTGGCGTGCTATCCGGCAGCAAAGCGCCTACCCAGTGGTGAAAATGCCCACTGCACAATTCGCCCGATCGAGTGGTGGACTGGCGTGTTAAAAAAAGTAACAAGCCGACACCCTCAACTCCAATGGGAGGTCTGGGTACAGTTCAAGGTACCAGAGGCTGGTGGGGCTCTATTAGAAGAGCGGCTTGCCAGCACATGACCTTTAAATATCTAGCCAAATGCGCTGGCAGTTTCTGTGGTTTATTTTTTCAGCTTAAATGCCCAGTAAATATCGGGCCCACACGGCACATTTAGTTTGTAGTCAAAAGCGGCGTCCACTTGGAAACCTGTTCTCTTAAATAACTCCATCCAGGTGCTGCGCGTAAGGCAAGAATAGTGATTTTTATTCGTCTCGTGATGCGCGCTCGTATCGGGCGCCGGAACCTCAACATAGGCCAAACCGCCGGGCCGCAACACTCGATAAAATCCATCGAGGGTAAAAAAAGGAAACAAGCTGTGTTCCACTACGTGACGTGCCCAAATTAAATCAAATGAGCCATCAGCAAATTCAAGAAAAGACATATCCATTTCTTCAACGTCTAACCCCTTTTTCTTACAAACTAAAATATCCTCACCAAACGTTATGCCTTTGGCTTTGGCGCCGAATGTTTTAAATTGTTCGAGAGCCAAACCTTGACCACAACCGACATCCAAAACATGCTTATTTCTAAGATTTATCTCGCTGTTGTACTCGCTAATGACTTTAGACGTGATTGAAAGATGCGGCTCCCCGATAGGCTCTGGATAAATGTCCGCCTTCATGCGCTTTTCAATAAAAGCATGTGTCAGTTTTCGCCGCAATGGAGCCATTCCGTTTCCGGCATAAAGGAGCCACTGAATTTCCGGCGTAATGGCGCCAGTATTTTTTCGGC
>JACRIU010000068.1 GCA_016235775.1 Hydrogenophilales bacterium
CACCACGGACGTGACCGGTTCGGTGGAATTGCCGGCGGGCACCGAAATGGTGATGCCGGGCGACAACGTCTCGATCACGGTGGCGCTGATTCAGCCGATCGCCATGGAAGACGGTTTGCGCTTCGCGATTCGCGAAGGCGGTCGGACCGTCGGCGCGGGCGTGGTGGCGAAGATTATTGAATAGGGATGTAGGGGCGAGGCATGCCTCGCCCGATACTTGCTAAGGAAAATTGATGCAAAGCCAAAAAATCCGTATTCGACTCAAAGCGTTTGACTATCGTCTTATCGATCAGTCGGCGTTGGAGATCGTGGAAACAGCGAAGCGCACCGGCGCGGTCGTCAAAGGCCCCGTGCCCTTGCCCACCCGTATCGAGCGGTTTGACATTCTGCGCTCGCCGCATGTGAATAAGGCCTCGCGCGACCAATTCGAGATGCGTACCCATCTGCGTTTGATGGATATCATCGACCCCACCGACAAGACCGTGGATGCGTTGATGAAGCTCGATTTGCCCGCCGGTGTGGACGTCGAAATCAAGTTGTAATGTAAGGTGCCGGTCAATTGTAACCGGCCTGAATGAGGGAAAATAAAATGAGCCTTGGACTTGTCGGTCGCAAGATTGGCATGACCCGCTTCTTCACCGAAGACGGCGTAGCCGTACCGGTGACGGTCGTGGACGTGTCCAACAACCGCGTGACCCAAATCAAGACCCAGCAGACCGATGGCTATGCCGCGCTGCAGGTCACCTATGGTGTACGCCGTCCTACCCGCGTGACGAAGCCGCAAACCGGCCATTTCGCTAAAGCGGGTGTGGAAGCTGGTAGCGTTGTGCGCGAATTCAATGTCGCCGATGCTGACGTGTCGAGCTACAGTTTGGGCAAACACATCGGTGTGGATATTTTTCAAGTGGGGCAAAAAGTGGATGTGTCCGGCGTGACCCAGGGTAAGGGTTTCTCCGGCGCCATCAAGCGCCACCACTTTAGTTCTAACCGCGCCAGTCACGGTAATTCGCTGTCGCACAATTCTGCCGGTTCGATCGGTATGGCGCAGGATCCGGGCCGGGTGTTTCCCGGCAAGAAAATGGCGGGTCACTTGGGTGCGGTAACCCGCACCACACAGCTACTCGAGATCGTGCGCATTGACGCTGAGCGGCAACTGCTGCTGATCAAAGGCGCAGTGCCCGGCTCCAAAGGCGGCAATGTGGTCGTGCGTCCTAGCGTAAAGGCAGGTGCGTAATGGAACTCAAACTGATTAATGAGCAAGGCGCGCAAGTGTCGAGCGTACAAGCTTCCGACACTACGTTCGGTCGCGAATACAACGAGGCGCTGGTGCACCAAGTGGTCACGTCTTTCCTGGCGAATGCCCGCAGCGGTACGCGCGCACAATTGGATCGCGGCGAAGTGTCGCACACCACCCACAAACCGTGGCGGCAAAAAGGTACTGGCCGCGCACGCGCCGGTATGTCCTCCAGCCCGATTTGGCGTGGCGGCGGAAAAGCCTTTCCGAATAGCCCGGATGAGAACTTCAGCCAGAAGGTCAACCGCAAGATGTACCGTGCAAGCATGCAGGCAATTCTGTCCGAGCTGGCGCGTCAAGGCCGTCTGATGGTGATCGAAGAGCTGAAAGTGGAAGGGCCGAAGACTAAAGCACTTGCCCAGAAATTAAAGGGCATGGGCTACGAGCAAGTATTGATCGTCACCGACAATGTGGACGAGAACCTGTTTTTGTCGTCGCGCAATCTCGCCAATGTGTTGGTGATGGAAGCGCAACACGCCGACCCGTATAGCCTGGTGCGTTATCCGAATGTGCTGTTGACCAAGGGTGCGGTGAAGAAATTCGAGGAGTTGCTGGCATGAACGCTGAACGTCTGATGCAAATCATTTTGGCGCCGGTGATCTCCGAGAAGAGCACCATGGTGGGCGATCTGAATAACCAAGTGCCGTTCCGTGTATTGGCGGATGCCACCAAACCTGAAATCAAAGCGGCCGCTGAATTGATGTTCGGCAAAAAAGTGGTTGGCGTACAAGTTACCAACGTGAAGGGCAAAGCCAAGCGTCACGGCCGTTTCATGGGTCGCCGCCGCGACTGGAAAAAAGCCTATGTGTGCTTCGAGCCGGGTACGGAGATCAACTTCGTCGGCGCGGAAGCGTAATCGGGGCCTAGGAGAATAAATCATGCCATTGGTCAAAGTTAAACCGACTTCCCCCGGCCGTCGTGCCGTCGTGAAGGTCTATCACCCGAATCTGTACAAAGGCCGTCCAGTTGACAGCCTCACCGAGTCGCAGTCGAAGAAAGCGGGCCGTAATCACAACGGCCACATTACGACCCGGCATCAAGGTGGTGGCCACAAGCAGCAATATCGCATGGTCGACTTCAAACGCAACAAAGACGGCATCGTCGCGAAAGTGGAGCGGATCGAATACGATCCGAACCGCAGTGCGCATATTGCGTTGTTGTGCTACGCGGATGGCGAGCGCCGTTACATCATTGCGCCCAAAGGCGTGGTGGCGGGTAGCGAGCTGGTGAGCGGCGCCGAAGCCCCGATTAAACCGGGTAACACCTTGCCGCTGCGCAACATCCCCGTGGGTAGCACCATTCATTGCATCGAAATGTTGCCGGGTAAGGGCGCGCAAATCGCCCGTTCGGCGGGCACCTCGGTGCAGTTGTTGGCGCGCGAAGGCAGCTATGCGCAGTTGCGTTTGCGTTCAGGCGAGATTCGCAAAGTGCACGTGGATTGCAAAGCAACCTTGGGCGAAGTGGGCAATTCAGAACACAACCTGCGATCCATCGGTAAAGCCGGTGCGATGCGTTGGCGCGGTGTGCGTCCGACGGTGCGTGGTGTGGTGATGAACCCGGTGGATCACCCGCATGGTGGTGGCGAAGGCAGAACTGCCGCCGGCCGTCATCCGGTGAGCCCGTGGGGTGTGAAAACAAAAGGCTATCGCACCCGCAGTAACAAGCGTACCAGCGGCATGATCGTGCGCCGCCGTTTCCAGAAATAATTGAGGTTCTAATATGGCTCGTTCCGTTAAAAAAGGCCCGTTCATTGATGGCCACCTGGCGAAGAAGGTGGAATCCGCAGTCGCGACCCGCGACAAGCGCCCGATCAAAACCTGGTCACGCCGTTCCACGATTCTGCCGGACTTTATCGGTCTGACGATTGCCGTGCATAACGGCAAGCAACATGTGCCGGTGTTCGTCACCGAAAACATGGTTGGCCACAAACTCGGCGAGTTCGCGTTGACGCGCACCTTCAAAGGGCACTCCGCGGACAAGAAAGCCGTGAGGAAATAGGAGATGGTTATGAGAGTTTCCGCTGTATTGCGTGGCGTGCGTCTATCCGCCCAAAAGGGCCGGCTCGTGGCCGACCAGGTGCGCGGCAAGAAAGTCGAGCAAGCCTTGAATATTCTCGCCTTCAGCCCGAAAAAAGGCGCGAGCATTATCAAGGGCGTGCTGGAATCGGCGATTGCCAATGCCGAGCATAATGAAGGCGCTGACATCGACGAATTGAAAGTCGCGACCATTTACGTGGATCAAGGTACGGTGATGAAACGCTTCCGCGCGGCTGCCAAAGGCCGTGGCGTGCATATTCACAAACCCACCTGCCACATCACCATCATCGTCGGCGACTAGGTAAAAGGAATAGCATGGGACAAAAGATCAATCCAACCGGCTTTAGACTCAGCGTACTCAAAAACTGGTCGTCGAAGTGGTACGCCAACAGCCGCAAATTCCCGGTGATGTTGAATGAAGACATCAAAGTGCGCGAATTTCTGAAAAAGAAACTGGCGCACGCCATGGTGTCGCGCATCGTCATTGAGCGTCCGGCGAAGAATGCCAAGATTACCGTGTACAGCGCCCGGCCCGGCATCGTGATCGGCAAAAAAGGCGAAGACATCGAATCGTTGCGCACCACCCTGCAAAAAATGATGGGTGTGCCGGTGCATGTCAATATCGAAGAAGTGCGCAAGCCGGAAATCGACGCCAAGCTGATCGCAGACAATATTGCGCAGCAATTGGAAAAGCGCGTGATGTTCCGCCGCGCGATGAAGCGTGCGATGCAAAACGCCATGCGCCTCGGCGCACAGGGCATCAAAATCATGAGCGCGGGTCGGCTAAACGGCGCAGAAATTGCCCGTACCGAGTGGTATCGTGAAGGCCGCGTGCCGCTCCATACCTTGCGCGCGGACATCGATTACGGCACCAGCGAAGCGAAAACGACTTATGGCATCATCGGAATTAAAGTGTGGGTATTTAAAGGCGTAGGCATCGGCAAACCAGAAGTCGCCGCCCCGGTCGAGCCCGAGAAAAAACCACGCAAGGCAGGAGTGAGAAATGCTGCAGCCAGCTAGAACTAAATACCGCAAACAGCAAAAAGGCCGTAACACCGGCGTCGCCACGCGCGGCAACAAAGTCAGCTTCGGCGACTTTGGCCTGAAAGCCATTGGACGTGGCCGTCTGACGGCGCGTCAGATCGAAGCGGCGCGCCGCGCCATGACCCGCCACATTAAACGCGGCGGACGGATTTGGATTCGGATTTTCCCGGATAAGCCAATCTCGACCAAGCCGGCCGAAGTGCGGATGGGTAATGGTAAGGGCAATCCAGAGTATTGGGTCGCCGAGATTCAGCCGGGCAAGATGTTGTATGAAATGGACGGCGTGGACGAAGTGTTGGCACGCGAGGCGTTTCGCTTGGCCGCGGCCAAGCTGCCGATTACAACGGCATTTGTCACGCGTCACATTGGTTAAGGCAGGAGACTGACATGAAAGCCAACGAATTGCGCAGTAAACCCGTGGATGAGATGAAGCAAGAGTTGAATGCATTGCTCAAGGCCCAGTTTGGCCTGCGCATGCAGCTTGCCACGCAACAGTCCACCAAGACCGACCAGAAAAAGAAAGTGCGTCGCGACATCGCGCGTGTGCGCACTCTGCTGACCGAAAAAGAGAGTAAAGCATGACTGACGCAGCCGCTAAAGTGAAACGCACCCTAACCGGGCGTGTGGTGAGCGACAAAATGGACAAAACCGTCACCGTCCTGGTCGAGCGCAAAGTAACGCACGCCCTGTACGGCAAGGTCCTCCGCCGCTCGCAGAAATATCATGCGCACGACGAGAATAACGAATTTCACCCGGGCGACCTGGTGGAAATCGAAGAAACCCGTCCGCTGGCCAAAACCAAAGCTTGGCGCGTTGCGCGCTTGGTGGAAAAAAGCCGCGCAATCTGAAGATTTATGGGGGATTTGTTCTTTAATCCTTGCTAAAGAGGTTAAAGTACACTAAAATCTCGCGTTTTCCCTGGCGCGCTGGCTGCAAGGGCGTAGCGCGCCAAACCAAAACTGACCGTTACGTTCGCAACCTTTCGTTTCGCAAGGCGCGGCATTGAACGGATTAAGTTGGAGAGTAAAAAATGATTCAAATGCAGTCCATGCTGGAAGTCGCAGATAACACCGGTGCGCGCACCGTGATGTGTATCAAAGTGCTGGGCGGATCCAGACGCCGCTACGCCGGCATCGGTGATGTCATCAAAGTCAGCATCAAAGACGCCGCACCTCGCGGTCGTGTCAAAAAGGGCGAAGTCTATAACGCCGTGGTGGTACGCACCGCCAAAGGCGTGCGCCGCCCCGATGGCTCTCTTGTTAAATTCGATAGTAATGCTGCCGTGCTCCTGAATGCCAAGTTGGAGCCGATCGGCACGCGTATCTTTGGCCCAGTTACCCGCGAGTTGCGCAATGAGCGCTTCATGAAGATCGTTTCGCTCGCGCCGGAAGTGCTGTAAGGAATAACCATGCGCAAAATTAAAAAAGGGGACGACGTAGTCGTTCTGACCGGAAAAGATAAAGGCCGTCGCGGCACCGTGTTGCGCATCGTTGATGACGCGAAGGTGTTGGTTGAGGGTGTTAACAAGGTGAAGAAGCACGCCAAGCCAAACCCGATTCAGGGTGCGCCGGGCGGCATCATCGATAAAGAGATGCCGATCCAGGTGTCCAATATCGCGCTGTTCAATGCGGCTACGCAGAAAGCGGATCGCGTGGGCATCAAGGTGCTGGCGGATGGTCGTAAAGTGCGCTTCTTTAAATCCAACGGCGAAGTAGTGGACGCATAAGGAATCACCGTGGCTCGTTTACAAGATTTTTATAAAGAAAAAGTCGTGCCTCAGCTCATGCAAGAGTTTGGGTACAAGTCCATCATGGAAGTACCGCGCATCGAGAAAATCGTCCTGAATATGGGCGTGGGCGAAGCGGTGGGCGACAAAAAAGTGATGGAGCATGCCGTGGGTGATCTGCAGAAGATCACTGGCCAAAAAGTGGTCGTCACCAAGGCGCGCAAGGCGATCGCGGTCTATAAGATTCGCGAAAACTACCCGGTCGGCTGCATGGTGACCTTGCGCAAACAGCGTATGTACGATTTTCTTGACCGCTTGGTGACCATTGCCATTCCCCGGATTCGCGATTTTCGCGGCATATCCGGCCGTGCATTCGATGGCCGCGGCAACTACAACATGGGTGTAAAAGAGCAAATCATTTTCCCTGAAATTGAGTACGACAAAATCGATGCGTTGCGTGGGATGAATATCACCATTACCACTAGCGCAAAAACCGACAAAGAAGGCCGCGCACTGCTTGCAGCCTTCAGTTTCCCATTCAAAAACTGAGGTTGCTATGGCTAAGTTAGCACTCATCAATCGCGAGCAAAAACGCCGTAAAACGGTGCAGAAATTCGCCGCCAAGCGCGCCGCGCTCATGGCCGCAATCAACAACGGCAAGGCTACCGACGAGGAGCGTTATGAAGCGCGCCAGAAGTTGCAAGCATTGCCGCGAGATGCGAGTCCGTCTCGCTTGCGCAATCGTTGCGAATTAACCGGTCGTCCGCGCGGCTATTTCCGTAAGTTTGGCCTGGCGCGTAGCAAAGTGCGCGAATTCGCGATGCGTGGAGAAATTCCAGGCATCACGAAAGCTAGCTGGTAAGGGGTAGAACAATGAGTATGAGTGATCCCATTTCCGATATGTTGACCCGCATCCGCAACGCGCAAGCGGCGGACAAGGTGAGCGTATCCATGCCCTCATCCAAGCTGAAGGTGGCGATTGCTACCGTGCTAAAGGATGAAGGCTACATCGATAACTTCGCGGTGCGCGATAACGGCGCCAAGCCGGCATTGGATGTCAGCCTCAAATACTACGCCGGCCGTCCGGTGATCGAACGTATTGAGCGCGTATCCCGCCCCGGCTTGCGTGTCTACAAGGGTTCCAGCGATATTCCCAATGTGCTGAATGGCTTGGGTGTTGCCATCGTATCCACCTCCAAAGGCGTCATGACCGATAAAAAGGCGCGTGCGGCTGGGGTGGGCGGTGAAGTTTTGTGCATCGTGGCATAAGGGG
>JACRIU010000071.1 GCA_016235775.1 Hydrogenophilales bacterium
CACCACGGACGTGACCGGTTCGGTGGAATTGCCGGCGGGCACCGAAATGGTGATGCCGGGCGACAACGTCTCGATCACGGTGGCGCTGATTCAGCCGATCGCCATGGAAGACGGTTTGCGCTTCGCGATTCGCGAAGGCGGCCGCACCGTCGGCGCGGGCGTGGTAGCGAAAATTATTGAATAGCGGTGAGGGGTGAAGTGTGAGGGGTAAGGGGTAACCCTGCACCTCACACCTAACACCTCGCGCCTCACAGAAATTAGGCCAGTAGCTCAATTGGCAGAGTGTCGGTCTCCAAAACCGAAGGTTGGGGGTTCGAGGCCCTCCTGGCCTGCCAGACTTGCCACAATATTGCGGTTGCGGTGCATTGGGCGGAACGTGCCCCCAGGTAAAGAAATAAATGGCGAATAAATTGAAATTGATGCTGGCGGGCCTGTTTATTGTGGCGGGTCTGGCCGGGTTCTACTTGCTGGGCGACAAACCGCTGGTCGTGCGGATACTGCTCGTGCTGGGCGGGGTGGTTGCAGCCGGCGTGACCGCTTGGTTTACGCCGTCTGGCCGCCAGTTCGCAGGTTTCTCCAGAGAAGCGGTGGACGAAGCCAAGCGGGTCGTGTGGCCTACGCGCAAAGAAGCGATGCAGACCACGGGCATCGTGTTCGTGTTCGTGGTGTTGATGGCGCTGTTTATATTCGGTGTGGATACGGTGTTGGCCACCATCGTGAAATCGTTAACGAGTCGGGGAGCGTAATGACCAAGCGCTGGTACGTTGTGCACACTTATTCCGGCTTCGAGAAAAGCGTGCAGCGCACGTTGGATGAGCGCATCAAGCGCGAGCATCTGGAAGATAAATTCGGCCAGATTTTAGTGCCGGTGGAAGAAGTGATCGAAATGAAGGCGGGTCAGAAAGCCATCAGCGAACGCAAATTTTTCCCCGGCTATGTGCTGGTCGAGATGGAAATGACCGAGCAGACTTGGCACTTGGTGAAAGACGTGCCCAAGGTAACCGGCTTCATCGGCGGCTCGGCCGCGAAACCGACGCCGATTACCGAAAAAGAAGTGCAAGCCCTGATGCAGCAGATTCAAGAGGGCGTAGAAAAGCCGAAACCGAAGGTGTTGTACGAAGTGGGCGAGGCGGTGCGCGTGACCGAAGGCCCGTTCACCGATTTCCATGGCAACGTGGAGGAGATCAACTACGACAAGAGCAAGCTGCGCGTGTCGGTGCTGATTTTCGGGCGCTCTACGCCGGTCGAATTGGATTTCGGCCAAGTCGAGAAAGCCTAGGATGTAACTCGCGAAGCGAGCCTCAGTCCCTCTCGCCCGCTTGCGGGAGAGAGCTAGGAGACTGCGGAAGGGTCGCTGCGTAGCAGCGGGGTGCCCACCGGCGTACTCCTTGCGGGTAGAGGGCAACTTCAGAGTAGTTTTGATTTTAGACGCGCCGGACGCCTTAAACCACCGGCAAGAGGAGCGCCAGTAGAAGCCGCCGGGCTTTGAAAGCGCGCTACCACTCAACTGAAACAGGAGCCATCATGGCAAAGAAAATCGTCGGCTTTGTTAAGCTGCAAGTACCCGCAGGCAAGGCTAATCCCAGCCCGCCTATCGGTCCCGCGCTCGGTCAGCGCGGCCTCAACATCATGGAATTCTGCAAGGCCTTTAACGCTCAAACCCAGAGTTTGGAGCCGGGTCTGCCGATCCCCGTGGTGATCACCGCCTACGCGGACAAGAGCTTCACGTTCATCATGAAGACGCCGCCCACCACGGTGCTCATCAAGAAATCGATCAAGCTCGACAAAGGCAGCCCCAAGCCGCATATGGACAAAGTGGGCAAATTGACCCGCAAACAAGCGGAAGAAATTGCCACCATTAAAATGCCCGACCTCACCGCCGCCGATATGGATGCCGCGGTGCGCACCGTGGCCGGCACCGCCCGCAGCATGGGCGTGGAAATGGAAGGTTAATCATGGCGATCTCTAAACGTTTAAAAGCACTCCTCGCCAAAGTCGATCGCGCCCGGGTTTATCCCCTGGACGACGCGTTGAAGCTGGTAAAGGAAACCTCTAGCGCTAAATTCAACGAATCGGTGGATGTGGCCATCAACCTGGGCGTGGATGCGCGTAAATCCGACCAGTTGGTGCGTGGCTCCATCGTGTTGCCGAAAGGCACCGGCAAATCGGTGCGCGTGGCGGTGTTCGCCCAGGGCGCGGCGGCCGAAGCGGCCAAGGAAGCGGGCGCGGATATCGTCGGTTTCGACGACCTCGCCGCCGTGGTGAAAGAAGGCAAGATGGATTTCGACGTGGCGATCGCCACGCCGGACGCCATGAAAGTCGTCGGCCAATTGGGTCCGATTCTCGGCCCGCGCGGTTTGATGCCGAACCCCAAGGTCGGCACCGTGACCCCGAACGTCGCGCAAGCGGTGAAAATCGCCAAGGCCGGCCAAGTGCAATATCGCACCGACAAGGCCGGTATCGTGCAATGCACCATCGGCCGCGCCTCGTTCGCGGTGGAAGATTTGAAGGTGAACATGCTCGCCTTGGTGGAGGCGCTGAATAAAGCCAAGCCGACCGCCTCCAAGGGTGTGTATCTGAGAAAGGTTTCCGTCTCCAGCACCATGGGCGTGGGAATCAAAATAGATCAAAGCTCGTTGACCGCGTAAGCGGCCGGGCAGCAAGAACTTTGGGCCTGGTCACTTGACGGGCCGCCACCTCTCCGCCGGTTACCGAGCGCAACTCCGGTAACCGGCGGGGAGGGGCGGCCACGTTGGGTGACGAGGGTTATCAAAGACCGTAGGGGTCTTGCGGTGAGGTGTTAGGCGTAAGGGGTGAGGTGTTAAACCTTGGTTCGTGCGCTAGTGCCTGCAGCAGACTTAATTGGTTGGAAGGTGGGAAAGAGGGTTGGGGTTTTGCGCCTCACACTTAACTCCTCGCTCCTTACTGGCAACCGCCCAACGCAGATGGCGTACCCGAAATCAGGATGATTGCTTTAACAAGCCGTTCTCCTGCCGACAGGTCGCCGATTTGCGGCTGATTTTTAGCCGTATTCGACGTAAAGGAGTATGACCGTGGGTCTCAATCTCGAGAAGAAGCAAGTGGTCGTGGCGGAAGTGAGCGCGCAGTTGGCGAACGCCCAATCCATTATCCTTGCGGAATACCGCGGCCTGGAAGCAGGTGACATGACGGCGCTGCGTGCGAAAGCGCGCGGTGCTGGCGTGTATTTCCGTGTGCTCAAAAACACCTTGGTCCGGCGCGCTGTCGCGGACACCGCATTTGCTCCGCTCGCGGAGAAAATGTCGGGTCCGCTCGCGTTCGCAATTTCTGCCGACCCGGTTGCTGCTGCAAAAGTACTCAGTGAGTTTGCCAAAGGCAATGAACATTTCGTGATCAAGGGCGGCGCCATGCCGAACCTGGTCATGGGGCCGAAGGAAGTGGGAAGCCTGGCCGCCCTGCCTTCGCGCGATGAATTGCTCGCCAAACTCATGGGCACCATGCAAGCGCCGGTCACGAAGTTTGTGCAGACATTGAACGAAGTGCCGAGCCGGTTTGTGCGCACGCTTGCCGCTTATCGCGACAAGCAACAGGCTGCTTAATTTACATTTATTCGGAAATAACAGGAGAACATCATGGCTTTATCTAAAGCAGACGTACTGGACGCAATTGGTAGCATGAGCGTCCTCGAGCTCTCCGAGCTCATCAAGGAAATGGAAGCAAAATTCGGCGTGTCCGCCGCGGCTGCAGTGGCCGTGGCCGCTGCCCCCGCCGCTGGCGGCGCCGCCGCCGCTGCTGAAGAGCAAACCGAATTCACCGTCATGTTGAACGCAGCTGGCGAGAAGAAGGTTGAAGTGATCAAGGTCGTGCGTGCGATTACCGGTCTGGGCTTGAAAGAAGCCAAAGACCTGGTGGACGGCGCACCGAAGGCGGTCAAAGAAGGCGTATCCAAGGCTGATGCCGCTGCGATCCTCAAGCAATTGACGGACGCTGGCGCAACCGCTGAAGTTAAGTAAGCTGAGTTGCAAAAGTAGGGCTGGCGGCCTGATCGGGCCGCCAGCCTTTACCGCTTTAAGCGAAGCCAACTTTCCAAGGGTATGCGAGCAGCGCTGCGTGCCTTTCGATGGTTGTCTTGAACCCTGATTCTTGACGCCTGATTCCCGAAAACGGAGATGCCATGACCTACTCGTTCGCCGAGAAGAAACGTATTCGCAAGAGTTTCGCTAAACGCGCCAGTGTGTTGCAAGTACCGTATCTGCTGACCACGCAGATCGATTCTTACCGCGCCTTCCTGCAAGCCGACACCCCGCCCGCCACACGTAAGCCGGAAGGTTTGCAGGCGGCATTCTTGTCGATCTTCCCGATCTCGTCCCATTCCGGCAATGCGCGCCTGGAATATGTGAGCTTCGTGCTCGGCGAGCCGCCGTTCGACGTGACCGAATGCCAGCAGCGCGGCCTGACTTTCGCCGCGCCCCTGCGCGTCAAAGTGCGCCTGGTGATCATGGATCGCGAAGCTTCCAAGCCCACGATCAAAGAAGCGAAAGAGCAAGAAGTCTATATGGGCGAGATTCCGCTCATGACCGACAACGGCTCGTTCGTGATCAACGGCACCGAGCGCGTCATCGTGTCGCAGTTGCACCGTTCCCCCGGCGTGTTCTTCGAGCATGATCGCGGCAAGACCCACTCTTCCGGCAAGCTGCTGTTCTCCGGCCGGATCATTCCTTACCGCGGTTCCTGGCTCGACTTCGAATTCGACCCGAAGGACTACCTGTATTTCCGTATCGACCGCCGGCGCAAAATGCCGGCGACGATTCTGCTCAAGGCGCTGGGTTATACGCCGGAGCAAATCCTGGCCATGTTCTTCCACTTCGATACCTTCCATATCGGCAAGAAGGGGATTGAGTTCGACTTGGTGCCCGAGCGCTTGCGCGGTGAAGTAGCCCGCTTCGACTTCGTGTCCAAGGGCAAGGTGATTGTGCCTAAAGATAAGCGCATCACGGTCAAATACATTCGCGACATGGAAGCGGCCGGTTTGAAGAAGATCGCCGTGCCCGAAGACTTCGTGTTGGGCCGCGTGGTGGCCGCCAATATTGTCAACAAGGAAACCGGCGAGATCATCGCCAACGCCAACGACGAGATCACGGAAGAGCTGCTGCAAAAACTGGCCGACGCAGGCGTCGGTGCGATTCAGACCTTGTACACCAACGACCTGAATCAGGGCGCTTACATGTCGCAAACCCTGCGCATCGATGAAACGCTCGATCAACTGCAAGCCAAAGTGGCCATCTACCGCATGATGCGCCCCGGCGAGCCGCCCACCGAAGACGCCGTGGTGGCGCTGTTCAACCGCTTGTTCTTCGCGCCGGAGACATACGACCTGTCCAAAGTGGGCCGCATGAAATTCAACCGCCGCATCGGCAACGATGCCTTGGTCGGCTCTCCCACTTTGTCGCCGGAAGACATCGTGCATGTGATGCAAATCCTGGTGGAATTGCGCAACGGCCGGGGCGAGATCGACGATATCGATCACCTGGGTAATCGCCGCGTGCGTTCCGTGGGCGAGTTGGCGGAAAATCAATTCCGCGCGGGTTTGGTACGGGTGGAGCGCGCGGTCAAAGAGCGCCTGGGCCAAGCCGAATCCGACAACCTGATGCCGCATGATCTGATCAATGCCAAGCCGGTATCGGGCGCGATCAAAGAGTTCTTTGGCTCGAGCCAACTCTCGCAGTTCATGGATCAAACCAATCCGCTGTCCGAGATCACCCACAAGCGCCGCGTATCGGCCCTGGGGCCGGGCGGTTTGACACGCGAGCGCGCCGGTTTCGAGGTGCGCGACGTGCATCCGACCCACTACGGCCGCGTGTGCCCGATCGAAACGCCGGAAGGCCCGAACATCGGCCTGATTAACTCGCTCGCCTTGTACGCGCAGACCAATGAGTATGGCTTCCTGGAAACGCCATACCGCAAAGTGATCAGCGGCAAAGTGTCGGATGAGATCGATTACCTGTCGGCGATCGAAGAAGGCAAATATGTGATCGCGCAAGCCAACGCCGAGTTGAATAAGGCGGGCACGTTCAAGGAAGAGTTTGTTTCCTGCCGTCAACACAATGAATTCGCCCTCGCCCCGCGCGAGAAAGTGGAATACATGGACGTGGCGCCGGCGCAGATCGTGTCGGTGGCGGCGTCGCTGATTCCCTTCTTGGAGCATGACGACGCAAACCGCGCACTGATGGGTTCCAATATGCAACGCCAGGCCGTGCCTTGCCTGCGCCCGGAAAAACCCGTGGTTGGCACCGGCATCGAGCGCACCGCCGCGATCGACTCCGGCACCGTGGTGTTCGCACGCCGAGGCGGCATCGTGGATCATGTGGATGCATCGCGTGTCGTGGTGCGAGTGAATGACGATGAAACCGCGGCAGGCGAAGTGGGCGTGGATATTTATACGCTGACCAAGTTCACGCGTTCCAACCAGAACACCAATATCAACCAGCGCCCGATCGTCAAGGTGGGCGATGTCATCGCGCGCCGCGACGTGATCGCCGATGGCGCGTCCACCGATATGGGCGAGCTGGCGCTGGGGCAGAACATGATGGTCGCGTTCATGCCCTGGAACGGTTACAACTTCGAAGACTCGATTCTGATCTCCGAGCGCATGGTCGCGGATGATCGCTACACCTCGATTCACATCGAAGAGTTGTCGATCGTCGCGCGCGACACCAAGCTCGGGCCGGAAGAAATCACGCGCGACATTCCCAATCTGTCCGAGCGCATGGCCGGCCGTCTGGACGAATCCGGCATCGTGTACATCGGCGCCGAAGTCGAGGCGGGCGATGTGTTGGTGGGTAAAGTGACGCCCAAGGGCGAAACCCAGCTCACGCCGGAAGAAAAATTGCTGCGCGCGATTTTCGGCGAGAAGGCATCGGATGTAAAAGACACCGGCTTGCGCGTGCCCTCCGGCATGGCGGGCACCGTGATCGACGTGCAAGTGTTCACGCGTGAAGGCATCGAGCGCGATAAGCGCGCGGCGCAGATCATCGACGACATGTTGTCCGAGTATAAAAAGGATCTCGCCGACCGCATGCGCATCGTGGAAGAGGATTCTTTCGGGCGGATCGAGCGCTTGCTGCTCAACAAAACCGCGAACGGCGGCCCGAAGAAACTGGCCAAGGGCACCAAGCTCACCAAGGCTTATCTCGCCGAGACCAATCGTTACGACTGGTTCGACATCCGCCTTGCCAATGACGAAGCCGCGCAACAGCTCGAAAACTTGAAAGACAGCCTGGAGCAGAAGCGGCGCGAATTCGAGCAGATGTTTATCGAAAAGAAAAAGAAGCTCACCAGCGGCGATGAATTGGCGCCCGGCGTGCAGAAGATGGTGAAAGTGTATCTGGCGGTGAAGCGCCGCTTGCAGCCTGGCGACAAGATGGCCGGCCGTCACGGCAACAAAGGTGTGATCTCGAAAATCGTGCCGGTGGAAGACATGCCGTATATGGAAGACGGCCGTCCGGTCGATATCGTGCTCAACCCCTTGGGCGTGCCGTCGCGGATGAACGTGGGCCAGATTCTGGAAACGCATCTGGGCTGGGCCGCCAAAGGCTTGGGTCAGCGCATCGCGGAAATGCTGCAAGATGCGCAGCATTTGACGGTAGGCCAGCTACGCAAATACCTGGAAAAAATCTACAACCGGAGCGGCAAATCCGAGCAATTGGACACGCTGACCGACAAGGAAATCGTCGAATTGGCGGTGAACCTGACCAAGGGCGTGCCCTTCGCCTCGCCCGTGTTCGACGGCGCGACCGAAGAAGAGATCAAGGATATGCTGGAACTGGCGGGCCTGCCGCGCTCCGGCCAGATTACCTTGTTCGAGGGCCGCACCGGTGAAGCGTTTGAGCGCCAAGTCACGGTGGGTTATATGCACGTGATGAAGCTGCACCACTTGGTGGATGACAAGATGCACGCGCGCTCCACCGGGCCATACAGCCTGGTGACCCAGCAGCCGCTGGGCGGCAAGGCGCAGTTCGGCGGTCAGCGTTTCGGCGAGATGGAGGTCTGGGCGTTGGAAGCCTACGGCGCGGCCTACACCTTGCAAGAAATGCTCACCGTGAAGTCGGACGATGTCACCGGCCGCACCAAGATGTACGAGAACATCGTGAAAGGCGATCATAAGATCGACGCCGGCATGCCGGAATCCTTCAATGTGCTGGTGAAGGAAATCCGCTCGCTCGCAATCGATATCGATCTGGAGCGCAATTAAGGCAATGCGGTAGGGGCGAGGCATGCCTCGCCCGAGACGTCCCTACATTTAGGAGTCGCACATGAAAGCACTACTCGATTTATTTAAGCAGGTCACGCAAGAAGAAGAGTTCGATGCCATTAAGATCGCACTCGCTTCGCCGGACAAAATCCGTTCCTGGTCTTTTGGCGAAGTTAAAAAGCCGGAAACCATCAACTATCGCACCTTCAAGCCGGAGCGCGATGGCCTGTTCTGCGCCAAAATTTTTGGCCCGGTCAAGGATTACGAATGCCTGTGCGGCAAATACAAGCGCCTGAAGCACCGCGGCGTCATCTGCGAAAAATGCGGTGTGGAAGTGACGCTGTCCAAAGTGCGGCGCGAGCGCATGGCGCACATCGACTTGGCCAGCCCGGTCGCGCATATTTGGTTCCTGAAGTCGCTACCCTCGCGCCTCGGCATGGTGCTGGACATTGCGCTGCGCGACATCGAGCGCGTGCTGTACTTCGAAGCCTACGTCGTGGTCGAGCCGGGCATGACCCCGCTGCTGCGCGGCCAACTGCTGTCGGAAGATGACTACTTGGCCAAGGTTGAAGAATTCGGCGATGAGTTCAAAGCGGTCATGGGCGCCGAAGGCGTGCGCGACTTGCTGCGTTCGATCGATATCAATCACGAAATCGAAACCCTGCGAAAGGACCTGGCCGCGACCAGCTCCGAGACCAAGATCAAAAAGATCGCCAAGCGCCTGAAAGTGCTGGAAGCATTCCAGCGTTCCGGCGTGCGCCCGGATTGGATGATTCTGGAAGTGCTGCCGGTGCTGCCGCCCGAGCTGCGTCCGCTGGTGCCGCTGGATGGCGGCC
>JACRIU010000075.1 GCA_016235775.1 Hydrogenophilales bacterium
CGTTCCAAGGGCGCGCAGAACGGCTGCATCGCCACCGGCGGCGATGTGGAGGCGGCGCTCGCGGCGGCACGCGGCTTTGCCGGTTTGGCGGGGATGGATCTGGCGCAGGTGGTGAGCTGCGACAAACCCTACGAGTGGAAGCAGCGCGAGTGGAAGCTGGGAGTGGGCTACCAGGAATCAGGAATCAGGAGTCAGGAATCAGGGAAAAGCGGAGTAGCGGGTTCCCCTCAATCCTCAATCCTCGCTCCTCGATCCTTCCATGTAGTCGCCTACGACTTCGGCGTGAAGCACAACATCCTGCGTATGCTGGCGGAGCGGGGTTGCAGGATCACCGTGGTTCCCGCCAGGACAACCGCAGCACAGGTGCTGGCGATGAAGCCGGACGGCGTGCTCCTCTCCAACGGCCCCGGCGATCCGGAGCCGTGCGATTACGCAATCGGTGCGACGAAGAAATTCATCGAAGCTGGCGTGCCGCTGTTCGGCATCTGTCTCGGTCACCAGATCATGGGATTGGCTATGGGAGCTACGACAGTGAAGATGAAGTTCGGCCATCGCGGCGCGAATCATCCGGTACAGGACATGCAGAGCAAGCGCGTGATGATCACCAGCCAGAACCACGGTTTTGCGGTGGACGCGGCGACGCTGCCCGCGAATGCGCGCGTCACGCACGTGTCGCTGTTCGACGGCACGCTGCAAGGCTTCGAGCTGACCGACAAACCGGCGTTCTGCTTCCAGGGGCATCCCGAAGCGAGTCCGGGGCCGCATGACGTGGATGGGTTGTTTGACCGCTTCGTGGCGATGATGGGGGCTGCGGGTGGCTAATGTGGCTGACAAACAACCTGTGTTATTGCCTGGCCAAATAATCGAAGGCATTGAAGGGCGCATTTGTTCACTGCGCGGTCAGCGGGTGATGTTGTCGCACGATCTGGCTGCGCTCTATCAGGTTGAGACCAGAACGCTCATGCAGGCAGTGCAACGTAATATTGAACGTTTCCCCGATGACTTTGCATTTAAGCTAACAAATCAAGAGATTGCAAACTTGAAGTCACAAACTGTGATTTCAAGTTGGGGTGGTTCCAGAAAGGCGCCTCATGCTTTTACCGAGCAAGGTGTCGCCATGCTTTCGAGCGTGCTGAAAAGCAAAAGAGCGGTCGGGGTCAATATCGAAATCATGCGCTCCTTCGTCAAGTTGCGCAGCCTGCTTGAAGGCAACAAGGAACTGGCGCAGAAACTCGCCAAATTGGAACAAAAGTACGATGCTCAGTTCAAGGCGGTGTTTGAGGCGATACGCGAGTTGATGTCGCCGCCGCCAGCGCCTAAAAAGCGGCGCATCGGATTTGTGCAGGACGAATGATTGAAAAGCAGTAGTTAGTCGCTAGTCGTTAGTCGCTAGTTAAAGCCGCACAGCGACGACACCAACTAATAACTAACGACTAACGTCTAACGACTGAAAAAAATGCCAAAACGCACCGACATAAAAAGCATCCTGATCATCGGCGCCGGCCCCATCGTCATCGGGCAGGCGTGCGAGTTTGACTATTCCGGCGCGCAGGCCTGCAAGGCGCTGCGCGAGGAGGGTTATCGCGTCGTCCTGGTGAACTCGAACCCGGCGACGATCATGACCGACCCGGACATGGCGGATGCGACTTACATCGAGCCGATCACCTGGAAGATCGTGGAGAAGATCATCGCCAAGGAGCGCCCCGACGCGATCCTGCCGACGATGGGCGGGCAGACCGCGCTGAACTGCGCGCTCGATCTGGCCAGGCACGGCGTGCTGGAAAAATACAGCGTCGAGATGATCGGCGCGTCGCGCGATGCGATCGACATGGCGGAAGATCGCGAGAAATTCAAGCAGGCGATGACGCGCATTGGTCTGGCTTCGGCGCGCTCCGCGATTGCGCACAGCATGGAAGAGGCGTTGCAGGTGCAGCAGGTGCTGGGTTTCCCCACCGTCATCCGCCCGTCCTTCACCATGGGTGGCTCCGGCGGCGGCATCGCCTACAACCGC
>JACRIU010000074.1 GCA_016235775.1 Hydrogenophilales bacterium
TCTCAATTTTTGAGAAAACCCCTATTTCATGCGCCTTTCAGCCACTGGGTAACAGAAGCATCGTGCAGCCAGTCACTAACCAATTGATGTTGTTTTGAATTTAACCGGACACTAGTGGATTTTAATTGGCCTAAAATAGCCCTTTAAATCATTATTGACAACGTAAATACGTTATGACAACGTTTTCCTGTGGATATTGAATTTGAGCTTTATGGCATCTGGTTCGTGGCTAACCGGGAAAAAGCCTTAAAGAACCCATAAAAGCACGATGGCGTGACCTTTGAAGTGGCGGCGCAAGCGTTTTTCGATCCCTTTCTGAAGGCGGTGGATGCGAGCCGCAGCGAGGAATCACGTGAGGCTATTATTGGCTTCGACGAGGCATCACGATTGTTGTTTGTCGTACATATCGCATTGGAGAATGATCGAATCCGCATTATTTCGGCACGTAAGGCAACGCGCGAGGAACGGAGGCTTTATGAAAATGGCTGACCTGAAGAAAAGACTGCACAAAGATAGGCCTATGGTCACCGTTACGATGCGCATGCCGCAAGACGTAGTGGACGATCTGAAACGCATTGCACCGATGCTAGGCTATTCCGGCTATCAGCCGCTCATGCGAACTTACGTGGGGCAGGGCTTACGCGCAGACCTTGCGCGACTAGATAGCGGCCCCATGGCCAAGCTGATTGAAAATCTCAAAGCCCAAGGAGTCTCCGAAGAAGCGCTAGCGCGGGCAGTCGATGGTATCGCCGAGCCGCGATGAGACTGCGCACCTGATAAAAGGATACAAAAAATCATGCCTGATGATTGTTTTGTTGCAAGCGCCGCAACACTGCCTAAGCCGATCAACCCCAAAATGCCGATTAGTGCAGAGGACATCGTGAAAATCATCCGCGCAGCCCGCGATCAAGACGATGCGCCTTAAAGGCTAGCGTTTCCCTAAGAAAGCCCCGCCACTTGCTGATCGGCATGGTACGAAGACCGCACCATCGGCCCGCATGCGGCGTTAGCAAAACCCATCTCCTGCGCTGCCTTTTCCAACACCTTGAATTCCTCCGGCGTGACAAAGCGCTTCACCGGTAGATGATGTTGGCTCGGTTGCAGGTATTGGCCGACGGTGAGCATTTCCACATCGTGTGCGCGCAGGTCGCGCATCACTTCTAAAATCTCTGCATCCGTTTCGCCCAGGCCCACCATCAAACCGGATTTGGTCGGCACCTCGGGATGCTTGGCTTTAAAAGCTTTTAATAGCTGCAAGGAATTCATGTAGTCCGCGCCGGGGCGCGTGGCTTTATACAGGCGCGGCACGGTTTCCAGGTTGTGGTTCATGACATCGGGCGGGGCGAGCGCCAGCACTTCCAGCGCGATCTCCAAACGACCACGAAAATCCGGCACCAGCACTTCAATCCGCGTCTGCGGCGAAGCCTCGCGCACCGCGCGGATGCAATCGGCAAAATGCTGCGCGCCGCCATCGCGCAGGTCGTCGCGATCGACGCTGGTGATCACGACATATTTCAATTTCATCGCGGCGATGGTCTTGGCTAAACTAGCCGGCTCGTTTACATCCGGCGCCTGCGGCTTGCCGTGGGCCACATCGCAAAACGGGCAGCGCCGCGTGCACACATCGCCCAGGATCATGAACGTCGCCGTGCCGTGCGAGAAACACTCGCCGATATTGGGGCAGGAGGCTTCCTCGCACACCGTGTGCAACTGATGCTCGCGCAGGATTTGCTTGATCTCGAAGAAGCGCGGGCTGTTGGGCGACTTGGCGCGAATCCAGCTCGGCTTGCGCGCCACGGGTTCGGGCACGATTTTGATCGGGATGCGGGCGGTCTTGGCTTCGCCGCGTTGGGCGGTGGGATTTTTGGTGTCGTCGGTCATGTTCATTTCTTAAAAACGCTCACCGCGGAGGACGCAGAGGACGCGGAGAAAAGCAAAACCGAAAGCTAAAAACCAAGTTGCGCATGCCTTATTCGCTATTGATTTGGCTTTACTCCGCGTCCTCTGCGTCCTCCGCGGTGAAAGATTTTTTGCTGCGCTAGCAAACAACCCCATGTCACAAGAGGCCATTCTTAGCTCACATTGCCCGGCAGTACGTTTACCGGTTAAAATCGCAGACTTTTCACCGAATTTTAGGGTTCTGGCAATGGACAGACAAAGCTGGCTGGACGGTACGCTCTACCATCCGGATTTTGAGCGCGATAGCTGCGGTTTCGGCTTGATGGCGCAAATGGATGATAAGCCAAGCCACCAACTGGTGCAAACCGCGATCAGCTCGCTCGCCTGCTTGACGCATAGGGGTGCGGTGGCTGCGGACGGCAAATCCGGCGACGGCTGCGGACTGCTGTTCAAGAAGCCGGATGCATTCTTGCGCGCCGTGGCAGCGGAAGCTGGTTTTACGCTGGCCAAGCAGTACGCCGCGAGCCTCGTATTCCTGAACCAAGACGCCCAACTCGCGCAGACCGCGCGCGACACCCTTACCCAAGAGATGCAAGCCGAAGGCCTTACGCTGGCCGGCTTCCGAAAAGTACCTGTCAATCCTGATGCTTGCGGCGAGTATGCGCTCGCAAACTTGCCCGTGATCGAACAGGTATTCGTGAATTGCCCGGACGCTATTTCCGAAGCGATTTTCCAGCGCAAGCTGTTCATTGCGCGCCGCCGCGCCGAAAAAGCCATCGGCCCCGCGGACAAGGCTTTTTATCTGCCGTCGCTATCAAGCAAAGTCATCTCTTATAAGGGCTTGGTGCTGCCGTGCAATCTGCCGGTGTTCTACCCCGACCTGAAGGACGAGCGCTTCGCCTCCAGCCTGGTGGTGTATCACCAGCGCTTCTCCACCAACACCTGGCCGGAGTGGAAGCTGGCGCAGCCCTTCCGCTACCTCGCGCACAACGGCGAGATCAATACGCTGCAAGGCAACCGCAACTGGTCGCGCGCGCGCGAAATGAAAGTCATGTCCAAGCTCATCCCGAATATGGATGACGTGCGGCCCTTGGTGTCGCTCACCGGTTCCGACTCGCTCAGCCTGGACAATATGCTGGAAGGCCTGGTGATGGGCGGCGTGCCGCTGTTCCGCGCGCTGCGCTTGATGATCCCGCCGGCGTGGCAGAACGTGAACGACATGGATCCGGACCTGAAGGCGTTCTACGAATACAACTCGATGCACATGGAGCCATGGGATGGCCCCGCCGGCATCGTGCTCACCGATGGCCGCTACGGCGCCTGCGTGCTGGATCGCAACGGCTTGCGCCCGGCGCGTTATGTGGTGACCAAGGATCGCTTTCTCACCATCGCCTCCGAAGTCGGCGTGTGGAATTACGCGCCGGAAAATGTCGTCGCCAAAGGCCGCATCAAGCCCGGCCAGATCCTCGCGGTGGACCTCGAAACCGGCAAGCTGCTCTTGCCCGAAGAGATCGACGCCGGCTTGGCCAAAGCGCATCCGTATCGCCAATGGCTCAAAGACAATGTGCGCTATTTGGAGTCCTCGCTCGCCAAGAGCGAGACCATGCCGCTGTTGGATGCGGATAGCGCCTTGCAATATCAGAAGCTGTTCAACGTCACGTTTGAAGAACGCGATCAAGTGATTCGCGTGCTGGCGGAAGACGGCCAGGAGGCCATCGGCTCCATGGGCGATGACACGCCGATGGCGGTGCTGTCGCGCCAGGTGCGCTCACCCTTCGATTATCTGCGCCAGCAATTCGCGCAAGTGACCAACCCGCCGATCGACCCGATTCGCGAAGCGATCGTGATGTCGCTCAAAACCTGCTTCGGCCCCGAGCGCAATCTGTTCGACGAAACGCCGCAGCACGCGCGCCGCATCGAGACGCACTCGCCGGTGCTGACCCACGACAAGTTCGTGTATCTCACGCAGCAGACCGGCGAGGAATATAAATCCATCACGCTGGATCTGAATTACGACCCGGCGCAAACCAACCTCAAAGCTGCGCTTATAGCCCTGACGCAAAAGGCGGTGGAAGCAGTCAAGCAAGGCTACGTCATCGTGGTGCTATCCGATCGCGCGATCGCCAAAGGCAAGCTGCCGATCCACGCGCTATTCGCGGTGGGCGCAGTGCATCACGCGCTGATCAACGCCGGTCTGCGTTGCAATTCGAACATCGTGGCCGAGACCGGCACCGCGCGCGACCCGCATCAATTCGGCTGCCTGATCGGCTACGGTGCGACGGCGGTTTACCCCTACCTCGCATATCAAGCCATCAACGATTTGATCCGCACCAAAGAAATCGCGCAGTCCTTAGAAGACGCCATCGCGCATTTCGTCAAAGGCATCAACAAGGGCCTGCTCAAGATCACGTCCAAGATGGGTATTTCCACCATCGCCTCGTATCGCGGCGGACAATTATTCGAAGCGGTCGGCGTGCATGAAAACGTGATCGACCTGTGTTTGACGGGCACGGTGAGCCGTGTATCCGGCGCGGATTTCGATGACTTCGAATCCGACCAGAAGCATCTCGCCCA
Organism: Hydrogenophilales bacterium; assembly: GCA_016235775.1. Taxonomy (GTDB): domain Bacteria; phylum Pseudomonadota; class Gammaproteobacteria; order Burkholderiales; family Thiobacteraceae; genus RBG-16-58-11. Next base: position 4,474 of record JACRIU010000074.1, read on the forward strand.
ATATGCCTTCAACCCGGTGAAGCCGCTGTCGCAAGGCGGCCTGCTCAAATTCATCTTCGGCGGCGAGTACCACGCCTACAACCCGGATGTCGTGATGCAGTTGCAAAAAGCGGTGCAGAACGGCGATTACGAGGAATACAAAAAATACGCCGAATACGTGAACACGCGCCCGGTGGCGATGCTGCGCGATTTGATGCAACTGCAAGCCGGCGCTGCGCCGATCCCGCTCGATCAAGTCGAGCCGATCGAAAAAATTCTCAAGCGTTTCGACTCCGCCGGCATGTCACTGGGCGCGCTTTCGCCCGAGGCGCACGAGGCGCTGGCCGAAGCCATGAACCGCCTCGGCGGCCGCTCCAATTCGGGCGAAGGCGGCGAAGACCCGGCGCGCTACGGCACGGTCAAAATGTCCAAGATCAAGCAAGTGGCCTCGGGCCGCTTCGGCGTCACGCCGCATTACCTGGTCAACGCCGAAGTGCTGCAAATCAAAATCGCCCAAGGCGCGAAGCCGGGCGAAGGCGGCCAACTGCCGGGCGATAAGGTCTCGGTCATGATCGCCAAACTGCGCTGCGCGAAACCCGGCATCAGCCTGATCTCGCCCCCGCCGCACCACGATATTTATTCCATCGAAGATTTAGCGCAGCTGATTTTTGATTTGAAGCAAGTCAATCCGCAAGCCCTGGTCTCGGTGAAGCTGGTGGCCGAACCCGGTGTGGGTACGGTGGCGGCGGGCGTGGCCAAGGCCTACGCCGACTTGATCACCATCTCCGGCTACGACGGCGGCACGGGTGCATCGCCACTGACCAGCGTGAAATACGCCGGTACGCCGTGGGAGCTGGGCCTGTCCGAAGCGCAACAAGTGCTGCGCGCCAACGGCCTGCGTGGCCGCGTGCGGGTGCAGACCGATGGCGGCTTGAAGACCGGCTTGGATGTGATCAAAGCCGCCATCCTGGGCGCGGAATCGTTTGGTTTCGGCACCGGCCCGATGGTGGCGCTGGGCTGCAAATATCTGCGCATTTGCCATCTGAATAACTGTGCCACCGGCATCGCCACGCAAGACGCCAAGCTGCGCCAAAAATACTTCATCGGCCTGCCGCAAATGGTGATGAATTATTTCACCTTCATCGCGCAGGAAACGCGCGAGCTGATGGCGAGCATCGGCGTGCGCTCGATGGAAGAACTCATCGGCCGCGTCGATCTGTTGCAGCCCATGCCGGGCGAGACGCCGCGCCAGGGCAAGCTCGATCTCAAAGCCTTGCTGGATCAAAAGCACATTCCGGATAGCGTGCCGAAATTCTGCATCGATGCGCGCAACCCCTCCTTCGACAAAGGCGAGCTGGCCGAGCAGATGGTGGCCGATGCGCTGCCGGCGATCAAGGCCAAGCAAGCGCTCACGCTGAGCTACAAGATTCGCAACGTTAACCGCTCGATCGGCGCGCGGCTCTCCGGCGAAATCGCGCGCGCCCATGGCGCGAACGGCCTGCCGGATGACTGCCTGCATGTGAAACTCTCCGGCAGCGCGGGTCAGAGCTTCGGCGTGTGGAACGCGCAAGGCTTGACCTTGGAGCTTGCCGGCGACGCCAACGATTATGTGGGCAAGGGCATGGCGGGCGGGCGCATCGTGATCTATCCGCCGAGCCAATCGGACTTTGACGCGCACAGCAACGTGATCATCGGCAACACCTGCTTATACGGCGCGACCGGCGGCAAGCTCAACGCGGCCGGCATGGCGGGCGAGCGCTTCGGCGTGCGCAACTCCGGTTGCGTGGCGCTGGTGGAAGGCGCGGGCGATCACTGCTGCGAATACATGACCGGCGGCTGCGTGATCGTGCTGGGCGACACCGGCCTCAACTTCGGCGCGGGCATGACCGGCGGCTTCAGCATGGTGTACGACGAGGATGGCCAATTCGCCAGCCGCTACAACAATGAGCTGATCGACATTCATCGCATCACCAACGAATCGATGGAAGAGTACCGCCAGTTCCTGCGCGAAAAAATCGCCGAGCACGTGAAGCTCACCGGCAGCCAACGCGGCCAACACATGCTCGCCGATTTTGACAATGCGGTGGCCAAGTTCTATCTGGCCAAGCCGAAGGCGGTGAAACTGGATAGTTTGTTAAAAGATTAAAACCTTTTTGCCACAAAGATCACAGAGGACACAGAGAAGAGCATTCGGGGCTGGTAGCTTGCTTTTGAATTTCTCTGTGACCTCTGTGGCAAACGATTTGTTTTCGAAAGATTTAAATGTCTGACGTTTTCCAATTTCTGAATGTACAGCGGCGCGATGGCAGCAAGACGGCGGCGGAAGTTCGCATCAAGGAATTCAAGGAGATTTACGCGCCCTTCGACGCCGCGCAATCGGCCGAGCAAGCCGCGCGCTGCCTGGGCTGCGGCAATCCTTACTGCGAGTGGAAGTGCCCGGTACACAATTACATTCCGAATTGGCTGAAGCTGATCGACGAGGGCAATCTATTCGAGGCCGCCGAGCTGTCGCACAAAACCAACTCCCTGCCCGAGATTTGCGGCCGCGTGTGCCCGCAGGATCGGCTGTGCGAAGGCGCCTGCACCTTGAACCAGGGCGGCTTCGGCGCGGTGACCATCGGCGCGGTGGAAAAATATATTTCCGACGAAGCCTTTAAGCTTGGCTGGCGTCCCGACATGGCTCATGTCACGCCCAGCGGCAAAAGAGTCGCGGTGATCGGTGCGGGCCCGGCCGGGCTCGGCTGCGCGGATGTGCTGGTGCGCAACGGCGTGCAGCCGGTGGTGTATGACCGCTACGACGAAATCGGCGGCCTGCTCACCTTCGGCATTCCCGAATTCAAATTGGAAAAAGACGTGGTGCGCCGGCGGCGCGCGGTCATGGAAGGCATGGGCATCGAGTTTCGCCTCAACACCGAAATCGGCCGTGATGTCGCCCTGGCGCAATTGCTCGCCGAATACGATGCGGTATTCCTGGGCATGGGCACCTACACCTATATGAAGGGCGGCTTCCCCGGCGAGGATTTGCCCGGCGTGCACGAAGCGCTGCCTTTTTTGATTTCCAACGTGCGTCATTGTTTGCAACTGCCGGAAGATAAATCCGGTTATGTCTCGATGCAAGGCCAGCGCGTGGTGGTGCTGGGCGGCGGCGACACGGCGATGGACTGCAACCGCACCTCGATTCGACAGCACGCCAGATCCGTTACCTGCGCCTATCGCCGCGACGAAGCCAATATGCCCGGCTCGCGCCGCGAAGTGGCGAACGCGAAAGAAGAAGGCGTGCAATTCCTGTGGAATCGCCAGCCGGTGGAAATCGTCGGCTCTGGCCGCGTGGAAGGCGTGAAGCTCGTCACCACCGAACTCGGCGCGCCCGATGCGCGCGGCCGCCGCACCCCGCAAGTCGTGCCCGGTTCGGAAGAAACCATCCCCGCCGACCGCGTGATTATCGCCTTCGGCTTCCGCCCCAATCCGCAGCCATGGTTCGCTGAGGCCGGTGTCGGCACCGATGCAGGCGGCCGTGTTGTGGCCAAGGGCTTTACCCACGCATACCAGACCGCCAACCCGAAAATCTTCGCCGGCGGCGACATGGTGCGCGGCTCCGATCTGGTGGTGACGGCCGTATATGAAGGCCGGCAGGCGGCCGAGGGCATCCTTGCTTATCTGGGCGTCTAACGACGCAATGAGGCGTGAGGGGTAAGGCGATAGGCGCCCCAACGTTCTCCCTTCTCACTTAACTCCTTGCACCTCACACACAACAATGAAACCTAAAAACGACACCTTCCTCCGCGCGCTGCTCAAACAGCCCGTGCCCTACACGCCGATTTGGATCATGCGCCAGGCCGGGCGTTACTTGCCCGAGTACAACCAGACGCGTGCGCGCGCCGGTGATTTTCTCAGTCTGTGCAAGAACCCGGATTTGGCGACCGAAGTCACGCTGCAACCCATCGCGCGCTTTGGCCTGGATGCGGCGATTTTGTTTTCCGACATTCTGACCATTCCCGATGCGATGGGCCTGGGTCTGTATTTCGCCGAAGGAGAGGGCCCGAAATTCGAGCGTCCGCTGCGCGAGGAATGGGCGATTCGCGATCTCACCGCGCCCGATCCCGATAGCCATTTACGCTATGTGTTGGATGCCGTGTCGCAGATTCGCCGCGCGCTGAATAACGAAATCCCGCTGATCGGTTTCTCCGGCTCGCCGTTCACGCTGGCCTGCTATATGGTGGAAGGCGGCGGTTCTGACGATTTTCGCACGCTCAAAACCATGCTGTATCAGCGCCCGGAATTGTTGCACCACATTCTGCAAGTGAACGCCAAAGCCGTCACCGATTACCTCAATGCGCAAATCCAAGCCGGTGCGCAAGCAGTGCAAATATTCGATACATGGGGCGGCATGCTGTCGAGCCACGCCTATGAAAAATTCTCGCTCGCCTATCTGCGCCAAGTCGTGTCCGGCTTGATTCGCGACCACGACGGCGAACGCGTGCCCTGCATCGTCTTCACCAAAAATGGCGGCATTTGGCTGGAAAAGATCGCCGCCATCGGTTGTGACGCCGTCGGCCTCGACTGGACTTGCGACATCGGCGAAGCGCGCAAGCGCGTCGGCGGCAAAATTTCCCTGCAAGGCAATATGGACCCGATGGTGCTGTTCTCCGACCCCGCCGCCATCCGCAAGGAAGTGCAGCGCATCCTCGTCAGCTACGGCTCGGGCAGCGGCCACGTGTTCAACCTCGGCCACGGCGTTTCGCAATTCACCCCGCCGGAGAACGTGGCCGCGCTGGTGGACGCGGTGCACGAGCTGTCGAAGGCGTTTCACTAGCACCCGCGCCCCGCGCTTACTCCGTACCCATTAATACCCGCAATTCCATTCCCTCCCGTAAGGGAAGATGCTCCGCTTCGACTAAGCACCGTCATTCACCTAAAGGGGCATCGTATGAAATTCGGCATTCGCACTTTATCGGCCATGGCCGCCATCCTCGCGTTGATCGCGGCCGGTTTATCCTATTGGGCCGGAGATCAAATCAGCCTGGCCGGCAAGAAAGGGGGCGATGCGCGCGAAGCCACGTTCCAGTCATACCGAATAGCTCAATCCCTGAAATCCTTGGCGGCCGGGTATGAGTTGACGATGAACGAGTTCTACTCGACGGTTTTAGAGTTTCCCGCGTATCAGAAAAAATCCGCTGCGCAAAAAACGGCCATCGAACGCGAGTTGGCTGCCTTGGCTGCGCTGCAAGAGGGGGGCGCGGCCACGGCGGCTGAACTCACGCGGCTCTATAAAGAGATGGATAGTTTTCGCCTGGGCTTGGAAGGCGCCATGACCAGCGCGGATAAGGATTGGGATCGCGCGCGCGAAGCGCTGTTTAAGCTGAATGTGCTGTCGGTGCAAGCGATTCATCAGGCGGATTTGCTCGGACAAGGCGCCGGCGAGCGTGCCACGGCCTTGGACATGGGCTGGCAAACCCATCAGTCGCAAGCGCTCCTGCTGCTGCGCATCGCTGCAATATTGTCTGTGGTGACGGGGAGCGTGATGCTGGCCGGCGCCCTGCGCTTGGGCCGCGCACCCGAATAAGCCAGGCCGCGTTTCATCCCAGAAGAAGTACCTGAACCGCAGAGGTGCAGAGGCGCCGAGAAAACCCCAGCCTGCGCGCAGCATCACCGGCAACAACACGAATAGCAGCAGGCAAGGATTAAATGCGTCAATGGGCCGCTTTTCAAATATCGCATCAAGATAGTTTTAAAATTGCCGATATCCATACCCAGTATTTCAATCCAACCTTATTTGTGGAGGTGTGAAATGGATCAATTGCGCAGAACATTTTTGAAGAATGCAGGCATCGCAGGAGCAGCAATCGCCGCGATCGGCACAGGCTTGCTCAGGCCGGTCGAAGTATTGGCGGCAACATGGAACAAGCTCGCCTTCACTTCGACAAACGTAGCCGACGCCATGAGAAACTCCAATTACAATGGCGCCACGGAAAGCAAGGACATTCTGGTCAAGACGCCGGATATTGCAGAAAACGGTGCGTCGGTGCCGGTGGAAGTGATCAGCAACATCCCTGCAACCACCTCCATCGCCATTTTTGTGGAGAAGAACCAGACCCCGCTGATTGCCGATTTCGATCTGTCTAATGGCGCTGAGCCCTATATCTCCACGCGTATCAAAATGAGCCAGACTTCCCTTGTTCGTATAGCGGTGAGGGCAGGCGGCAAGGTTTACACTCAAGCCAAGGAAGTCAAGGTTACGATCGGCGGCTGTGGCGGTTGATCAAACCGGGCCGGTTTGGAAATTCATCTTATTTAACGAATTGACGAGGGGACGAACATGGCTGAAGAAATGAAAATACGTGCTACGGTGCAAGGCGATGTCGCCGATGTGAAGGTGCTGATGACCCACATTATGGAAACCGGCTTACGCAAGGACGCAAAAACCGATAAATTCATTCCGGCACACTTTATCGACCAAGTTGTTGTCACCTTAAATGGCAAGACTGTGATGGATGCCCAGTGGGGTGTCGCGGTTTCCAAAAATCCTTTTTTGGGCTTCAGGATCAAGGGCGCCAAACCCGGTGATAAAATTGCCATCAGCGCTGTTGATAATTTAGGCACAAAATACAACGGCGAGACGACCGTAGTAGCGAGGTAAGCATGGTTTTATTTTGGCCCGGTTAATGCGGGGTGTCCGGGCAGATTCCGGGTTTTTCTTGGATTAAGCCTGAATTCCCGCCCGCGCCAGCGCCCAGACCATGCACACATAGCCGATGGCCGTGGCGCACGATGCCGCCGCCAAGCTCGCCCAGAAGCCCCAACCTGCGCGCAACATCACCGGCAACAACACGAATAGCAGCAGGGATGGAATCACCAGCCAAAAAATACCTTGCGAGAGTGTGCTGATTTTTTGGATATCCCCTGTTTCCAGATAGAGCCAGACAAAGGCCAATAAAGAAGTTAGCGGCAACGACGCCAAGGCCGCAGCCCAGAATGAGCTGCGCTTGGCAATCTCGGCTACGGCGACAATCACCCCGGCGGAAATTGCGACTTTGATGGTGTATTGAAGTAGGGGCATGGAATTCGCTCGAATAATAGCCAATAGGGCAGGCCGCAATATAGCATTAGCCCCAATCTATCCGGCAAATCGCGGGGCTTGCTTAAGCCATTTCCATGCCACTTATGCACAAAATGCTTGCTTTTCATAAATCCATAAACAAATCAAATGGATCGTAATTCTGATATCGTATCTATATGATTTATAATAATTATCAAAATATTTCAAAAGCCCTTTATTTTCCATCTCTTGACATTAAGTGCGATCTACGCTCTTCCGATAAATAATATGCACAAAGTTATCCACAGGCTGGAATGGCCCGTATTTAGGGCTGTTTTGAGCAAGGTATCAGCGCCGTGCGAGAAATAAGCAGGCTTGGGACAAGTCATGCATTCCGCCCCTGAAAAAATCGCACAAATTGCGGTGGATGTTCCGCTTTCGCGGCATTTTGATTACCTCGCGCCGGGAATCGATCAGGCGGATATCGGCCGTCGCGCCTTGGCGCCGTTCGGCCGGCGGCTGGTAGTGGGCGTCATTGTCGGGATCGCGCATGAGCCCGCCGACCCCTCGTTTCAACTCAAGCGCGTGAAAGAAATTTTTTACGATGTGCCGCCGCTGCCGCCAGCGGTTTTAAAACTCGCACGCTTTTGCAGCGAGTATTACCACTACCCTTTAGGCCAAGTGCTCGCCACGCTGTTGCCGGTACGGCTGCGGCGCACGCAGCCGGTGGGCGCGCTGACCGAAGCGCGCTACGTGTTAACGCAAGCCGGCCGCGATACGGCAGCGGATGCGCTGCCCAAGCGCGCCTTGGTCAAGCAAAAACTGCTGGCCGCACTGCATGCAGCGGGCAGCCTCACGCATTCCGAGATCACGCGTCTCTCGCCTAGCGCCAGCAAAGCAGTGCAAGCATTCGCGACGGCAGGTTGGGTATCGATCACACAGGAGCCGCTGACCGCAGCGCCCCGCAATCACGCCCTGCCCGCCAGCCTCGATGCGCCCACACTCAATGCCGAACAGCAGCAAGCGCTCGACGCCCTGCGCGCCGCACCTACGGGATTCAGCGCCTGGCTGTTGCATGGCGTGACCGGCAGCGGCAAGACCGAGGTGTATCTGCATCTGATCGAAGACATCCTCGCGCGCGGCGGCCAAATATTGGTGCTGGTGCCGGAAATCAATCTCACCCCGCAGCTCGAAGCGCGCTTTCAGGCGCGTTTTCCCCAGACCGCCATCGTCAGCCTGCACAGCAATTTGAACGAGGGCGAACGCCTCAAACATTGGCTGATGGCCCAGCAGGGTGCTGCGCAAATCGTGCTCGGCACGCGGCTGGCGGTTTTCACGCCCATGCCGGCGCTGCAATTGATCGTGGTGGACGAGGAGCACGACGGCTCGTTCAAGCAACAAGACGGCATGCGCTACTCGGCGCGCGATGTGGCGGTGTTTCGTGCGCGCGAGGCGGCGATTCCCATCCTGCTCGGCTCGGCCACGCCTGCGCTGGAGAGCTATCACAATGCACTGAATGGCCGCTATCGCTTGCTCACCTTGCGCGCGCGCGCGGTGACCGACGCCGCGCCGCCGGCAGTGCGTTGCATCGACCTGCGGCGCGAGGCCTTGATGGAAGGCTTTTCCACGCCGCTCATTAGCGCGCTGAAGCAGCGCATCAAGCGTGGCGAGCAAAGCCTGCTGTTCATCAACCGCCGCGGCTTCGCGCCGGTGCTGATGTGCGGCGATTGCGGCTGGCTCGCCGGCTGCACGCGTTGCAGCAGCCGATTGGTCGTGCATCTCAAAGAGCAGCGTTTGCGCTGCCATCACTGCGGCCACGAGGAACGCCTGCCGCGCGCCTGCCCCAGTTGCGGCAATGTCGATCTCGCGCCGGTGGGGCAGGGCACGCAACGGCTGGAAGCCACGTTGGAAAAACTCATTCCCGAAGCGCGCATATTGCGCGTGGACCGCGACAGTACCCGGCGCAAAAATTCCCTGCCGGAAATGCTGGAGAAAGTGCATGCGGAAGAAGTCGATATCCTGGTCGGCACGCAAATGCTGGCCAAGGGGCATGATTTTCCCAAGCTCACCTTGGTGGGCATTCTCAATGCCGACGGTGGTTTATATAGCGCGGATTTTCGCGCCTCGGAGCGCTTATTTGCACAGTTGCTGCAAGTCGCCGGGCGCGCCGGGCGCGCCTCCAGCGGTGGCGAAGTGCTGATCCAAACCGCGTTTCCGGAGCATCCTTTATTCGCCGCGCTCAAGCACGGCAATTACGCGGAATTTGCCCAAACGCTGCTCGCCGAACGTGAACAAGCCGGGCTGCCGCCCTATGCTTATCAAGCCATGCTGCGCGCCGAAGCGAGCCACCTCGAGGCCGCGCTCAAATTTCTGCGCCGCGCCGCCGCCCTGGCGCAACCTAATGCGGCCATCACCCTTTACGATCCCGTGCCGGCGCTGATGCCGCGCCGCGCCGCCATGGAGCGAGCGCAACTGCTGGTCGAGTCACACTCGCGTGGCGCGCTGCAACAGTTCTTAAACGCATGGTTGCCGCAACTTGAGAACAGCACCGCGCGAACAGTACGCTGGGCGCTGGACGTGGATCCGATTGATGCTTAACCCGTACAACGCATTCCCCCAACAAAGCCCGAGCGCTTGTCATCCCCTGATATAATTGTTTATTTCCTTAGCAATCCCATGCCGAACATTAAATCTCATCTTTCGCAATTGATCGGCGAAGCGCTGAATGTGGTCGCACCCGGCTCGCTTGGCGCAAGCATCGAACTCACGCGCCCGAAGCAGGAAAGCCATGGCGACTTTTCCTGCAATATCGCCATGCAACTTGCCAAGCCGCTGCAGCGCAAACCGCGTGACATGGCGAAGGATATCGTCGATGCCCTGCCGCATTCGGCTTGGGTGGAAAAAACCGAAATCGCCGGCGCGGGCTTCATCAACTTTTTCCTGAGCAGCGCTTCCAAGCAGCGCGTGGTCACCGAGATTTTGCAAATGGGCGAGGCGTATGGCCGCGCAGCCTCGAACGGACGGCGCGTGCAAATCGAGTTCGTCTCCGCCAATCCGACCGGGCCGCTGCACGTGGGACATGGGCGCGGCGCGGCGTTCGGCGCCTCGTTGGCCAACGTGCTGGCGGCGGCGGGCTATCAGGTTGCGCGCGAGTATTACGTGAACGACGCCGGGCGGCAGATGGATATATTGGCGCTCTCGACTTGGCTGCGTTATCTGGAAATGAATGGCATCAATGTGCCGTTCCCGCCCAATGCTTACCAGGGCGATTACGTGCGCGACATGGCCAAGATCATTCAAGAGCATCACGGCGACCGCTATATCCATGAACCTTGGCGCGTGCTGGATGGTGCCCCATCGGTGGAAGAGGATGCGGAGGGGCATCTCGATCAGCTCATCGCCAACGCCAAGCGGCTCTTGGATGAAGACTACGCTTACATCCACAATCTGGCGCTCGCCGAGCAGCTCGGCGATTGCCGCAACGACCTCACCGAATTCGGCGTCGTGTTCGATATGTGGTTCTCGGAAAAATCCCTGTTCGACAGTGCGCTGGTAGCGCATGCGCTGGCATTGCTCGAACAGAATGGCCATCTCTATGTGCAGGACGGTGCGACTTGGTTTCGCTCCACCCAATACGGCGATGAAAAGGACCGCGTGGTGAAACGCGATAACGGGCAGTTCACTTATTTCGCCTCCGATATCGCGTACCACTTGAACAAATTCGAGCGCGGCTTCGATGAAGTGATCAATGTCTGGGGCGCGGATCACCATGGCTATATCGCGCGCGTCAAAGGCGCGCTGCAAGCCATGGGTCTCGATCCGGGTAAGCTGACGATTGCCTTGGTGCAATTCGCGGTGCTGTATCGCGGCGGCGAGAAGGTGTCGATGTCCACCCGCTCCGGGGAATTCGTCACCCTGCGCGAATTGCGCAGCGAGGTCGGCAACGATGCGGCGCGGTTTTTCTATGTGCTGCGAAAATCGGATCAGCATTTGGATTTTGATCTCGATTTGGCCAAATCGCAGAGCTCGGACAACCCGGTGTATTACATCCAGTACGCGCATGCGCGCTGCTGCTCGGTGCTGGCCAAATGGGGCGGCGCTCCGGGAATGCTGGCAAGCGAGGCGGATCTGGCCAAGCTCGCCATTCCCTATGAGCTCACGCTGTTAAAGCGCTTGAATGATTACCCGGAAACGGTGGAAATGGCCGCGCGGGAACTCGCGCCGCATCTGATTGCCTACTACCTTAAGGATTTGGCCGCCGATTTCCACAGCTACTATAATGCCGAGCAGTTCCTGGTTGAAGATGAGTCAACGCGCTTGGCGCGTTTGGCCTTAGTGTTGGCAACCCGCCAAACGCTCAAGAACGGCCTCGCGCTGTTGGGCGTTTCGGCACCCGAGAAAATGTGAGATGGCTATCAATCGCGACTATAAAAAATCTTCCGGCGGCAAATCCGGCAATCCGATGATCACCGGCATGGTGATCGGCGTATTGATCGGCCTCGCCATCGCCCTGGCCGTGGCGCTGTATATCAACAGCGCGCCCAGCCCCTTCAAGCCAGCGCAGCCGCCCGCCGCCACGGCCCCGCAACCCGCCGGCAAACCCGCCGCGAAACACACCGGAACGCCAAGCCAAGCCGACAAGCCGGATGACAAGAAAAACCGCTTCACGTATTACGACATTCTCCCCGGCACGGAGAGACCGGTGACCGAACAGGAAATCAAGCAAGCGCCGCAGGGCGCCAAGGACCAATATTTCCTGCAGGCCGGCTCGTTCCAAAACGAAGCCGACGCCAACAATCTCAAGGCCAAGCTGGCCTTGATGGGCATCGAAGCCACCATCCAATCCGCCAATGTGCCGGACAAAGGCGTATGGCACCGAGTGCGCGTCGGGCCGTTCAGCGATATCGAGGAAATGAACAAGTCGCGCACCACGCTTGCGCAAAGCGGTATTCAACCCAGTTTGATTAAAGTGCAGGAGGCGGGCGCACCCGCCAAACCTTAGGAGCATCACTATGACTTCTCGCCGTGAATTTCTGTTTGCCGCCGCCACGCTGCCGTTTATCCCTCTCTCCGCCCATGCACTGACGCAGGGCAAGGAATATGCCCTGGTGCAGCCCGCGCTTGAAACGCTAGATCCAAAGCGGGTCGAGGTGTTGGAATTTTTCTGGTATGGCTGCCCACACTGTTTTTCCTTGGAGCCGGATCTCGCGGCCTGGGTGAAAACCCTGCCCAAGGGCGTGTATTTCCGGCGCATCCCAGCGGTATTTACCCCGAATTGGGCGCCCTTGGCGCGCGCTTTCTATGCCGCCGAGCTCTTGGGCATCACGGAGAAGCTGCACTACGATATTTTCAACGCCATCCACTTGTCGGGGCAGAATCTGAATAACCGCGAAACCTTGCTCGGCTTCGTGGAAAAGCTGGGTATAAACCGCAAACAGTTTGCGCAAAAATTGGATTCCGCCGAAGTCACCGCGCGCGTGGAAAAATCTCAGCGTTTAGGCGCCGCCGCCCAGCTGCAAGGGGTGCCCGCGCTGGTGGTGGACGGCAAATTTCAAACCTCGGTGACGCAAACCGGCAGCCATGAAAAATTGCTCGCCACGCTCAACGAGTTGATCGCTCAAGCCCAAGCCGGCAAGAAGCGCTAGCAGCAGCGGCGCGGATAAACGAGGCCACAAGTTGACGATCAATGTCGTTTTGGTGGATGACCACCCGCTCTTCCTCAAAGGGCTGGAGTATCTGCTGCAAGCGCATGCGGAAGTCAAAATCGCCGCGCAATTCGCCGACATCGACAGCACCCGCGCCTGGCTCAAGGACAATGGCCGCGCCGATGTGGCGCTGCTCGATCGCAGCCTGCACGACGCCGATGGCTTGGCGCTGGTGCCGGACTTCAAAGCGCGCGGCTTCAAGGTCATCATGCTCACCATCGCGGAGGAGGATCATGAGATCCGCGACGCCATCGAACGCGGCGTGGATGGCTACATCCTCAAATCCAGCGAACCGGAACAAATCATCCAGGCGATCCTCTCGGTGCACCTCGGCAACAGCATGCTGCCCTCGCACATCATGCAGAAGATGGCGCGCGGCGAGTTGATGCATGGCGCGTTCGATAAACTCTCGCAGCGCGAGCTGGAAATCGTCAGCTACGTCGCGCGCGGCTTATCCAATCGCGCCATCGGCGACACGTTGGGGCTTTCCGAGAACACCGTGCGCAACCACCTGCGCAGCATCCTCGACAAGCTGGGCCTGGATAACCGGGTTCAAGTCGCCACTCTCGCCCTGAAACAAGGTATTTTCAATCGCCCGGCAAAGGCATAAGCCCTTAGCCGGTCATTTCGGAGCAGCCGCATAGTTAAAAAGGACTAGACAAGACTAGTCTTTTTGTTAAAATAAGCGTGCAAGTGTGATGCTTGTTTCTGTTCAAAAGCGTTTAAGCCCCGACTCCCCTCGGGGCTTTTTTTTGGAAAAACGCCTGAATCTGGTTTTTACCCCCCTTAAAATTCAGTTTCTCCGGCACTCCTACAGACCATCAAGCTTCAGCATTAGCTGTCGTTAATCATTAAGTTATCCACATTTCAGCCGCGCCCGATCGATGCCTCTGCCTGATACGCATAAGGATGCCATCCTCGCTATGCTCATGCTGGCCGAGGATTGGGCATATCTGATAGCCGATAGCGAATTCAATATTCTATTTTCCAGCCCCGAAGCGGCCGGGTTTGGGGTATCCACGCAAGACAACCTTGCCCAGGGTCCGCAGTGGCTGGCCGCATTGCGCCCACGGCTGGCGCTACTGTTCGAGCGCTTCTCGCTGTTCACCCATTCGACGCTGGACCTGGACCAGCACCCCATTTCGATCCACGCACAAGTGGCAAACTTTGAAGCCGTTCCTCGCCTGCTGATTCTGTTGCGTCGCACCGGGGCTCAGCAGAATCTGGCTCCCTACCATGCGGCCACCGGGCTCTACAGCGCGTCCTTCATTGAAAATAAAATCGATGAGGAATTGGAAAGAATCAAGCGCTTTCCTTCCGTGTTCTGCCTGCTCGCGATCCATATCGCCCCCGCGCCGGAACCGCTCACGCCGCTGGGCGATCTGTTGCGCATTCATTTTCGGGCGACCGATATCGTTGGCCATGCGCCGCATGAGGGCTTTCTTGCACTGCTGCCGGGCGCCACGCTCGATCAGGCGCGGCTCGCCGGAGCACGCCTCGCCGCCTTGATCGAGGATTTTCGTTTCGCCCTCCCCGCGCCAATCGGTGTGCGCTACACTGCAATAGAAGCGGTCGCGACCGACACGCGCGCCAGCTTGTTCGCGCGTTTGAACGCAGCCGAACCCATTCTTGCCCATTCTTAAATACTGCGAGGCTCTATGCGCGCCGCCGACTTGTTCGTGAAATGCCTGGAAGCCGAGGGCGTCGAATTTATTTACGGCATTCCCGGCGAGGAAAATCTCGACGTGATGGATGCGCTGCTTGATTCCTCCATCAGCTTCATCACCACGCGCCACGAGCAAGGCGCGGCTTTCATGGCCGATGTGCAAGGCCGGCTCACGGGCCGGGCCGGCGTATGCTTGGCGACGCTGGGGCCGGGCGCCACCAATCTCGTGACCGGGGTGGCGGATGCGAACATGGATCACGCGCCGGTAGTGGCGATTGCCGGCCAAGCCGCGACCAACCGTCTGCATAAAGAGTCGCACCAAGTGTTGGATTTGGTGAATCTATTCCAGCCCATCACCAAGTACGCGTCGCAAATTCTCAATCCGGAAATCATTCCCGAAGTCGTGCGCAAGGCGTTCAAGATCGCGCAGAGCGCGAAACAAGGCGCGGCGTTCATCGACTTTCCGGAAAATATCGCGCGTATCGAAGACATCGATATTAAACCGATTACGCCACGCCCGGTGACCACGCCCTATCCCGCCGAAGTCAGGCTGGCGGCCGTTGCCGAAATGATTTCGGAAGCGGAATTCCCTTTGATCCTCGCGGGCAATGGCCTGTTGCGCACCGGCTGCTGCGACGCCTTGGTCGATTTCGCTGAAAAACTCAATATCCCGGTCGCCACCACCTTCATGGCGAAAGGAGCGATCCCGGCCTCCCATCCGCTCAGCCTGGGCACGGTGGGCCTGCAAGCGCACGATTACGTGTCGTGCGGCTTCGACCGCGCCGATTTGGTGATTTGCATCGGCTACGATCTGGTGGAATACCCGCCGAAGCTGTGGCATCAAACCGGCGACCGCAAGATCGTGCATATCGATACCCTGCCGGCTGAGGTGGATTCATTTTATGAACTCACTGACGGGGTGTTGGGCGATTTTCGAATCAGCCTGTCCGAACTGTCCAAGCGCGCGACGCGCCACCGCGGCCATCTGCACGAAAAGTTGCATGCGGCCATCCTGCAAAAATTGCATGAAGACGATAACGACACCGGCTTCCCGATCAAGCCGCAGCGCATCATTGCCGATCTGCGCCGCGCGCTGGCGCCGGAGGACATCGTTATCTGTGATGTCGGCGCGCACAAAATGTGGATGGCGCGCATGTTCCCCTGCGAAAAACCCAACACCTGCATCATCTCCAACGGCTTCGCCAGCATGGGCATCGCCGTGCCGGGGGCGGTCGCCGCCAAGCTGAATTTTCCCGGCCGCAAAGTGGTGGCGGTGACGGGGGACGCCGGCTTTTTGATGAATTCGCAGGAAATCGAAACCGCGCTGCGGGTGCAAACCCCGATGGTGATTTTGATTTGGAATGACGCGTCCTACGGCTTGATCGAATGGAAGCAGCAAAACCAATTCGGCCGCAGCTCAAACGTCAAATTCAACAACCCGGATTTCGTGAAATACGCGGAGTCGTTTGGCGCGGTGGGTTACCGTGTAACCAAATCGGAAGATTTGCTGCCGATACTGGAAAAAGCGCTGCAACAAAATACCGTGACGATTATCGATTGCCCGGTGGATTACCGCGAGAACTTGAAGCTGACAGCGAAATTGGGTGAGATGGTGTGTCCGATTTGAGGAAGCCAAGCGATCATCAACCTAAAAGCACCTTCTTGCCACAGAGGTCACAGAGCACACAGAGAAAAACGAGATAAATTTATCGGCCTTGGGCAACCCATTGGGAAAGCGCGGCAGGATGGCTTGTCCACCGCATTTCCTCTGTGGCCTCTGTGATCTCTGTGGCGAAATGATTGTTTGGAATCAATGCTTCGCGCCCGACACCGCGATTGCTTCCAGCTCCGGCGAATAGCAGGTGAGACGATTGCGCCCACCCGCCTTGGAGGCATACAAGGCCACGTCGGATTGCAAAATGAGTTTGTCGTAGCTCTCCACGCCGGCGGAATACTCGGTCGCCCCCATGCTCACCGTGATGGGAATGGTCATGTTGTCGTAGAGGACCGGCTCCAGCTCGATCATTTCGCGCAGGCGATCGCCAAATATGCGCGCGCCTTCGATCGGTGTTTCGGGCAGGATCAGCGCGAATTCTTCGCCGCCATAGCGGCCCACCACATCGGATGAGCGCAACTGATCGCTGATGCGACGCGCCACTTCCACCAGCACTTTGTCGCCGGCGAGATGGCCATAGGTATCGTTGACCTTCTTGAAGAAATCCAGGTCGAATAAAATCATCGAGAACGTGCCGCCGTGGCGACGCGTGCGATCGAATTCACTCTCCAGCCGGTTCTCCAGATAACGCCGGTTGTAAATGCCGGTGAGCCCGTCGCGATTACTGATCTCGCCCAGCGTGTCGAGCGCGTCTTTTAGCATGTTGGTCGCGATGGCGGTGTCGGTGGCGTCAAACATGACCACGCACACCGATTCCGGCTTGCCGTTTTCGTTGTTCACCGGCATCAGCATGCAGTTCTGGTACATATGATCGGCGCCGCCGGTAATCGGGCGGTTGTGCGCGAAACGAAACAGATACGGGCGGTTTTCCCACGAGATAAATGCAAAGTTATTGAGCATGATGACCGTGTTCACTTTTTTGGTGAACCACGGCTTGGGCAGCTCGGGGAAGACGTCGAATATGTTTTTCCCCAGCATCTCTTCCGAAGGACGGCCGCTGTGGTGCGCCATGAAGTTGTTCCAGAGCCGCACCTCGAAGTTATTATTCAGCACGAAGATGCCGACGTCGATCCGCTTAAGGACGTTTTCGGCCGGGCTGGGAGGAGTCGCGCCTTCGCTCATGGCGGGATTAAAACGCTGCGATGAATTCGTCGACGATGCCGCGAATCTTTTCGATGCCGTCTTCCGGCATGAGCATGGTGAGATGCGCGACAAAATTGCGGTCTTGGATGGTGAAATTGACTTCCAGCAACAGCGAGTGGGTCCACTGCACCTTTTTGGGGTCGATGATTTGCTGCACCGGCACATCACGCGCCATGATCGAGGGCATGGAGAAGCTCAATTCGGCCGGGCCATTGGTCTCGGTGAAGTTGCGAATCTGTTCCATCAAGCCGCCCAAGCAGGCGCCGGACAGGACATTCGCCACATCCAGCAGCAACTCGGCTTGGCCGCTCTCGCCCAACTCGCCCTCATAGCCCATCAGGTCGGCCAATGCATGGGTGCCGGGTTCGCCAAAAATGATGATTGCCTCGCCGCGCAAATAGCCCTGGAACGATTGACGCGCCGCGCTGACCAGATTGTTCTTACCCACCAGATCGGCCAAGGTGGCCGGCAACTCGACGACTTCCACCACCCGGATGCGCGGCACGGATAAATCGACAAACGCATCCAGCAATGTCGCGAGGGAGGAACCGGCCTGGCCCATCGCAATATTGGTCAATTCTTGCAGCGCGTCGCGCTGATCGTTGCTGAGGGGAGTGAGCGTCATATCATCACGCCATACTGTTTAAGCACGGAATTCAGCGCATCGAAAGAAATCGGCTTCTTCACGAAGGCGATCGCGCCCATCGACATCACGCGCTCTTGTGCAATCGGCTGGATATCGGCCGAAACCACGATGACCATGCTGTTCATGTCTTCCTGCCGCAATGCTTCCAGCACTTGGTAACCATCCATTTCCGGCATGTTCAGGTCGAGAAACATTACGGCGGCCTTGCCCTCGCGGTAGGCCGCCATCGCTTCGATGCCGTTTGCGGCTTGCGAGATGCTTACATCCCACTCGGGGGGCAAGGACTTGATCAGCATCTTGCGCGCCATGGCCGAATCATCGACGACTAGGATAGGCAGTGACATGGTATGAACGGGAACCTCTGTTTTATGTTTCTTGCTCTAGCTGTATCGGCATCCAGACTAAAAGCTTTAGAGCTTGAATGAACTCGTGAAAAACACGAAGAAGGCCGCTTGGCGCGGGATTGCAACAATAGGCCGTAGCCAGGTACGGAATCGTCCAAGCGGTCAAGGACTTAGCTGAAAAAGCCTTGCTCCTTCAGTTCCAAGGTCAAGGCGGCGTAATCGCGCGCACCGGGGCTGGAAGGGGCATACGAGAACACGTCTTTAGCCTCTGTCGGGCTCGCGGCGAGGGCGACATTCTCCACGACCCGCGTCTCGCATAGCTGCTCGCCATAGCGTTCTTTGAGTTTGTCATAGATTTCGAACGACAGCTTGCGGCGAGCATCAAAGCGGGTGAGTACGATACGCTTTTCGATTTTGCGATTGAGCGGACCTTCCAGCGCTTTCAAGGCCAGATCGAGTTTGTTCACGCTTTGCATCGACAAAAAATCGGCCGACACCGGCACCAACACCCGGTCCGCAGCCAGCAGCGCATTCAGCGACAGCACACCCAGCGTCGGGCAACAATCGATCAATATGGGTACGCCCTCATGCCCAAGCGATTCCTCCAACCCCGCTTTCAGCTTGCGCGCGGCGGTCGCACTCCGGCTTTGCAGCGCCTCGACTTTGGCGAGCTCCATATGCGCGGGAATCACGCGCACCCCGCTGGCCAGTTCGCGCAGCAACGCCGGCAAGGGGATGTCGTCGCGGAAAAAAGCCGAGATCGACGTTTCGCCGGCAACCGGAGTAACGCCAAAAGTCAGGGTGAGATGAGCTTGCGGATCGAGGTCGATGGCGATCGGGCGTGTTTCCATGCGCGCCAGACCCGCCGCGAGATTCACCGTGGTGGTGGTTTTGCCGACCCCGCCTTTTTGATTGAAGACCGCGATGACGGCCACGTTCAGCCCACCATCGCGCTACTAGCCAAGTCGTGCCGGTGTTTCATAGGTTTTGAAGCTTACTCCACCGTCACCGACTTGGCGAGGTTGCGCGGCTTGTCCACATCGGTGCCTTTTTTCAGCGCCGCGTGATAGGCGAGCAATTGCACCGGCACCGCATGCACGATGGGCGAGAGCACGCCCATGTAGCGCGGGGCGCGGATTACATGCACGCCTTCGGCCTCGCCGAAATGGCTGTCGAGATCGGCGAAAATATATAGCTCGCCGCCGCGCGCATGGACTTCCTGCATATTGGATTTTACTTTTTCCAGCAGCACATCATTCGGCGCGATCACCACCACCGGCATATTGCTATCCACCAAGGCCAGCGGGCCGTGTTTCAATTCACCGGCGGGATAGGCTTCGGCGTGGATGTAGGAAATTTCTTTCAGCTTCAGCGCGCCTTCGAGCGCGATCGGATAGTGCAGGCCGCGCCCCAGGAACAAGGCATGCTCTTTGTGTGCGAAGCGTTCGGCCCAGGCTTGGATTTGCGGTTCGAGATTGAGCGCGTGCTGCACGCTGCCGGGCAGGTGGCGCAGGGCTTCGAGATGAGCGCGCTCATCCTGCGGCGTGAGGTGGCCGCGCATTTTGGCGAGCACCAGCGTGAGAATGAACAGGGCCGCGAGCTGGGTGGTGAAGGCTTTGGTCGAAGCCACGCCGATCTCGGCCCCGGCGCGGGTGTAAAAAACCAGCTTGGAGGCGCGCGGAATGGCGCTCTCGCGCACATTGCAAATCGACAGCGTCTTGTCGTGGCCGAGCGCTTTGGCGCGCTTTAACGCCTCCATCGTATCCAGCGTCTCGCCCGATTGGGAAATGGTGACGATGAGTTGCCTGGGATTCGGAATCGAATCGCGGTAGCGGTATTCGTGACCCAACTCGACATTGCACGGAATCTTGGCGATCGATTCCAGCCACAGCTTGGCCACCAGGCTGGCATAATGGCTGGTGCCGGCGGCCAGGATCAGCACGCTGTCGGCATCTTTGAGCACGGCCTCGGCATCCGGGCCGAGCAAGGCGGGCGAGACGCCTTCGGCGAGCAGCCCTTCCAGCGTGTCGATCAGCGCGCGCGGCTGCTCGTGGATTTCCTTCTGCATGTAGTGCTGATACGGACCCAGATCGACCGCATCGGCGGAGAGCTCGGAGACGCGCACCGGGCGCTCGACGGTGTTACCTTGGCGATCGACGATTTTGATCGCGTCGCGCGTCACCAGCGCCACATCGCCCTCATCCAGATAAATCACATTACGCGTGGCGGAAATGATCGCCGAGACATCGGAAGCAAAGAAATTTTCACCCTCGCCCACGCCGATCAAGAGCGGGCAGCCCACGCGTGCGCAGCACACGATATCCGGCTGCTTCGGCGCCACTACCCCGATCGCATACGCGCCATCCAATTCGGCCACCGCCTGCCGCGTCGCCTCGAACAAGTCGCCGGATTGCTTGAAGTAGTAGTGAATCAGGTGCGCGATCACTTCGGTGTCGGTCTGCGACTCGAACACATAGCCGAGCGATTTGAGCCGCGTGCGCTGTTCTTCGTGATTTTCGATAATGCCGTTATGCACCACGGCGATTTCACCGTGGGAGCAATGCGGATGCGCGTTGTTTTCGGTCACGCCGCCGTGAGTCGCCCAGCGCGTATGGCCGATGCCCATAAAGCCGGTGAGATGTTGCGCATGCGCCTCCTGCTCCATTTCCGCCACGCGCCCCACGCGCCGCACCCGCTGCAAGCCGTCATTCAGCACCGCGATGCCGGATGAATCATAGCCGCGATATTCCAGGCGTTTGAGCCCTTCGATCAAAATGGGAACCACATCGCGCTTGGCGATGGCGCCAACAATGCCGCACATAGTTTTGCTCCGTGAGGAGTGAGGGGTGAGGAGATAGGTGTAAAAGCGTGCGCCTCACCTTGCCCCTCAGACCTCACCGTTTCTTTATTGAATTACGCTCCACGTGATGAGTAGTGCAAGGTTTACCCCCTAACACCTATCCCCTCACACCTTACTTTTTCTTCGCTGGTCGCGTCCAACCGGTAATCGTAAACTGCTTCACGCGGGAAATCGTCAACTCGCCCGCCGGCGCATCGCGCGTAATGGTCGAACCCGCGCCGATGGTGGCCCCTTTCCCCACCGTAACCGGCGCCACCAATTGGGTGGCCGATCCGATGAACACTTCATCCTCAATCACCGTCCGATACTTGTTCGCGCCATCGTAATTGCAGGTGATGGTGCCGGCGCCGATGTTCACTTTGCTCCCGACCGTTGCATCGCCGACGTAGGACAGGTGATTCACCTTGCTCCCCGCGCCGATTTGGCTGTTTTTAATCTCGACGAAATTCCCAATATGCGAATCAGTAGCCAAAGTCGTGCCAGGCCGGATGCGCGAGAACGGCCCGATGCGGCAATTGCCGCCGATCTGCGCGTCTTCGATATGACTGAAAGGCTGTATTTTCGTGCCTTCCGCCACGGTGACATTCTTCAGCACACAGTGTGCGCCGATGCTGACATTATTGGCCAGCGCAACCTTGCCCTCGAACACGCAATTGACATCAATGACGACATCCCGGCCACAATCCAGCTCGCCGCGCACATCGAAACGCGCCGGATCAAGAATCATCACCCCGCGATTGGCGAGCTGCTCCGCATAATTACGCTGATAGATGCGCTCCAACTCGGCCAGTTGCAATTTGCTGTTCACCCCCAGCACTTCCCAAGCCGCATGCGGATGGCTGGTTTTGACCGGAACGCCCTCGCTCACCGCCATGGCGATGGTGTCGGTCAGGTAATACTCGCCCTGCGCGTTGTCGTTCTTGAGTTGGCCCAGCCAGCTCACGAGCTTGGCGCTGGGTGCTACGAGAATGCCGGTATTGATTTCACGGATTTGACGCTCGGCATCGGTGGCGTCTTTTTGCTCCACAATGCGTTCGACCCGCCCATCTGCACTGCGCACGATGCGCCCGTAGCCGGCCGGGTCGGGGAATTCGGCGGTGAGCAGCGCCATCTTGTCGCTGCCCGCCAGGTCCAGCAGCCGCACCAGCGTATCCTCCCGCGTCAACGGCACATCGCCATACAGCACCAGAGTCTGCCCGGTAGCATTGAGATGGGGCAGCGCCTGTTGCAGCGCATGGCCCGTACCCAACTGCTCTGCCTGCGGCACCCAAGTAATGTCCTCGCCTGCAATGCTATTGGGCACGGTGTCGCCGCCGTAGCCATAGACCACGCACAAGCGCTTGGGCTTTAAGCCGCGCGCCGTCGTCAACACATGGTCGAGCAGCGCCCGCCCGGCGAGCGGGTGCAATACCTTGGGCAGATCGGAATACATGCGGGTGCCCTTGCCGGCGGCGAGGATCACAACGCTAAGAGATGGAGGCATCTAAGCAATCGAGATATAAACAATTCGAGCAAGTCATTATAAACAAAAAAGGCAGCGATTTTTCGCTGCCTTTTTTGGTTTTACTGCCAGAACTACTATAGGCGTCGAGATCGGTTGCGCGAAGCAATTAAGAAAGTCAACCCGAGTAACAAAAGGGGAGCCGAGCTCGACTCAGGAACAGCCAGTACCGTAAAACCGCCCCAAGTGATGCCAGTGCCAAACAAATCGCCGAAACCAATAGTGACGGAAGGTACGGTGGAAGCGTATGCAGATATATTTACGTTTCCATCATCATTGGCGAACAAGCTCAAAGGGGCTGATAGATTAATTGCATCGGTAGTTACATTAACAGAGGATATCATCGAGAGAAACGCCCCGAAGTTTGGATCGGCTAACATGGCCGAGGGAAGAA
>JACRIU010000076.1 GCA_016235775.1 Hydrogenophilales bacterium
TGTCGAGCACCACGCCGTCAACCTCTCCGCCGGCATGCGAGTCGACGGCGCTTGGCACATCCAGCACGTCAATGCCTTCTGCTCTCGGCTGCGTGACTGGATGCGCCGCTTCAAGGGTGTGTCCAGCCGTTACCTCGACAACTACCTCGGCTGGTTCAGGGCGCTCGACCGGTCGCCAGGTTTCAGCCCGGATCCCGCATCGCTCTTGGAAATGGCAATCAGAGTATGAGAGCATCACTATCATTCGACAGAATGAGCCTTTGTTAAAGGGGGAGGCGGCATCGGAAGAATAACCACTCGCTTACCATGTCATCTCAAATCGCAGCCAAAAAGTTCCCGCTTATGTAAAGGGGGGAATGAGGCTCCTCAGCATTTCTCGTTGAATGCTTTGGCTTTTCCTTTCATTCGTGTAGGACAAATACCTACATCATGTGCTGTCATATCCTACAAAACAAATAGTTTTATCCCGGTATTAACCTTCCGACATATTCAGCCGCTAGAACAAACACAGGTAGCAAGGGTTTTCGCTGCCGTGGAAACATGGGAGCCGGGTGCTTGATTCGCACGGCGTCTCAGGCAGCAATTCAGTAAACATAAAACAAAGCATGGAAGCCAATATGAATCGAATGAATGCCGGCGCAGTGTGGTCACTTTGCCTCGCGCAGGGTGTAGCGGGCGGCGCGGCGATAATCGGCGCGCCCTACTCAACGGCTGTTGGGATAAGCATCGCCGCGGTGCTGTTGCTGGGCGCGGCGCTCGGCGCATGGCAAATCGCGCGGCTGCAAGCGGCGCGCATGGAGGCCGCCCTGGCCGATGCACGGCAGGCGTGCGATGCAAAGTTGCATGCGGCGGCGAACCGGGGCATCGCGGGGCTGGAAGAATTTTGCGCGAGCGCCGTGCCCATTTGGGCGCGCCAAATCGAGACCGCGCGCGCCGAAACCGAAGAATCGATCACCGCGCTCGCACAGCGCTTCGCCGGTATTTCAGAACGCCTGGAAGGCTCGGTTGCCGCCTCGCACAAGGCCTCGGAGGGCTTGGGCGGCGGCGCCGGCGCGATCGGGGTGCTGGAAATCAGCGAGCGCGAGCTGACGTCGCTGATCGATACGCTCAAATCCGCGCAGCATGCGCGCGATGCGGTGTTCGGTGAAGTGCGCGGCTTGTCGCGCTATACCGAAGAGCTGCGTCAAATGGCCACGGAAGTGGCGGCGATCGCATCGCAGACCAATTTGCTCGCCTTGAACGCCGCGATCGAAGCCGCGCGCGCCGGGGAAGCGGGGCGCGGCTTCGCAGTGGTGGCGGATGAAGTGCGCAAACTATCCGGCATGTCCAGCGATACCGGCAAGAAAATGACGGAGAAGGTCGGCATCATCAACACCGCGATGGCCGGCGCCTGCAAGATCGCGGAAGAAGCTTCCGCGCATGACGCGCAATCGGTGCGGGATTCCGAATCCACCGTGCACAACGTGATTATCCGCTTTGGCGGCGTCGCTGCCGGTTTGGGCGAATCCACCGAAATGCTGCAACAGGAAAGCAGCGGCATCGGCGCCGAAGTGAGCGAGGTATTGGTGTCGCTCCAGTTCCAGGACCGGATCAGCCAAATCCTGTCGCATGTGCGCCTCAATATGGAACAGTTCGGCGCGCATCTGCGCGCAGAGCGCGAGCGCACGGTGCGCGATGGCGAGGCGAAGCAGATCGATGCGCAAGCATGGCTCTCCGGCATGAAAATGACCTATGCCACCGAGGAGCAGCGCCTGAACCACGGCGGCGCGCAGGCGAAGTCCGCCGCCGCGCAGGAAATCACTTTTTTCTGAATGACCGGCATGTCTAAAACCGTTCTGATCATCGATGATTCGCCCTCCATGCGGCAACTCGTGAATCTCACGCTCGCCCCCGCCGGCTATAGCGTGGTCGAAGCCTGCGACGGCCGGGACGCCCTATCCAAGCTGAACGGAAACAAGATTCATCTGATTATTTGCGACATCAACATGCCCAATATGGATGGCCTTGCTTTCGTGAACGAAATAAAGAAACTGCCCGACTATAAATTCATCCCGATCATCATGCTGACCTCTCATTCGGGCGAAAAGGAAAAACAGGCAGGGCGGGCCGCCGGGGTCAAGGTCTGGATGGTGAAACCGTTTGCGCCGGATCAGCTGACCGATCTGGTTTCAAGATTCGTAACGCATTGATCGAGAAGCGGGAGAAAACGCATGGCCAAAACCATCATGATTGTCGACGACTCCGCCTCGCTGCGGCAGGTAGTGAGCATCGCCTTGAAAGGTGCGGGCTACGACGTGGTCGAAGCCTGCGACGGCAAGGACGCCTTGTCCAAGCTAAACGGCGGCAAGATCAACTTGATCATCAGCGACGTGAACATGCCCAATATGGACGGCATCACTTTCGTCAAGGAAGCGAAAAAGCTGGCCAGCTACAAATTCACCCCGATCATCATGCTCACCACCGAATCGCAGGAAGGCAAAAAGGCGGAAGGCCAGGCCGCCGGCGCCAAGGCCTGGGTGGTCAAGCCGTTCAAGCCGGAGCAGATGCTGAACGCCGTCTCCAAACTTGTCATGCCTTAATCGAGAGCGAATAACGCCATGGAGATACAAGCCAGAATGAGAAACGGGGTGCGCAAAGTGCGCATCGCGGGCGAGATGACCATTTACAACGCGGCGGAATCGAAACAGGAGCTGTTGTGGAAACTGGATGGCGCGAATCAAATCGAAATCGACTTGTCCGGCGTCTCCGAGCTGGACAGCGCCGGCTTGCAGTTGCTGATTCTGCTCAAGCAGGAAGCGGGGCGGCAGGGCAAGACGCTGCGACTGCTGGCGCATAGCCTCGCGGTACTGGATGTATTTACTTTGGTGCGCGCCGACACGCTGTTCGGCGACCCGGTCGTGCTCCCGTCCGGGGCTTAAGTTTCGAGGATTCCGTAATTCATGACACGCCCCCTGAGTCACTTAAATCCCTCCCAGCCTCCCTTTGCTAAAGGGAGGAGCACGTTCCTAGCAGCGTCCCGAGGACCCCCCCCTTTGCCTGCGGAAGGGTCGCTGCGTAGCAGCGGGGCACCCACCGGCGTACTCCTTGCGGGTAAAAAGGGGGGTTGGGGGGATTTAAAGCGCGTCAAATTAACCAAGCGAGCCATAACATGAATCTCGATCAGGCACTGCAAACCTTCATCGCCGAGAGCCGCGATCTGCTCCAGGAGATGGAGTCGTCCCTGCTGCGCCTGGAGAGCGCGCCGGACGATGCCGACACCTTGAACGCCATCTTCCGCGCCGCCCACACCATCAAGGGCTCGGCCGGGATGTTCGGCCTCGACCTGATCGTCGGTTTCACCCATGTGGTCGAAAGCGCGCTCGACAAGCTGCGCGCCGGCGATATCGCGGTCGATGGCGAGGTGGTCGCGCTCTTGCTCAAATGCGGCGATCACATGAACGATTTGGTGACCGTGATCGCGGTGAAGAACGAGAAACCCGATGCGAAAATGATGGCGGTCGAAGACGGCTTGTTCTCAAGCCTGAAAGCGCTCATGGGCCAGGCCGATGCCGGGGCGCAATCCGCGGCAGCAGCGGGCATGCCCGTGCAGCACGAGGCCAGTGTCGAAGCCAGCGGCGGCGGAGTCTGCAACAACTGCTGGCACTTGTCGCTGCGCTTCGGGCCGGATGTGCTGCGCAACGGCATGGACCCCTTGTCGATCATCCGCTATCTGCAAACCCTGGGTGACATCGCGAGCATCACCCTGCTGCCGGACGCCCTGCCCGCCGCCGGTCAGATGGACCCGGAATCCTGCTATCTCGGTTTCGAAATCGATTTTCGCTCGACGGCGGACAAAGCCGCCATCGCCGCCGTATTCGAATTCGTGCGCGAAGACAGCACGATCAGCATTCTGCCGCCGCACGGCAAGATCGCCGAATACATCGAATTGATCCAGACCCTGTCGCAAAACGACGTCCGCCTCGGCGAGATATTGGTGGCGAGCGGCGCATTGACGCAGGATGAGCTGGATGCGGGGCTGCGCATTCAGCAAGACCTGGCGGGGCCGCCGCAGAATGAAGCCAAGCCGCTGGGCGAAATCCTGGTGGAACGGCAAAGCGTGCATAAGGAAGTCGTGGACGGCGCGCTCGACAAGCAGCGCCAAACCAAGGAGCACAAGGTACAGGAAAACCGCTACATCCGGGTGCAGGCGGACAAGCTGGATAGTCTCATCAGCCTGGTGGGTGAGTTGGTGATCGCGGGCGCTTCCGCCAACCTGCTCTCCGCGCGCGAAGGCAACCCGCTGTTGCAAGAATCGACTTCGGTCATCTCGCGCCTGGTGGAAGAAATCCGCGACGGCGCGCTGCAATTGCGCATGGTGCAAATCGGCGAAACCTTCAGCCGCTTCCAGCGCGTGGTGCGCGACGTGAGCCAGGATCTGGGCAAGGACATCGAGCTGGCCATCAGCGGCGCGGAAACCGAACTGGACAAGACCGTGGTCGAAAAAATCGGCGACCCGCTCATGCATCTGGTGCGCAACTCCATGGATCACGGCATCGAATCGGCCGAGGTGCGCGCCGCGAACGGCAAGCCGGCCAAGGGGACGCTCTACCTCAACGCCTATCACGACTCCGGCAGCATCGTGATCGAAGTCGGCGACGACGGCGGCGGCCTCAACCGCGAGCGCATTCTGCAAAAAGCCATCGAGCGCGGCCTGGCCGCCGCCAACGCGAGCCTCACCAATCACGAAATCGACAACCTGATTTTCGAGCCGGGATTTTCCACCGCCGAAAAGCTCAGCAACCTCTCCGGGCGCGGCGTCGGCATGGACGTGGTGCGGCGCAATATCGAATCGCTGCGCGGCACGGTCGAGCTGGAGAGCGAA
>JACRIU010000078.1 GCA_016235775.1 Hydrogenophilales bacterium
GAACTCGCTGGGTTCGACTAAGCGAGCATGCTCGCTTGGACGCGCGCAGCGCGGTCTTTCGCAGCCAACGAGCGGCGAAAGATGGCTGGATCGCCGTCAGGCGAGACAGACACAATCCCGCCCGAAAAGTCAGTCGCGTGGCCGGTTTTTTGGGGCGGAGTGGACAGTTAAACAGAAGCCATTTTTTTCGAGGCCTGCTTCAGAAGCCTATTGCATGGGGCTGATACCGCCCAGAGCCTCATTTTTTTGCGCCTGCCGCATCATCCCCCATTCGCCATATATCCACATCTTTTCCCTGCTCGCGCATCTTGTCTGCCCGAGCTGAAAGATAGCGTTGAAAACTGGGTTCGGTTTTGTAGCCGCCTTCTGCCACATAAGCGAATATCCCCTGGGTATGAAATACTTTGAAGAATGCTTCCGACCGGATGATTTCTCGATCCTGTTCGTTAAAAAGCACGATGGTTGGCGCATATTTCACATCGAGTGCCTTGGCCCATTCGCGCGCTGTTAGGCGCTTGCCTTGAGGCGTGATCACGGGTGTGCTGGACCACATATCGAGTTGAATGACATCGAACTTGCGAATGACGTCGCGCGTCTCCTTGTCCAGCAGCACCTTTTCATGCAGCTCGGCGCAGCTTGGGCAATCCTTTTGTTCGAAGAATACGGCGAGTGGGCGGGGCTTGCCCCTCGGTTTACGTGTGAGATCATGGGGCGCAGGCTTGAAGAAGTCCTCTTTGATTAATTCACCGCCTGTTGATGGAGGTGTGCGGGCGGCAAGGTAGTCGCGGTAGCCGATTTCTTTTTCCTTGTTTTGCGCCACGTATTCGAGTGCGGTTTTGAACCGCGCCGGAGGGAGATAGCCGTTTAGTCGCAGGATTATCTGTCCGGTTTCATCCAGGAATAAAAGAGTGGGAGTGAATTGCACGCGAAGGGAGGCGGAAAAGCTTTTTTCATTATGTTTTTTCCCGTCGAGTCCGATGACTTCGCGGTCACCCCACATATTGACGGCGACCACGTCGAACCGTTTGCGCATGAGTTCCTCAATCTCCTTTTGCGCCAGGTTTCGCTCTATCAGCGCGTTGCAATAGGGGCAGTTATCCTGGGTGAAAAGCAGCATGACGCGCTTGTTGGCATCCTTGGCTTCCGCGATGTCATCCTGCAGATTGAGAAAACTATCCTTGAACCAGGCCGGATATTCTGTCGCCATCGCTCCATGGTAAGCGCCGCGCCTTGTTTCGCTGGCCGATGCCGTGAAATTCGCCGCCAGCAGCAAGCTTGTATAGAGCAGCGCACCTATCAAACCGAGAGGGGAGGTATGCATGCATCAATCCTTCAGATCAGAATTGTTTTTAATCATAGTATGGTAACGGCCGGTCAAGCGGTTTATTGAGTGATGCTAACTACATGTTTTATATGTAAACAGCAGCAGCAGTGCGGTTGCAAATCCACAGCCGTGTGTCTAGAATCAATTGTTTCCGCTTTCTGTAGGCGTAGAGGGCGGATCAGCCTCCAACAGCGCATCAGTTACCTTGCACGATATGGATTCCGAAGAGCGTAGCCGATACAAAATCCCCGCCATGCGGGCATTCTCGGAGATCGCGACCAGCCTCAGCAGCGATGCCGATCTGGAGCATCTTCTGGATCGTTTTTTGCAGACCATGATCCGGCTTGCCGGGGCGGGTGGGGGCGCGGTGCGCGTGCTGACCGCCGATGGCGCCCACATGCGCATGGTGGGCGCCATCGGGCTGCCGCAAGAGGTGATCGATCGCGAGTATTTGGTGCCGGTCGGCTGCGGCGTGTGCGGTCGCGCGGCGCATGAGATCGGCATCCAATCAGATCATGCGGGGCAGGTGTGCCACGAAACCATGGCGTTGGATTATTTCGGCAATCGCTGCAAGGAAGTGATCGCGGTGCCGCTACGGCACAAGGGCAAGATCATGGGCGTGTACAACCTGTTCATGCCAGATGACCGGCCTATCCCGGAAGAAATTTCCCTGCTGTTTCTCTCCATCAGCGAGCATTTGGGCATGGCCTTGGAGAATGCGCGCCTGACGCGCGAGAACCTGCGCATTACGATCATGGATGAGCGGCAGATGCTGGCGAATGAGGTCCACGACTCGCTCGCGCAAACCCTGGCGTATATGAAAATGCGCTTGGCGCTGCTGAATGAGGCGATCCATGACGGCGATAAACCGAATACTGAAAAATATCTCGCACAAGTGGATGACGCAATGGAAACCGCCTATTCCGGACTGCGCGAGCTGTTGAATCAATTCCGCCAGAAAATGGATCCGCGCGGCTTGTTGCCGGCGCTGGAGGACGTGATTCAAAGCTTTCATAACCGTACCGGGGTCGAAGTGGTGTTAGCCAATCGGGTGAACGATATTGATTTGACCCCGGATCAGGAAGTGCAGGTGTTCTACATCGTGCAGGAAGCGCTGGCGAATATCGCCAAGCATTCGCATGCGCGCAATGTGCGTATCAGCATTGAATTGATTGACGGAAAATATGCGGTTACGGTGCAAGATGATGGTATCGGGCTCAACGCTCAAGACGCCGGCCCCGGCATGCATCTGGGTTTGAACATCATGCGCGAACGCGCACAGCGCTTGGGAGGGGAAATCATTTTTGAAAACAAAATAGGACAGGGAATGCGTGTATACCTGGAATTCCCCGCCACCCAACGTAAGGTAAGCGCGGCATGAGCGAGGCGATTCGGGTTGTACTCTTTGATGATCACACTTTATTCCGCATGGGGCTGGCGGAACTGCTTGAGCGTCATGGCAAGGTGAAAGTAGCCGCCATGTCCGGCAAGCCGGGCGAAGCGGCTGCCATATTGGATGAACACAAACCCGATGTGGCCGTGCTCGATCTCAACATGCCCGGCACCGATGGCATCACCCTGTTGACCCAGTTGCGCGAGGCGGGATATACCCTGCCGATCCTGCTGCTCACGGTAAGCGATTCGCAAGAGGACTTGGCGGCGGCACTGCGCGCAGGCGCGCGCGGTTATCTGCTCAAGAACATGGAACCGAACGATGTAGAGGATGCGATCCTGCGCGCCGCGCGCGGCGAAACCGTGGTGGCGCCGGAGATGACCGGCAAGCTGGTCAACTTGCTGGATCAGAAGCAAGGCACGCCGGATTCGCTGCTGTCTCAGCTTACCCAGCGCGAGCGGGAGATTCTTTCCTACCTAAGCCGCGGCCAATCCAATAAGGCGATTGCCCGCGCGCTCAACATCAGCCATGACACGGTAAAGCTCCATGTGCGCCACATCCTCGCCAAGCTGAACCTTTCATCGCGCGTGGAGGCGGCCGTGTTTGCGGTGGAGCATAAATTTGCTACACGCAGCCCAAGCGGGAATTGATTCTTTTCGACTCTGCTTAGCTCGCGACTTCGAGGTACGGGGCATCAACGATGTCTACCGGACTTATTCAGCGCGCTTTATCTTCTTGCAGCGGCGCCGCTTCCAGCTTGTCTTTCGAATCTTTCGGATTGAACCACTTCAATTTGTGATGCAGCGAGACGACGCTGCCGACGATGATGAGCGTGGGCGGCTTCAGTTCGGCGCTGGCGGCGATTGCGGGCAGGGACGCCAAGGTGCCGGTGACGACGCGTTGCTTCGAAGTCGTGCCCTGCTGCACGATGGCGGCGGGGGTGTCGACGCTCAGGCCATGCGTGATGAGTTGTTGGCATAGCGACGCCAGGCCGTGCAGCCCCATGTAGATCACGATGGTTTGATGCGGTCGGGCAAGCATTTCCCAATCCAGATCCATGCTGCCGTCTTTTAAATGGCCGGTAACGAAAATACAGGCTTGCGCGTGATCGCGATGGGTGAGGGGGATGCCGGCATAGGACGCGACGCCGGACGCGGCGGTAATGCCCGGCACCACTTGGAACGGCACGCCATGCTGCGCCAGGGTTTCGATCTCCTCGCCGCCACGGCCGAAAATGAAGGGATCGCCGCCTTTGAGCCGCAGCACGCGCTTGCCTTCTTTTGCCAGGCGCACCAGGAGTTCGTTGATGCCTTCTTGCGGCAGGGCGTGGTTGTCGCGCTGTTTGCCGACATAGATGCGCTCGGCGTCGCGCCGCGCCATATCGAGCACCGCAGGGGTCACCAGATTATCATGCACCACCACATCGGCTTGCTGCATCAAGCGCAGTGCGCGGAAGGTGAGCAGATCGGGATTGCCCGGCCCGCCGCCCACCAAATACACTTCGCCCATGGGGTGTCCGGTTTCGGTTTCTTGCACGAGCATTTCTTCCAGCGCATGTTGTGCGGCTTGATCTTGCCCGGCGAATACCATTTCCGCGATGGGGCCTTGAAATACCTTTTCCCAGAAAATGCGCCGGGTCGAAGAGCGCGTGAAGCGCTGCTTTACTTTGTCGCGAAATTGCCCCGCGAGTGAGGAGAGGCGTCCATAGGCGGAAGGGATGAGGGACTCTAAACGCGCGCGCAGCAGCCGAGCCAGCACGGGCGATGCGCCGCCGCTGGATACCGCGACCAGAATCGGCGAGCGGTCAATGATGGAGGGCAAGACGAAGGAGCAGAGTGCGGGCGTGTCCACCACATTCACCGGCAGTTGCCGTGCCTTGGCGGCTTCGGAAACGACACGGCTCACTTCGTATTCTTCATGCGCGGAGATAACCAGGGTTTTGCCGTCGAGCAGCGAGGTTTCGAATTCCCCTCGGTGGTGTTGCAGGCGATCTTGATGGGCAAGGTCAGTGAAGGCCGCCGCGAGCGCTGGCGCGACGACGGTTACATTGGCGCCCGCTTGCAATAGTAAAGCGGCTTTACGCGCGGCAATTTCACTGCCGCCGACGACGAGGCAGCTTGCGCCGCGCAGATTCATAAAAATCGGGAGGAATTCCATAGGCTTAATAACTCAAAATTCTATATAGAAGTTAGAGAAACACAATTATTCATGTGCCGCGTAAATGCCAGGACGAAAAATTTCATTTGTGGATCTGGATAGGGCCGAAGTGCAGGGCTCGATGGCAGTTTCAAACTCCTCCGCCCACGAAGGATGGCTGTAGGACAATTCTTTGAAGAACCACAAGCCGCGATCGGATTGGCAGGCGGCGGTCATCATTTGAATCTGTTCACCTGCCTCTGGGCCGACGACACAACCACCGAGTAATTGACCGGTCTCGGCGTCATGCACGACTTCGACGAAGCCTTCGGTGTCATGGTAGGCGCGCGCCTTGCCCGAACCGCCGAAACTGGTGCGTGCGGTCTCCGCTTCGAAACCCGCCGCTTCGGCTTGCTCTTCGGTGAGGCCCACCGCCGCTATTTCCACCGCGGAGTGAATTACCATCGGAACTTTGAAATAGTTGAAAGTGTATTGATTGCCTTCCATCGCATTTGCCGCCGCGATCTTGGCGTCGTGGAGCGCGGCATTTGCGGTCATCGGTCCTGGTTTGACGTCGCCAATGGCATAGATGCCGGGCACATTGGTTTCCAGATATTCCGAGGTGAGAATGAAGCCTTCCTCGTTTATTGCCACGCCGGCATTATCAAGCGCCAGACCGGCAACCACTGGATCGCGGCCGACCGCGACCAGCACCTTGTCGAAACTGGCCTGACTGCCATCGCTGAAGCTGATCAGAGCCCGGCCGCTCGATGTGTCGCAATGGGTAACGGTGGTGTTCACGCGGTAGTCGAGATTGATGCGTTTGAATTTGTGCTCCAGCGTAGCACAAGCATGATCGGGGATGCGTGCATAAGGCAGCAGCCGATGGGTTTTTTCTACAATCCGGACAAGGGTATCGTACTGATGCATGAAATAGGCCAGTTCGACGCCTATAGTGCCGCCACCGATGAAGAGCATCGACTCCGGCTGTTCCACCAGATCAAACATGAATTCGCGTGAAGTCATGACAATCTTGCCGTCAATCGGACATTCCGCCAGCGTGCGCGGGGTTGCGCCGGTGGCGATGATGATTTTTGGCGCGGTCAAATGTTGATGGTGATGCTGTGCTTGATCTTGCGCAATAAGCGGGTCATCGGGCTCCACTTCGATTTGGTAGGGCGCGACGAAGCGGCCATTACCGTAAAAAATTTTTACGCCCAAACGCCGCAGCCAGACCGGGAAATTATTACGGATGCCAACCACTACATCCTCTTTATGCCGCATCGCGGCGCGGAAGTCGCCTTTTACCTGGCCAACCAAGCCGCGTCCTTGCAAGTGCTGCATGTCCTCGATCAACGAGGCTAAATGCAAGATGGTTTTTTTCGGGATGCAGCCTTGATTCAGGCAGGTGCCGCCAGGCAGTGATTTTTCGATGAGCGCGACCTTGGCGCCACGCTGCGCAGCGGACAAGGCCGCTTTGTAGCCGCCCGGCCCGCTGCCGATCACAATCACGTCGAATGTTTGCATGGCTGCCTCCGATTGGCCTCGACGCTAAGCAGCGCCCTTGCCAGCGCCATCTTGGCGCGCTTCATCTGGCTTCACTTGGGGTGGGATGAAAATGAAATGGAGCCGGCCCGGCTCAAGCTCCACAAAATCGAGTGTCACCCCTTCCAATAAGTCACGGCTGCTTGGACCAATGAGAATATTTATTCCGTGCGAAACGATCTCCAGATCGAACTCGCGTTGCTCGTCGAACCCCATGCCGTAATCGATGCCGCCATCCGGCAAGCTGCGCGCGGCGATGCGCAAGGTGGGTCCTTCCGCCGCCTCGCTTTGTTGGGCGGCGCTTTTGATTTGCTCCGCCGCTTGCGGGGTCACGATAAAAAATTCCGGCATTGAGGGACGCTCCTAAAGAAATTTGAATCAGCTTGCCGCGCGTGTACTGGGCAGGGCATCGACATGGCGCCGCACGGATTCCACGAAGCGTGCTGCCCAGTTATAGCCTTCCAGGCTGCGTAAATGCGTATAGGCGGCGAGCAGGTTTTTATACACCAGCCCGTCACGCTTGCCGTCGATGCCATAGCCGCGTTCGACTGCATAGGCATAGCTTAAGTTCGGTGGCAGGTTTTCCAAGCTTGAATAATGGAATTCGTGGGCCATGACCGAGGCGGGGGGGCTGTCGCTCGGCCAGGGAAAGTTCGCGGTCTCTTTCAGCCGCACATAGCCGCGGCCCACGGGTTTTTCATGCATCACCACATCGCCGGGAACGACGCCGGCCATGTGGTGTTTTTCTCCTTGCCAGGTGATCGAGCGCGCCAAATACATGAGGCCTCCGCATTCGGCATAAGCCGGCATGCCGGCCTCGATCGCTGCATGAATTTCGTCGCGCAGCGAATGATTCGCCGCTAGCTCGCGCGCGAACACTTCGGGAAAGCCCCCGCCAAGGAATAAGGCGTCTACCCGCGGCAACTGCTTGTCGCTGATCGGACTGAACGGAACCAACTCCGCACCGGCGGCACGTAGTCCCTCCAGATCGTCGGCGTAGTAGAAGCCGAAGGCCGCATCCTGGGCGATGCCGATGCGAAGGGTCGGCGCAATGCTTGGCGTTGGATGTGGCAAGCGTGGAAGCGCCAGTGGCGGCGCGCCCTCGGCAATCTTGATCAGGTGCTCCATGTCCACTTGCGCGCCGATGAGACGGCCGATTTCCGCGATATGCTCTGAGCCTGTCTGTGCTTCGTTCGAAGGCATCAGGCCGAGATGGCGCTCCACGATACCCAAAGCTTTGTCATGCTGCACGCAGCCGAGCACCGGGACATCGGTGTAATGTTCGACTACGGCGCGTAATTTCGATTCGTGGCGGCTGCCCCCAACGTGGTTCAGAATCACGCCGGCGATATTTACCTCGCGATCGAAAGCTTGATAGCCGAGCAGGAGCGGGGCGACGCCGCGGATTATGCCGCGTGTGTCGATGACCAGGATGACCGGCAGGTGCAAGAGTTTGGCCAAGGCCGCGTTGCTGTTGCTGCCGTCCAACTCCAAGCCATCATAGAGGCCTTTGTTGCCTTCAACCAAGGCGATGTCGGCATCCTGGGTATGGCGCGCGAACAGGGTTTGAATTTCTTCACGCCGCATCAGGTAAAAATCCAGATTGCGGCAGGCACGTCCGGTCGCAGCGGACAGCCACATCGGATCGATATAGTCCGGGCCCTTCTTAAAAGGCTGAACTTTGAGGCCGCGCGCGCTCAAGGCGGCGGATAGTCCGATGCTGATGGTGGTTTTGCCCGAGGATTTATGGGCGGCGGAGATGAGGAAGCGGCTCATGGGACGCTCGGCGGGCATGGGATTTTCCCCGCTGGAGGAGGGCGGTTAAGCCGAAACCCGCCCGAAAAGATTATGCCTTGGCATGCGGATCAACTTCCGCATCCGCGAGGCTATCCGGCATGAAGCGCAAAATCTTGATGCCGAAGGTCACCATGGCCAGCGCGATCGCCACCCCGCCCAGCCCCAACAGCACTTCCGGCAGGCTGGGGGCGTAGTGGTGCACCACGCCATCGAAGAATGCGCTTTTCTCTTCCCAGCCGGGGAAGATGTCGAGCGGGAAAGCTTGCCCGCCGATGATGGTGACGTACATCTGCGCCAAGCCGCCGGCTACGATCATCAGGCAAGCGGCCACCAGCAAGCCGCGTGAGGCGCGCAGGGCCGGATTCAACAAAATAATCAGCGGGACGATGCCGCCGATGAGAATTTGGCCCACCCAGAACAGCGTGGTGTAAACGCCGCCGCTGACCAAAATGAAATGCTCGACCGCATGCTGCTTGGTGAAGTAAAGATTGGTGAGATGGTAAACAAACACGAAATACAGCGCGGCCGCGACGAACACGGCGAGCAGCTTGCCCAGGCGTTTCAATACGGCATCGCCCAAGGGGCGGCCGCTCCAGGTATAAGCCGCCATTAACACCAGCAGGTACACCGCCAGGCCATAGGCAAACGAGAGAATGATGAACATCGGGGCCAGCAAGGCCGAGCTGTAGGCATCGCGCGCGACGAGGAAGCCGAAGATCGAGCCGGTACCGGTGGTGAGGATGAGGCGCCAGATGAAGGCCGCCATGCCGGCGGCTTTCGAGTAAGCGTTCATCTTCTTTTCCATCATGGTCCAGATGTAGGCCGCAACGATCGAGAAGAAGCCGGTGTACAGCACCACGTTCCAGGCGAATACCGATTTCAGGTTGTAGTGGGTCATGGCGACAATCAGGCGATCCGCCCGCCCGAGGTCCAGCATCAGCACCGTCAACCCGCCCATGAGCAGGGCAAACGCCAATAGAGCCGATAACGGCGCCAGCGGTTTGTACATGACCTTGCCGAAGACCGAGGCAATGGAGGCGACGTTGAGCGCGCCGGAGGCGGCGACGATCAGGAAAACCGCGAACACATGCGGCGTGCCCCATACGATCGAGTTGCTCATGCCGGTGACGATATGGCCGTGGTGCTCCATGTAATAGGCGGCGCCGAGGCCGAGTGCGGCAAACAGCGCGATAAAGCCGAGCAAGAACCAATAGCGCGGGCTGCTGCCTTCGATTTCACGGAAAGTGATGGATGCCATGGATTAGAGCCCTTCGTAACGCACGCCGGGATTGAGCGCCAGATCGGCGCGCAATTGCGACGTGGGATGTCCCGCGACGCGTTTTGCGATGTCGCTGTTGGGATCGTTTAAATCACCGAAAATAATCGCATTATGGCCCGCTTTGGAACAGGCCTCGACGCAAGCGGGTTGCTGGCCGCGATCCACGCGATGGACGCACATCGTGCAGGCCTCCACGCAGCCCTTTCCGCGCGGGATATCCGGATTCTGGTCAGTCAGCGTTTCGTGGATGAAGGAGCGCGCTTTGTAGGGGCAAGCCATCACGCAGTAGCGGCAGCCGATGCAGATGTGGCGATCGACCAGTACGATGCCGTCGGCCCGCTTGAACGAGGCGCCGGTGGGGCAGACATCCACACATGGCGGTTTTTCGCAATGCTGGCACATGACCGGCAGCGATTCGCTGCGGCCGGTGCGCATATCTTTCAATTCAACCTTGCGGATCCAGTGCGGGTCGGTTTCCAGCGCGCCCGCTTGGACGTGCGCTTCGGTATGGCAAGCGGTGACGCAATCGGTGCAACCCTCGGCGCACTTTGTGGCATCGACCAGCAGGCCCCAGCGTACCTTGTTGCTGACCGGCTCGCTGTCGGGCTTGGCGTGGGCGAGGCCGTAAACGACGACG
Source organism: Hydrogenophilales bacterium (assembly GCA_016235775.1). Classification (GTDB taxonomy): domain Bacteria; phylum Pseudomonadota; class Gammaproteobacteria; order Burkholderiales; family Thiobacteraceae; genus RBG-16-58-11. The sequence goes on from JACRIU010000078.1 coordinate 10,112, forward strand.
CCGGGCGCGACCGTTAGCCCCGCCAGCGCCGCCGACGCACCGATAAAGTTGCGGCGGTGTTCGTCGACTTCTTTGGATGAATTGAGAGGTTGCTTATCGCTCATTTTTTGTCCGCTCCAACTTTGCTAGCAGGCGCCGGTGCGGCAGCGGCGACAGCGGGGGCGGCGCCCGGCGCTGCCTGCTTCGGCTTGCTGGCATGACATTCCCAGCAATCCATTTTGACCGCAGCATAGGTATGGCAGCCCTGGCAGAAATGCTCATTGCTGCCGAGCACGCTGTCGTCCTTGCTGCTGGCGTGGCAGCTGATGCATTTTTGCAGGCTGTGCTTTTCGGTGCGGATACCCTTGTGCATCGTTTCATCGCGCTGGTGCATCAGCAGTTTCATGTGGTTTTTGCGCATGAAGCTGGTTTCTTCCACGCACTTGTCACCGCTTTTGCTTCGGTCGATCACGATCTCGGGCTTGGCGGTGCGGCTGACCTTGTCCGTCGCGCTGGCAGCGTACGCGCCAACCGAGAGCAGCAGCACCGCGAGGATGCCCGCCGCCCATTTCCACATCCGGTTAGACAGCCGAAACATAATCAATCACCCATACCCATTTTGATGTAGCCGCTCGGGCACACGTCAGCGCAAATATGGCAACCGATGCACTTGGTGTAATCGGTATCCACATAGCGGCCGGTCGTTTGCTTGTCGCGTTTGACCTTGAATACGGCGGTCTGTGGGCAATAGATCACGCAGTTGTCGCATTCGAAGCACAGGCCGCAGCTCATGCAACGCTTGGCTTCTGCGACCACATCCTTATCGGATAGGGTCATCAAGCGCTCTTCAAAGTTGCCCAGTGCTTGCTCGGCGCTAAGGTTGATCTCTTCGCGAATATGACGCGGCGTTTTGGGGAAGTGGCCCAGAAACAGTTCGTTCGAGGGAATCACGTATTTCGAGGAACGGTCCTCGAAGTTGTGCATCGCGAAGTTCTTTTCCGAGGTGCCCCAGCTAGCCTTGTGGTCATACTCATCGAGCTTCAGCCCCTTTTCGACCATCTTGCGATATACGTCGAAGAAGTGCACATCCACTTTGGGACGCTTTTCCAACTCTTCCGTTGCCAGGAAGCGATCGATGCTGTCGGCAGCGATGGAGCCGTGGCCGATGGCGGTGGTGAGCAGGTGTGGGCGCAACACGTCGCCGCCCACGAAGTACTTTTCCTTGCCCGGCACGCGGTAGTTTTTGTCGGCGCTCATCAAGCCTTTGCCGTTATCAAATTCTTCCATGCCGGTGAAATCGACGGCTTGGCCGATTGCGGACACGATCAGGTCGGCGGGGATATCGAATTCCGTGCCCTCTTTGATCTTGGTTTCATTCTTAATCACTTCGAATTCGGCAACACGCAGTGCAGTGGCGCGGCCATCCGCGCCTTTCACCACGGCGATCGGCGTGAGGCCGCCCTTGATGATGATTCCTTCGGACAGGGCGTGTTCTACTTCTGCCTTGGCCGCATTCATCTTTTCGATCGTAGCGCGCGTAATGAGCACCACTTCCGCGCCTTGGCGCGCGGAGACTGAAGCAACGTCATGCGCAACATGACCTTGGATCACATACTCAGGACGGTCGCTTTCGTTGATCTTGGTGATATTGCCGAGGCGGCGCGCCACGGTGGCGACGTCGATGGAGGTATCGCCGCCGCCAATTACGACCACTTTCTGGCCGACGTGTTGCAAACGCCCATCGTTAAAAGCGCGCAGGAAGGCCATCGCGGTGACGCAGTTCGGCGCATCCGCGCCATCAACCGGCAAGGGCCGTCCGCTTTGTGCGCCCATGCCCATGAAAATCGCATCGTAGTCTTTTTCCAGTTGTGCGAGCGTGATGTCGGTGCCGATGCGCGTATTGGTGTGCACTTCAACGCCCAGGTCGGTAATGCGTTTGATTTCCGCATCGAGAATCTTGCGCGGCGTACGGAAGCCGGGAATGCCGTAGCGCATCATGCCGCCCAGTTCCTTGTGCTCGTCGAAAATCGTGCAGGAGTGGCCTTTTAAAGACAACTGATAGGCGACCGATAGACCGGCCGGGCCGCCGCCGATGATGGCGATTTTTTTACCGGTTTTGGTTTCGGGCGCGGTGAAGGCCAAATTGTTTTCAATCGCCCATTCACCGATAAAATGTTCGATCGAATTGATGCCGACTTTGTCTTCGACCATGTTGCGGTTGCAGCCGCTCTCGCATGGGGCGGGGCACACACGGCCCATGACCGAGGGGAAGGGGTTGGCGGAAGTGATGCGGCGGAATGCGTATTCCTGCCATGGGGCGCCCGCTGGCGGCTTTTCAATGCCGCGCACGATGTTGAGCCAGCCGCGAATGTCTTCACCGGAGGGGCAGCTGCCTTGGCATGGCGGGGTGGCCAGTACGTATTCAGGACATTTATACGTCTCATCACCTTCGAACAGCCAGTTGGACATCGTGCGGGGCTTGGTTTCACCATCCTTGAAACGGCGGTAGGACAGGCCTTCGGTTTTCGGTTGATTTGGGGCTGCCATCTGAATCTCCTTAAACAGTCGTACTCGTTTAGTTCAAAATATTATTGTTTGGGGCCCAGCTGGATTGCGGTGCTGACCAGCTGATGTATGCCGCCTACCATGCCCATTTCAAAACCGTAGTAGGGTAGAACCTTGCTGAATTGGGCCTTGCAGATTGCGCAGATCGTGGCCATGAAGTTGACCTGGTGATCTTGCACAACGTGATTCAATGCTTCCATGCGCGGCAGTGCACCCTTGACGCGCAATTCCATGAGATCGTCGGTCAACAAGCCGCCGCCGCCGCCGCAGCAGAAAGTGCTTTCGTGAATGGTTTCCGCCGCCATGTCGTGATAATGGTTCGCGACCATTTTGATGATTTCGCGCGGAATCACGAATTGCCCGCCGGGCATGTCGCCCATGCGCGAGGCGCGCGCCACGTTGCAGGAATCGTGATAGGTGATGACGCGATGATCGTTCGCCGATTTGTCCACTGTGATCGCGCCGCGCTTCAGCAAATCATAAGTGAATTCACAAATATGCTGCGGTGCGGGATAGCGCGGATCGAGTTGCTGCTGCAATTCTATCGAGAACGGATCGTTGCCGCCGGCGCCGATACCGGCCAGCGTATTCCAGAAGCTATAGGCGACACGCCAGGCATGGCCGCATTCGCCGACGATGATGCGTTTGACGCCTAGCTCCAGCGCGGCTTCACGAATGCGCAGCGCAATATTGCGCATGGTTTCGTAGTTGCCGATGAACAGTCCGAAGTTGCCCGCTTCGGATGCATGCGAGGACAGCGTCCAGCTAATGCCTGCAGCGTGGAATACCTTGGCGTAACCGATGAGTGATTCCACATGCGGTTCGGAGAAGAAGTCGGCGGAAGGCGTCACCAGCAGCACTTCCGCGCCTTTCTGGTCCAGCGGCATGCGCACCGCCACGCCGGTGTCGGCTTCGATGTCTTCTTCCAATCCTTCCAGCGTGTCCTGCAAAGCCGGGCCGGGCAGGCCCAGATTGTTGCCGATGCGCTGAACTTTGCCGATGATCTCGTTGGTGTATTTCTGGCCGTAGCCGACCGAGTCGAGGATTTCCTTCGCGCCCATGGTAATTTCGGCGGTGTCGATGCCGTAGGGGCAGAACACCGAGCAGCGGCGGCATTCGGAGCATTGGTTGTAATAGGCGTACCACTGGTCGAGCACGTCGCGAGTCAAATCCTTCGCGCCCACCAGTTTGGGGAAATATTTTCCGGCAAAGGTGAAGTGGCGGCGGTACACATTACGCACTAAATCCTGGCGTGCGACCGGCATGTTGATCGGATCGCCGGTGCCGAGGAAGTAATGGCATTTGTCGCTGCAAGCGCCGCAGTGGACGCAGGCGTCCAAATAAACCTTAAACGAGCGATACTTACCCAATAGATCGCCCATTTTTTCAATGGCTTTTTCTTCCCAGTTTTCCACCAATTCGCCGGGGAAGCCAATCGCTTGCTGAATCGGCGCCGATGCGACAAAGGATTTCGTATGGGCCATCGCGCCTGGTTGGATGCGCGGTACCTCGGAAATTTCTTTGAGTTTGGGAACTTCGAATGTCGGGGCTGCCATTTTAGAGCGTCCTATTTTTGGTCGAGCTTAGCCGCCCACGCTGCGACATAGCGATGCTCACGCGGGTTATCTACTTGGTTGCGCGAGGGACTGAAGAATACGCCAGGCGCATGCAATAGCTTGCTGATCGGGAAGATAATCATCAACGTTGCTACCAGCCCGAGATGGATCAGCAGGAAGGGGTCTTCCGGCAATGGCTGTAATTCAAACGCCATTAAGCCGAGCATGAATGCTTTGAGGTTGATGATATCGGTATGCGCGACGTATTTCATGCCCAGCCCCGACAGCGCGATGGCCAGGAGCAAGGCCAGCATTAAATGATCGGATAAGGTGGAAATGTAACGCACGCGATCCACCAGGAAGCGGCGCGCCCACAGGCCACCCAGGCCGGCCACCATGCCGAATGCGGCATAGAGGCCAAACGGCTGGATCAAGTCGATCACCAGCCATACCGGTTCCTGAAAATAGCGGAAGTGGCGCAACAGCACGAGCACCAGGGCGCCGTGGAATAAATAGCCAAACATCCAAGTCCACTTGTTGGACTTGAACAGGCTTTCAAACAGCACGACCTCGCGGGCCATGCGAAAGGCCACGCCGGACGCGGTGGTCGGGGCGGGCGTAGTCGGAATCTTGAGCGGGGCAGGGGTGCGCGCGTAGCCATAGACTTTATAGCCGACCCCAAACACCAGAATGGCGGTGGCGGCGTAAAACAAGCTAGCGTACACAATGGTCAGAACGGGCATGACCTACCTCACATTTGGCAATGATGTTGTGCGTGAAGGGCGCCGCTTGATTCGATCAAGCGGCGCGCTGCGCGACTATTAGGGTTAGATACAGCCGGTCGGCTTGGGCAGGCCGGCGATTTTGCACGCCTGCTTTGCGGGGCCGTAAGGGAACAGTTCGTACAGGTACTTGCTGTTGCCTTTTTCAGCCCCGAGCTTCTTGCCGATCGCTTTGGTCAGCACGCGGATGGCCGGGGCGATTTGGTAGTCGTTGTAGTATTCACGCAGAAAGTTCACGACTTCCCAGTGACTCTCGGTCATGTCAACCTTTTCCTGCTCGGCCAGGTAGGCGGCGATGTTTTCATCCCACTCACCCAAATTCACCAGATAGCCTTCCTCGTCCGTTTCATAAGACTTGCCGTTCAATTCTACTGAAGACATTGCATTACTCCTCTCACTAAAGATTGTGTTACAGCCAGGATTGGCAGTTGCTGTGTTCGGCAACCAGATCCACAAAACCGCCGTAGTCGACCATTTTGATTCCTTCAATTACGCGATCCTGCATGCCGCGTGCTTCGATGTCGGGCCAAAGGGCATAAACTTTCACTTTGCCCAATGCGTCCTTAATGGCGCTTTCAAAGTTACCGCTCTTTGAAGCCGCGTACACCGCATCCTCGATGAGCAGCAGCGAGGCGCCAGGTTCGTTCAACGCAACACGCAGACAGCTGTCCAGCGTGCTATTTTCAAACGGTGATTTGTTCACAATATGCAGCATCTCAATCCCCTTAGAAGCTGATGACTACGTCTTGCTCGGCCATGACCTTGGCGATTTCCGCCGAGCTCATGACTTGCACGTCAACCAACAAATCGGCTTCGGTGAGGCCGCGTTGATCGAGCGATTCTTTTTCGACGTAGAGTTTTTCGATGTCGTAACCTTCCAGCGCCCGATAGGTAGGGGAGAAGTTTTTCACATCGATTGCCTTGGTATGCTGCCCTTTGACGATTTGATATACGCCGTCATCCATAAAGGTCAGGCTGACGTCTTGATCGAAAGCGGCGCTGATCAGCACCACCTCCAGTGATTCCAATGCGTAGATCGTGCCGTAAGGGGCTTTGCGATTTACAAACATGAACTTCTTGATGACGCCGGATGCGTCTTCATCTTCGAAGTCGATGCCGCCAGTAGCTTCAGTCATTTCATCCCCCATTAATCGCCAAACACGACCAAGCGGTCGGCTTGAATACCTGCTTCGACCAACTGACCCAGGCCGGAAATGCGGAATCCCTCGGCCAAGTTCTCGTCCTTGATGCCGCGGCGAAGCGCAGCAGCGACGCACACCACCATATCGATATTGTGTTCTTTCGCCAGCTTGGCCCAGCGCGTAACGATGTTGCGATCGTCTTGCGGCGGTTCGGTCAGACTGCTCGCGTTATATACCCCGTCGTGATAGAAAAATATACGCGGAACCTCATGCCCTTTTTCAATTGCGGCTTTGGCAAATTGATAGGCGCTGTCGGTCGATTGGTGTTGATACACACCCTCGTTAATCATGATTGCGAATTTCATTAAAACCCCTGATTTTAGTAAGGTTTTTTAATAGCACCATTCCCGATCTCGACAGAGATCCGGGAATGATGAAGCCTAATTAAAAGCGGATGTGCGCCGATGCGTTGAGCGTGCGACGGTGTCCCTTCCAATCATCAATGTGATACTTGGTGAAAGGAAGACCGGTTTTCTCGAAGAACCCTGGCCAGCCAATCCGATCGATCCAGTCGGTCATGCGTTCCCAGGGGCGCGCATCGGCTTTATAGACGCTGAGGATTTTCTTGACCACTTCGCCTACTTCCGGCCAGCGGGGTGCATTGTTTGGCAGGCCGGATGCGACCAGCTTATGGAAGGTTGGACGCGAGCGCGCATTGGAGTTCTTGCCGCCCACCCAGATCGCGATCTTGGAGTGTTCCGGATCGTTGATCTGCATCGGGGGGCAAGGGGGATAGCACGCGCCGCAGCAGATGCACTTCTTCTCATCCACTTCCAACGAAGGCTTGCCGTTTACCAGGGCGGGGCGAATCGCCGCCACCGGGCAGCGCGCGACCACGGTGGGGCGCTCGCATACGTTCGCCACGAGATCGTGATTGATCTTGGGCGGCTTGGTGTGTTGCATGATGATCGCGATATCAGCTTGGCCGCCGCAGTTAATTTCGCAGCAAGAAGTGGAAAGCTTCACCCGGTTTGGCATTTCGCATTTGATGAACTCGTCGTAGAGATTGTCCATCAGCGCCTTGACCACGCCTGAGGCGTCGGTGCCGGGAATGTCGCAGTGCAAGAACCCTTGGGTGTGCGAAATCATGGACACCGAGTTGGCCGTGCCGCCAACCGGGAAGCCGCCATCGAATAGGGCTTTGATCAGCGGTTCGACTTTCTTTTCGTCCGTGACCATGTATTCGATGTTGGAGCGCGTGGTAAAGCGCACGAAACCTTCAGCGTACTGGTCGGCGATGTCGGCCAGTTTGCGGATGGTGTAACCATCCATTTGGCGCTGGGTGCCGGCTTTGACCGTCCAGATTTCATCGCCGCTCTCGGCGAGGTGATACAAGACGCCTGGCTTTGGATGGCTATGATAAACCCACTTGCCATAATTCTTGAGCATGGTCGGGTGCATGTACTGATTAGCTTCCGGCACACCGCATTCGATTGGTTGACGCATTTCTGCCATGATTATTCCTCTTTAACGAATTAGCTGATAGGGCAAACGTTAGCCGGCTTGGCGCTCGTTCCACTTCTCCACTTCCTCATCCCAACCATCCATACGGGCATACGGGTTGGAGCGTGGTTCGAGGATCATGTTCGGATCCACTTCGATGCCGACGCCATCCAGGAAGTTAACCAGGCCGATGCGGTCGATCATCTCGCCGGTACGCTCATGCTCCAAGGCGTTCTCGGCGAAGAAGTCGATGACATTACGTGCGAGCTCATTCAGTTTTTCGTAATCCTCGTCGGATTCGAGTTTCATGAACGGGATCACCATGGTGCCCATGGTCGCGCCGATTTTAAGTACACTTTTGCCGCCGATCAGGATCGAGACGCCGCGATCTTTTCCCGGTAGCAGGGCGCCCGGCATGACGTTCAGGCAGTGCATGCAGCGCACGCAGTTGTGATTTTCGATTTGCAGGGCGTGGGTGTCGTTCACAGCAACGCTGCTGATCCCCTCGGCTTTGGAGACTTCGCTGATTTTCTTGACCGACAAGGCTTTAGTCGGGCAGAGGCCGACCACGTCAGTCATCAGCTTGTCCATGCCATGCGTGGCCATGTATTCTTTTGCAAGTTTTTCGTTGACTTGAATGTTGTCGCGCCAGGTGCCGATGGTGGCCATGTCGGAACGCTGAATCGAGTTTACGCAGTCATTCGGGCAGCCGGAGAATTTAAACTTGAATTTGTAGGGCAACGCTGGGCGGTGCATATCGTCCAGGTTATTGTTGATCACGATGCGCAGTGCGCGGGCTTCGTCGTAGCAAGACATTTCGCAGCGTGCGGCGCCGACGCAGGACATGGAGGTGCGCAGTGCGGGACCGGCGCCGCCCATGTCGAAGCCCATTTCGTTGAGCTCGTCGAAGGCGGGTTGTACGTTTTCAGTGGTGCAGCCTTGGAACATGATGTCGCCCGATTGGCCGTGGAAGGCGATCAAGCCGGAACCATGTTTTTCCCACAGGGTGCTCATGTCGCGCAGCAGCTTCGAACTATAGTGCATGCCAGCAGGGGGTTGAATACGCAGGGTGTGAAATTCGGCGGCATCCGGGTATACGGGCTTGTCATTCTCTTTGAGTTCGGTGAAGCGCGGAATCACGCCGCCGCCATAACCGAACACCCCTACGGTGCCCCCCTTCCAGTAGCCCTTGAGGTCGCGGTAGGAGGCTTCGAGTTGGCCGAGCAGATCGACCGCCATATCGTTGTTTTTGGCCATACGCTTCAAGCCGGTTACAAAACTGGGCCAGGGTCCGCTTTCCAACTGGTCTAGCATAGGCGTATCGTGCATTTTCTTAGCCATGACGTGTCTCTCCGTTTACTAAAAAATCGTTTAAACCTGCATTTTCCCGCTGGAAGTCAACGCTTTCAACGCGGGTCCAATTTGACTTGCCGAGGTAGGGCTGTCGGCTTGAAGTGGGCAAAATATTACTGCCGTGTTAATACCCGGCACTATCATTCTGAGTAGCTAGCTCCGCACTACCCAAAGGGAGTATACCTACCCCCTGATTAGGCAGTCTGGCTTGAGAAGGCTTGATTTGCCCCTACTTGATTGATTATCTTAAGGGGTTCGTATTTTACAACAAGGGGCGCAGCGATGGAAAAACTTACCAAGTTGGCCATGTTCTGCCCGGCAACAGGAGCATCATCATCGGCTGGCTAGCGGAAGAGAGCTTCGTCAAGCAGGATATGAACGAAGCCGCAGTAACGGATATCCAATTCGAATTGAAAGGCGCGATGCTGCCTAAGGATCACGGCTATCCGCTGTATTTGGCGCTGGTGGAACTCCTGCCGTGGATCGCGGATGAGCCCTTGCTGGGGATTCACCCGGTGCAAGGGGCGGATCTCGGGGATGGTAATTTGATGCTCAACCGGCGCGGCAAGCTGGTTTTTCGCGCTGCGCGCGAGCGCGCGCCGGAGTTATTGCAACTTACCGGGCGTGCGTTCCAGCTCGGCGGCAAGGCCTTCGCCATCGGCGCGGGCAAGCTTCGGCCCTTGTCCTGGCACACGCCCTTATATGCGCATTGCGTTACCACCGGGTATGCGGATGAGCGAGAATTTACGCAAGCTATCCTGAGTGAACTGGATGCGTATAAAATCGACAGCCGTTTTATTTGCGGCAAACGCCAAACCTTGACCACGGCGCAGGGGATCGAATACGGCTATAGCCTAATGCTGCATGGAATGCAGATGGAACACGCATTACAGATTCAGGAACAGGGTTTGGGCACCAATCGCAAGCTCGGCTGTGGAATATTCATTCCGCACAAGTCGATCACGGCGGTGAGTTAATTTTTTTTTGGCATTTACTTAACTTTTGGATCAGAGGAGATCACTTATGGGTTATATGATTAACGGTGAGGAATTCGAGTACGACGACGAGAAATTTTTGCTCGAGCCGAATTATGATGAAGAAGCGCCAAAAGTGATCGCGGCGGAAGAGGGCCTCAACTTGACCGACGAACACTGGATGGTGATTGAGTTTCTGCGCCGCAAATACAAGGAAGATGGGCAGACCCCCAATTTCCGCAACTTCATCAAAGAAATGGACGAAGAGCATCCGGGTTTGGATTGGAAGAAGAAGTTGTACGACTTGTTCCCGATGCAACCGGCGCGCCAAGCCGTGCGTGTGGCGGCGTTGCCCAAGCCGTTCGGCAAGGGTGGCTACTAAGCCGGGAAAAGTGTGAGGTGAGAGGTGTGAGGCGGCGACGTTGCTGCGCTTTTCTCCTCACGCTTCACACCTCACATGCATGCACACCACCCTCGTTTCCACAGAACAGCTAGCACTTCACCTCCCCGACCCGAATTGGGTCGTGATGGATTGCCGCTTTACCCTGACTGATACCGAAGCGGGGCGTAAAGCCTATGCGCAAGGGCATATTCCCGGTGCGCGCTACGCGCATTTGGATGCGGATTTGTCCGGCGCTAAAAACGGCGGCAATGGCCGCCATCCCCTGCCTGATCCGCAGGTGTTCGCGCGCACGCTCGGCGCCTGGGGCATCGATCATCAAACCCAAGTCGTGGTGTACGACGACAGTTTTGGCGCGATGGCGGTGCGCTTGTGGTGGATGTTGCGCTGGCTGGGCCACGATGCCGTGGCCTTGCTGGATGGCGGCTTGCCGAAATGGCAACGCGAACAACGACCGCTCACGCCGGATGTGCCGCAGGTAACGCCCAAACCATTTGTGCCCCAGGTTCGCAGCGACATGCTGGCGGGTGCGGATGCCGTGCTGGATGCTTCACAAACGCATTCGGCCTTGATCCTCGATGCGCGCGCCGAGATGCGCTTCATCGGCGAGATGGAGCCGCTCGATCCCGTTGCGGGCCACGTGCCGCATGCGGTGAATTTGCCGTTCGACGACAATCTCAGCATGAGTGGCGCCATGATGTCGGCGGATGAATTGCGCGAGCTGTATGGTGAGGTATTGGATGGCAAGCCGCCTCAGCAGGTAATTCACATGTGCGGGTCGGGCGTCACCGCTTGCCATAATATTTTGGCGATGGAAATCGCCGGATTCAAAGGCTCCAAGCTCTACGCCGGTTCATGGAGCGAATGGGTCGCCGACCCGGCCCACCCGGTAGCCAAAGGATATTAATGGCCAAGTTACGCATCAAAACCACCTGGTTTCGCAAAGACGCCGGCCGCGCAGAAGATGAAACCGCGAGCGTGCTCGCGCTGAATTTTTGGAAGATGGCTTCCAAATCCGTGGACGATATTTCCCAGGCGAATTACGACATCGGCGGCCCTGCGCGCGGCTTTGGCATCATCGCCGAAATGGGCGCATTCATGCTGCATATCGCCGACCGCATGCTGTTCGAGCGTGTGGATGATGAACGCCGCACTGCATTGATCGGCGCGGCGGGCGTCAAGCTGGGCGAGTATATCGCTGCCAATATTCACGATCTGCTCAACGATGACCATGACACGCGCGATTACCAAGGCGAGTTTCTGGATTTTCTCAACCGCCGCTCGGATGATTACGCGACCTTCGAGTTTCCGCCGGATGAGCCGAATTACGCCATCAAACGCTATTTGGCGAATGTGATGCGCGAGCGCATGGAGGCGCACGACCAAACCTGGATCATTGATCAGATCATCGAATTCCAGGCGCCGGAAGCGATCGAGACCGTTGCCAAGCTCATCAATGGCTTTTTCCCGCGTCAGGCGCAGGCATGATGCGCAACCCTTTCGATCTGGCGGACGATGCGGCCTATCGGCTGTGGCGCGACGCCAAGCTGGCGCACTTTCCGCAGCGAGCAGAGGAGCTGATCGTCGAAGTGCGCGACCCGCGCCGGCTTACCCCGATTGAACACGCCGCGATACTGGATCGCTGCCGCCGCGCCAATATGGCGATCTACGCCAGCGCCCATACCGAAGCGGACAAGGATTTGCCGCGCCGCATGGGCGAGCAATTCGGCATGAGCAGCCTCGACCACAACCTGCTCGCCGACGAAGATGCGATTTCCACGCTCACCGTCGCGCCTGATCCGCATGCTCCGCGCAGCGAATTCATCCCCTACACCAACAAGCCGATACGCTGGCACACCGACGGCTATTACAACACGGTCGATCGCCGCGTCTGCGGCCTGGTTCTGCATTGCGTGCAAAGCGCGGAAGAGGGCGGCGACAACCGCCTGCTCGATCATGAGATCGCCTACATCTTGCTGCGCGACCGGAACCCCGAATACATCCGTGCGCTAAGCGCGCCGGATGTGATGACCATCCCCGCGCGCCTGGACGAGAGCGGCATCGCCCGCGCCGAGGAAACCGGCCCGGTATTTTCGGTGCTGCCTTCGATCGGCGCGCTGCACATGCGCTACACCGCGCGCACCAAAAGCATCGTGTGGAAAGATACTCCCGAAGTGAAAGCCGCAGTGGCCGCCCTGGAAGCGATCCTCGCCGCCGATTCGCCCTATATTTTTCATGTGCGCTTAGCACCCGGCATGGGCCTGATCTGCAATAACGTGTTGCATGACCGGTCGGGGTTCGACGACAGCCCACGGCATAAGCGCGTGCTCTACCGGGCGCGCTACCACGACCGCATGCGCGGCTGTGATTTAGCTTGATTTCTCCTGGTGGATCGGCGATTATCCCGGCCCACTTCTGTTTCTGAAGTGGCGTTTTCATGGCGGGCCTCCCCGCATTGCAAGGTGGTGAATCTGGTCAGGTCCGGAAGGAAGCAGCCACAGCTACTCACTGCAAGTGCCGGGGGTTAGGCTCGCCACCCCCCCATTTCTTATTTCTTAAAAATCGCTAAAGGCCATTGAACCGCCAAGACGCCAAGAGCGCCAAGTTAAAGGCAAAGCGGCTTGAGTATTTCAATGCTCGCCCATATGGTGATGAGCACGAGACTGCTAAAAGCTTGTTTTTTCTTGGCGTTCTTGGCGCCTTGGCGGTTCGAATTGTATTTTTTGGCTAAAGCCAGCTTTCTGAAAACTTGCTGGCTTGCGCTGCGCTAAGCCGCCCTCCAGCCTGTTAAAATACCGGCATGACCTATCAAGTCCTCGCGCGTAAATGGCGCCCTAAAAACTTCGCCGACATGGTGGGGCAAGAGCATGTGGTGCGCGCGCTGTCCAACGCGCTGGATCAAAACCGCCTGCACCACGCTTATCTGCTCACCGGCACGCGCGGCGTGGGCAAGACCACGCTGGGCCGCATCATCGCCAAGTGCCTCAACTGCGAGACCGGCATCACCTCCAAGCCGTGCGGCGTGTGCGCGGCGTGTACCGAGATCGATCGCGGCCGCTACGTGGACATGATCGAGCTCGACGCCGCTTCCAACACCGGCATCGACAATATGCGCGAGGTGTTGGACAACGCTCAATACGCACCCACCAGCGGCCGCTTCAAGGTGTATCTCATCGACGAGGTGCACATGCTGTCCAAGGCGGCGTTCAACTCCATGCTGAAAACGCTGGAAGAGCCGCCGGCGCATGTGAAATTCATTCTCGCCACCACCGACCCGCAGAAGATTCCCGTCACCGTGCTGTCGCGCTGTCTGCAATTCAACCTGCGGCAGATGCCGGCGCAAGCCATCATCGGCCACTTGGAAAATGTGCTGAAAGAGGAGGGCGTGCCGTTTGATGTACCCGCGCTGCGTTTGTTGGCGCGCGCGGCCCAGGGCTCCATGCGCGATGCGCTGAGCCTCACCGATCAAGCCATCGCCTACGGCAGCGGGCAGATTCAAGAAGCGGAAGTGCGCGCCATGCTGGGTGCGGTAGATCAGGCATATCTGTTCGATCTGCTCGATGCGCTGTCGCGCCAGGATGGCGTGGGTTTGTTGGCCGTGGCCGACAATATGGCGACCCGCAGCCTGTCCTTCGACGCGGCGCTGCAAGATTTGGGCGTGTTGCTGCACCAGATCGCGCTGGCGCAAACCGTGCCGGAAGCGCTGGCCGATGATTTGCCGGAGAAGGCGCGCATCGATGCGCTGGCGCAGACCTTCGGCGCGGAAGAAACCCAGCTCTACTATCAAATCGTGCTGCACGGACGTAAAGACCTCTACTTGGCGCCGGACGACTATGCCGGCTTCACCATGACGCTGCTGCGCATGCTGTCGTTCCGGCCCGAAGCGGCGGGGCTGGTTAGCAATTCACCTGCTGCATCAGCGCAAAAAAAAACTAATCCCAGCGTAGCGCCTGTAGCGGCGGCAGCGAATGTGCAAGCTCCGCCTGCCGCGCCCTATGTCGCGCCAACTGCCTCCGCCCCCGGCGCATTCAACGGCGATTGGATCAGCCTGGTGGGCAAGCTCAAGCTCGGCGGCATGGCGATGATGCTGGCGCAGCACTGCGAATTAAAAAGCATGGAAAACGACAGCTTCAAGCTCACCCTGCCCCCCGCACATAAACACCTCGCCGAAAAGCCGTATCAAGAAAAACTCAAGAACGCGCTCACCGAGCATTTCGGGCGGCCGATCAAATTGAACATTGAATTGGGCGTCACCACCGGCCCCACGCCGGTGCAAGTGTCGCAAAACCAAAAAGCCGTACGCGAGCAGCGCGCCATTGAATCCATCGAGCAAGATCCCTTTGTGCGCGACCTGGTTGAACAGTTCGACGCCAAAGTGATCGAATCCACCATTAAACCCTTACAGCAATAGCAGGAGAGCAGCATGATGAAAGGCGGCTTGGGCGGTCTGATGAAACAGGCCCAGATGATGCAAGAGAACATGAAAAAGATGCAGGAGCAGCTCGCTTCTGTAGAAGTAGAAGGTGCAGCCGGCGCGGGCATGGTCAGAGTCATCATGACCTGCCGCTATGACGTCAAGCGCGTCGCCATCGACCCCAGCCTGCTCGCCGACGACAAAGACATGCTGGAAGACCTGGTCGCCGCCGCGATGAACGACGCCGTGCGCAAAGTCGAATCCACCAGCCAGGAAAAAATGGGCTCGCTCACCTCGGGCATGGGCTTGCCGCCTGGGTTCAAGATGCCGTTCTGATTAGAGCGTGAGGCGTGAGGGGTAAGGCGTGAGGTGCGCGCCGACCCAAGGTTTTACTCCTTACACCTCACGCCTTTCCCCTAACATATATCCGATGAAACCCCCTTCCACCCTCGACGATCTCATCGAATCCCTGCGCTGCCTGCCTGGGGTGGGGCCGAAGTCGGCGCAGCGCATGGCTTATTACCTCTTGCAGCACGACCGTCAGGGCGCGGCGCGGCTGGTGAGCGGCCTGTCGAACGCGCTTTCCAAAATCCAGCATTGCCAAAAGTGCAACAGCTTCACCGAAGAATTGGTGTGCAGCCTGTGCAGCTCGCCCAATCGCGACGCCACAACCTTGTGCGTGGTGGAAATGCCCGCCGATCTGATGATGATGGAGCAGACTCAAGTCTATCGAGGCCTGTATTTCGTGCTCATGGGCCGGCTCTCGCCCCTGGATGGCATCGGCCCGAAAGAACTGCACCTCGACCGCCTGATCAAGCGCGCCTCCGACGGCGTGGTCAAAGAAGTGCTGCTCGCCACCAACTTCACCGTCGAGGGCGAAGCCACGGCGCATTACCTGGGCGAAGTATTGAAAGAGCGCGGCATCAAAGTCACCCGCATCGCGCGCGGCGTGCCCGTGGGCGGGGAATTGGAGCATACCGATACCGGCACCCTCGCCCAGGCAGTTTTGGAGCGGCGCGAAGTATCGTAATATCCAATCCCAAGTCCCTTCCCAAGTTCCTTCCCCTTCAAGGGCTGCGGAAGGGTCGCTGCGGAGCAGCGGGGTACCCACCGGCGTACTCCTTGCGAGTGGAAGGCTAGGATGATGGGGTAGTAGCAGCCTCTCAATCCTCGAACAAAAACGATAGGAGGAGTCCATGCAAACCATCCTGGTCATCAACCCCAAAGGCGGCGCTGGCAAGACCACGCTCTCCACCAACTTGGCCGGTTTCCTGGCCTGGCACGGCGATACGGTCACCTTGGGCGATATGGACCGCCAACAATCCAGCCAGCATTGGCTCTCCATCCGCTCAGCCGAGTTACCGGCGATCCACGGCTGGGATGCGCGCGAGGACGATCTCGCCAAACCGCCGCATGGCGCCGATTATCTGATCCTCGATGCGCCGGCGGGCATCCACGGCAAGGAACTCGCCAACGCGCTCAAGCACGCGAACAAAGTGCTGGTGCCGGTGCAGCCTTCATTATTCGACATGTGGGCCACCTCGGAATTTTTCGATACCCTGAAAGAACACAAATCGCTGCGCCACCATCACGTCGATATCGGCGTCATCGGCATGCGCGTCGATCCCCGCACCCGCGCCGCCGCCACCCTGCAACATTATTTTGAAAAGTACGAGCTACCCGTCATCACCAACCTGCGTGACACCCAGGTTTACATCCAGGCCGCCGCGATGGGGGAGACGCTGTTCGACCTGCCACGTTCGCAAAGCGAGAGGGAGTTGGAGCATTGGTTGCCCTTGATTGATTGGGTGCGGGTGAAGAAGTGATACGTGAACTGACTGAAATAGTGGAGCAAGACGTTGAATTGATCGAAAGGAGCTGGAATGAGCACTTCAGCTAAATCCGTGCGCTTTGACGAAAACAGCATGTGGGTCGATTTGTCTGACGGACGTATCATCGCAGTACCGTTGGCTTGGTTCCCCCGTCTTCTGAAAATTTTGACGGTGAATAGAGCGCACATGCTTCCACTTTATGCCGTAGCAATGGGTCAAACAAAGCAGGTAAATAGCAAGCCCCCCAGCCCCTTTACATTAGGATAAAAAGGTCGTAAAAGACTCGCTCTGTGTTTTCTTTCCGCTGTAGGAGCGCTAAATGGAATCCGATCTGCCGTTATACGAGCTCAAGGGCAAACGCCTGCTGCCCATTGTTCAAGGGGGCATGGGGGTGGGCGTGTCCGCGCACCGCTTGGCCGGCACGGTGGCGCGTTGCGGGGCGGTGGGCACCATCGCCAGCATTGATTTGCGTCACCATCATCCCGATCTGGTAGAGCAAAGCCGGCATTGCCGCGATAAAGATAAGCTGGACAAGCTAAACCTGATCGCCTTGGATCGCGAGGTGCGCGCCGCGCTGGACATGGCGCAAGGGCATGGCATGGTGGCGGTGAATGTGATGAAGGCCGTGACCGAACATCCCGCCTTGATACGCCAGGCGTGCGAGAGCGGGGTGCAGGCGGTGGTGATGGGCGCGGGTCTGCCGCTGGATTTGCCGGAGATGACGGAGGGCTACCCCGAGGTGGCGCTGATTCCGATTCTGTCCGAATCGCGCGGGGTGGGCATCGTGCTCAAGAAATGGATGCGCAAAAACCGTTTGCCGGACGCGATCGTGATCGAGCATCCGCGCTATGCCGGCGGGCATCTGGGCGCACCGAATCTGCAAGAAGTCGGCAATGCACGTTTCGATTTCCCCGGCGTGCTGGAAAGTATCTTCCAGTTGTTCAAGGAACTCGGCATCGAGCGCGAGCGCATTCCGCTGGTTCCCGCCGGCGGCATCAATACTCACGAGAAACTTCGCGCGCTGCTCGGCTTGGGCGCGAGCGCGGTGCAAATCGGCACGCCGTTCGCGGTGACGGAGGAGGGCGATGCCCATCTCAATTTCAAGAAAGTCTTGGCCGAGGCCAAACCGGAAGAGATCGTTACCTTCATGAGCGTGGCGGGGCTGCCCGCGCGCGGCGTGCTGACGCCTTGGCTCAAGAACTATCTCAGTCGTGAAAACAAGCTGCAGGCCTGTGCCAAAAGCGGCCGCGAGCGCTGCGCTTCCTCGCTGCATTGCCTGATTCAATGCGGCTTGCGCGACGGTATCGCTAAAATCGGCCAATTCTGCATCGACGCGCAACTTGCCGCTGCCTTGCGCGGTGACGTCAAAAAAGGCCTCTTCTTCCGTGGTTCGGAGAGCCTGCCTTTCGGCAGCGCGATACGCGGCGTGCAGGACTTGATTGAGTATTTCCTGACCGGCGTCAAGCCGGCGACACTGGAAGCTTGATCACGCTATCCCGCCCTTGTTAAGGCTTCGATCAAGTATTTTGTGTGGTTTCGTAGCGCCGGCATCCTTGCCGGCAGATGCCTAAGCAGCCCGCTCAGGAGATGAACGGAAAAGGCTCGTGGGTGCGCGCAACCCACACGATGTAGCCAAAGGTGAAGAGTGCGCCAATCCACGCGATGGCGCGGACGGCTTTGGTTTTACCGCGCTTGAGCGCGATGGTTCCGAGAACGATATAGGCGGCCAGCCCCAATACTTTTGCCGTGAGCCAGCCATGCACGAAAGGGTATTGCTGAATCTGGAAAGCATAGGCCAGGGCGGAGACGAGCAATACGGTATCGATCACGTGCGGCGAGATTTTTACCCAGCGCGCCTGGAGCCGGGAGGAGTCTTGCAGCATCCATATCCCCCGCGTGAAAAAGAAAGCGCCGCTGCAAACTACAGCGGACAGGTGAATCAGTTTAAGCATGATCATGCGGGCGATAGGCCAGGCTCAACAGGGTGAGCAGCAGCAGGGCCGCCAGTGCGTTATGGGCCAGCACGAGCGCCAGGGGGTGGGCATATTTTACGGCGGCAACCCCCAAAAGCGCTTGCAGTAAAGTGAGGCTGACCAGCGCCTTGCCATATCTGGATGCCGCATCAGAACTAGCGGTCGTTAATCCTAACCAGAGAAGATAGATGTCGATTGCCGCTGCCGTTGCCCAGTGGGTGACATGGATGGCTGCCGCATCCAGCGGAATGGCGACCGCACCGTTGCCTTGCACGATGAGCGCGCGCCAGGGATTGAAGGCGGCCCATGACCAGGCATCAAACCAAGCTGTTTCGCAAAGGGGAAAACGGGTGCAAGCCGAGGCGGCGAAATTGGCGCTGACCAATCCGCCCAATCCGATCTGCACGAACAGAAGCGCTATTCCAAACCATGCGGCGGTTCGAAAACGTGCGTCGCCCCTGCTTGCGTTCTGGCTGCGAGCGCTCAAGGACAGCCACCACAGCACGCCAAGCAGCGCCATCCCGCCCAACAGGTTGCCCAGCACCACGGCGGGCAGGCGAGTGCCGGGAGTCCAGATGCCGAGCACGGATAAGAACAGCGTCAGGCCCAGCGCCAGCAAAGCGGCGCCCCACTGGCCAATGGCTTGCGCGCGTCGCCGCCACGCCATGACGCTAATCGCCAGAATGACCAGGCTCAGCGAGGTGGCGGTCAGGCGGTGCGCCAGACGTGCCGGGGTGTTGGCTTGTTTGCTTATTGCCGGATCGGCATAGCCCTGACCGTAGCAGGCAGGCCAGCCGGCACAGCCGAGGCCGGCGCCGGAAAGCCGCAGGTAGGCGCTGAGCATGAGCACCATCGCCATCAGGCCGAAGGCCAGGTAGACGAGACGCGTGAAGAGGGGGGAAGGCGCCGGCTGGAATGTGGACATGACTTTTTATTGTCTGAGAAATGTCCCGGAGTTTATCAGGTCGGGCCGGATTTGGAGTAGCGGCCTGAGACCGTGTTAGCGCCTTGCCGTGCCGGCGTCGCAGTGCATCATCGCGCGCAGCATCACAACCAGGAAGATGAGGCCGCCGATGATCGCAATCAGCCCCCCCAGCCCCATGATTCCCATCCCCACAATCTCCTGCGTGCTGCGCAATACCTGCTCGCTGCCCGCGACCTTGCGTTGCACGCCGTAGCCGCCGGACCAGACCAGCCCGGCGATATGCAGCAACTGGCCGAACCCGTAGAGATAGGGTTGCCAAGTCGCCAGCCGTGATGCCGGCTGCGCATAGCCGAGGCGCGGCAGCAGGTGGTAGGCAAGCCCCATCAATGCGAGCGTCACACCCACAATGCAGCCGTGGTAATGGGCGGGTATCTTGACGTTGCTTCCCTGGATCAAAAATCCGATCAGCCCGCCGACGGCGAATAATACGAGCGATGACACCAGCGCCGCATGCAGCGGCCGCTGCGCCGGCGCAAGGCGTCCGGGACGGCCAGCGCGCACCAGCCCGATGACAACCGCGAGCCCCATCGGCAGAATCGGCAGACCGCCGCCGAATCGCATGAGCCAGGTCAGCAGTTGCCGATGCTCGACGGAGGTCACGTCATGCGCGAGGTAGATCGGCGGCACCACGAAAACCGATGCCAGGCCGATGGCGAACAGCAGCAACGCGATGCGCGGCGTGAGCGGAATGCGCGCACCGCATGCGTTGGCCAGCCAGAGCCACGCAACCAGCATCAGCAAGGTGTAAGTAAACTGGATCACATGCCCGCTGCCCCAGAACAACATTTCGTAATAAGCCTTGCCTTCGAGCGCCATCGGCACCTTCATCAGTGACCAGAGCAGCGCGAACAGCGCCACCGCCGCCGATACCGATGCTGCATTGAGGCCGAAAGCGAGCGCTGCGCCTCCGTCCGGGCGGAGGCCGGCCTTGGGCGCGGTCAGCAGGCTGCGCAGCACGAGCAGGGTGAACCCGATGCCAAAAAAAGCGAGCCCGCTCATGAATATCGGATCTTCGAGCACCGGCACGTAGTTGCTCATGATGGGGCCGCCGCTACCCAGGAATGGCGCGAGCGTCATGGCGGCGGCGCCTGCCGTGGAAGCCACCCAGCCGCTCCACGCGAGCAGGATGAATCGTTTGCCGCCGTTGAGGCTCCATAACACGCCGGCGAACGCAATGAACCATACCAGCACCGACAGATCGACATGAACCACCAGCGCTACCCGGAAGAAATCGACCAGCGGGAATATTTTCTGCAGGTAGGGCGTACGCGACAGCACCAGCAGAATCGACATGACGCCCGAACCGATCAGCGATGCCAGCGCCAGCCATAGCCAGGCGCGGGCAAGTCCGAGCCGCAGGTCATTCGGAACGGCGAGCGAAAAATCCGCCGTGTGCGGCAGCGCGGCCGATAGGCGGGCGTCAAGCGGAGCCGAATCCGCCGGAAGGGATGCAGGATGGGTGGGCACGTTCATTTGATGAGCACTCCGCCTTGTTGGGGATTGAAGTCAATGACCAGCACCTGGCCCGGGTGCAATTGGATGATCTCGCTGCGCTGGTAATTGAAACCGGGAATCCGGGCCGAATCGTTCAGGCGCACCGTCAATCGATGTTCGCCCGCGCGCAGCGGGAAGCGCCGATAAACGGTCGAGGCGCCATCGCGTGACAGGCCGGACGGCGGAACCGCTTCATGATGCAGCAGGCGGCCATCAAGCTCCAATTCGACCGTCACCGGCGAGCGCTCGCGAGGACAATCCTGAAGCGCGCGCATGTTGCGCGGCAGCTTGGCGAGTTCTTCGGGGCTGCGGTCGCGGCAGGCGCCGACAATCTGGCCTGCATGCGAAATACTCAGCCGGAGCAAGCCTTGGCTGGGTTCCAAATAATGATAAGCCGGCGCCATCGAGAAAAAGCCGATTCCGCTTGCGAATAGCGCAAACCCGACGCCTTGAGCAATCCACTTAACCATGCGCATCCCCGACTACGTCAGGTTCATCGTCCGCTTGATCGACCGGTTCGACGGCAAGCAGCGCCAATTCGCTGCGGAATGCGTCAAGCGCCGGTGCAAGCGACGCCAGTTCGCGGCTGGCGGCGCCCACCATGCTTACGCGTCCAGCCGGTATTTTATCCAGCCGCAGGTGCGGTTCGCGCTCGCCTGACAGGCGCTGACTGGTCCATTTGCCGCCGAGGCGGAACTCGCAATCGTCTTCATGGCAGCCGGTCAGGAACACGCCATCGGCACCGTTGCGCACGGCGTACTCGATGAACGATGGCGGTAACTGGCCGCTACAGATCAGGCTGAAGATGGCAACATCGGGAGCCGCCAAGCTGGACACATCGGCGGCACAATTGCAGCCAAACACAACGATTTTTGTTTTTCCGCTAAGTTTCTGCAATGCCGCTTTCAACTCTGCCCGCAGCGCACCGATCGGCTGTTGCGGCATGTCGATGCCGGTCACGAGCTTTTTAACGCCACGAAACGGGGTTGAAGACGGGCATGCGCCGGCACAGATGCCGCAGGAGGCGCAAAGCGCCGGATTGACCACCGCCTCCCTCGCCTGATTGGCGCCATCGCTGCGCGGCTGCATGATGACGGCGGAGTACGGGCAGTCGTCGAAGCAGCGGCCACAGCCGTTGCAGTGGGAAAGATTCACCACCGCGATGGGTTCGCGCTTTTTTCCGAGTGCCAGCGGTACCAGCAACAGCAGCAGCGTGACGCCGCCCAGCAACGCCCACAGTTGCGCCGGCGACCCCGCATAGAGCAGCGGATAGATGCCCAGATAAAACCAGTCGAGCGGAAATTCAGCCGCGACGCGCGCCATATTGGCCGGCGGCTGGCTGACGGCGGGCATCCAGAGCGATACCGCCAGCAGCATGCCGAACGTGCCCCAAGCGAGCGCGCGCGGCGGTTTTGTTTTTGGACGGCTGATGCGCTGGATGTGTATCCACATGCCGGCCAACAGCAGCAAGGGCAAGCCGATATGCAGGAACACCAGCAAAGAGAAGAAGCGGTCGCTGATACTGTCCTGCGTCAGGAAATTGCGCACCATCGTGCCGCCGAACACCGGCAGCCAGTCGAGAAATTCCGCCGTGCCTACCGCAATGAACTGCGCCAGTTCATCCCATACCAGCCAATAGCCGTTGATGCCGGATGAGAACGCGAACCAAAGCAGCGGCACGCCGCTAACCCAGGAGAACCAGCGGAAATTGGCATAGCGGCCATGCAGAAATTCGCGCACCAAGTGCAGCATGATCGTTACCGCAAAGGCATCCGATGCATAGCGGTGCAGGCTGCGAATGACGCCGCCGAAAAACCATTGCGCCGTAATGGCTTCGACCGAACGATGGGCGCCAAGCACACTGGTATCGAACAGGATGAACAGGTATATGCCTGTGGCCGCGATGATCCAGAAGAAGAAATAGGACAGCGCGCCCAGATTGTGCCAAGGATTGAGCGATCCAAAAGCGCGCTCGAATAGCGCCTCGGTGGCTTGCAGCAAGCGTAACGCAGGCAAGCACGGAGAACGAATCGGCTTGGGGGCCGACTTTGTTGTTTGCTGCATGAAATCCTCATTATTTTGACGATGATGCACCATAAACCAGGGTGGTCTCAGGAGCATTGATATACGTCAAAAACGAGCCACGGGGATGAAAATCCTGACGCTGGATACTAGCACGTCTGCTTACACTCGGCGCCGTTGCGCTCGCCACTCGCGGATAAACATGAAGACGACACTGCCGAGAATGCTTAGGCCGACCAGAAAACCGACGATCAGGGAATAGTCGGCGCGGTAGTTGCCGGTGTCGCGGTCGTAAACCGTGCACAGCAGGCGAATTCGGGTAACGAATCCGGACCACCCTGATGGCACAGCCAGCGCGCCGTTGTTCAGGTCGCGCAGAACCGATACCAGGGATTGTGCATTGATGTTTTCGTTATAAAGTTGGCGATAAACGCGGCCTTCGCGGTCGATTACGGTGAGTTGCGTGACATGATCAAAGCCCTTCGGTGTCGCCAGAAAAGTGAAGCCGAAGTCGCGTGTCAGCGAAGAAACGGTGCTTGTTTCCGGGCTCAGAAATTCCCAATTCCGGGCTGAGATGCCCTGTTGCCGCGCGAACGATGCCATGGCCTCCGGCGAATCAAACGGGACATTAAAACCGATGCTGACAGTCCTAAAGGCATCCACCCCAAGCAGATCTTGCGTCGCGCGGACCGCTTTGGCGATGAGAACGGTATCGGTCGGACAAACTTGGAAACAGCCGGTATAGACGAAGCTGACCAAGAGCGGTTTGCCTCGGTAGTCTGACAGGCGCACCCTTTTGCCGGCGCGGTCATGCAACACATAGTTGCCGATCGGCCTGCCGATCACCGCCTGACTTGCGTTGTAGACGGCCTGTGGATCGAGTCTATTCTCCGGCGCCGCACGCGCGGCGCCTGCCCCGAATAGGAGCAGTGTGACACCGACGATGCTTAGCTGCGTCGTTGACTTCATTTTCGTCGATCCGATCGATGATGGGACGGATGCGGCGCTCCCTCTCCTGCGATTGAAAGGGCGGTCAAACAGGGATGCGCAGCACTTGCGTGAGCGATGCCTAACGCCACCATGCGGCATCGACAATCGCGGCAGTGAGCAGCAGGGTAAGCTGCAGCAG
This sequence comes from Hydrogenophilales bacterium, assembly GCA_016235775.1. GTDB lineage: Bacteria > Pseudomonadota > Gammaproteobacteria > Burkholderiales > Thiobacteraceae > RBG-16-58-11. The sequence continues at coordinate 34,215 of JACRIU010000078.1, forward strand.
CGAAGCGTGGAAATTGACCATTGCATTGGCGCGGCTCGGTTCTATTGCCAACCGAATGCTCTTAGCCAGGAAGTACGCCCCGCCGATCAGCGCGCCGGCCAGATAGACCGGCCCGGCGCCGAACCACACAGGCAGCAGCGATGCCGCAACCAGCAGTACCGTGTTGCCGAGAATAACGCGTGCTGCAGCCGCTTTACCGATTACGACCGGCAGCATCGGCACACCCGCTGCCGTGTAATCGTCGTGATAAGCGATGGCCAAGCTCCAGAAGTGCGGCGGCGTCCACAGGAAAAGCACAAACGCCAGCGACAGCGGCAACGGGTCAAGTTGCGGCGCCACGGTGGCGGCGCCGGCGAGGACGGCAAAGCTGCCGGCCAGCCCGCCCACAACGATATTGAGCCAGGTGCGCCGTTTCAGCCACACGGTGTAAACGACGGCATAAAAGAATGCGCCGAGGAAAACGTACAGTGCGGCAACAACATTGATCGCCCATGCCGCCGCGAGGGTGGATCCTGCCACCATGGCGCCGATCAGCCAGAGCCAAGCCGGTCCGTGAGCCATGGCGCCCGTGACGAAGGGGCGGCGCTGGGTGCGCGCCATCTTGAGATCTAGATCACGCTCGATGTATTGGTTGAATGCGCCGGCGGCGGCCGCGGATAGCAGGACGGCAAGTCCGATCAACGCGATTTTCCAGGCCGGCACGTGTGGGCCTGGCGTCAAGGCAAGGCCAGTCAGTGCGGTGAAAGCAATGACGACGCCGATCCGCAACTTAAAAACATTTAGCAGTTGTGTGGTGAGCGCGCCCATGTATCCGGTCCTCAAGAATGAAAATGTTATCGGTCGGGAGATGCGGGCAACCCGGCGCTTTACCGCGGACCCTCCCCCGCAACAAAGGGAGGAGGCTCCGCGGATGCCGCGACTTAGCTCAAGCCCCAGACCTGGGACAGATATTTCCAGTTGATGAAGTAGTACAGCACGAACGACACCAGGAACACCATCGCAAGGACGAAAGTGCCTGGCGCGGCAAAGCCGGCGATACCGAGGCTGCCATGCCCCGTTATGGCTGCGGAGACCGGGGTCACCACCGGCGTGGGTTTGTTGCTGGTGACGCCAGCATCTAGCTTCTTGCCGAGGAAGATCGAGCACACCGTGATCAGAATGTAGGCCGCGCCGCCAACGACTGCTGCCACGGCGCTGATGCCGACCACGGACATCAGCATGTAAGCGCTACCCGGGAACTCATAAGGCATGGCGGCGCCGAGGAAGGACATATCCCAATGCCGACGTGGCACACCGAGCGTACCCGCGCCCATCATCACCAGCGAAAACACGGACATGCCGATACCGAACAGGTAAGGCTGCCATTTCGCCAGGCCCTGGAACATGATTTCGCGGCGGAACAGCACCGGGATCAGGAAGTAGGTCAGCGCCATGAACGCGAGTGTCGTGCCGATCACCACGGTTGCGTGGAAATGGCCAGGCACATAGATCGTGTTGTGAATGATGAGATTCAATTGCTCGGTACCCATCATCACGCCCGAGATGCCGCCCAGGAAGCCGAAGCCGACCAGGGAGATGAACATCCCTGAAAATACCGGATTTCCCCATGGCGCCTTGCGCAGCCACTCGAACAGACCCTTGGTGAAGCCCTTTTCGCGTTGTGCTACCTCGATCGCACCGGGAATGGTGAGGCCGTGAATCATGCTGGCCAGCACCGCGAGATACATCGCATAGCTGGTATTGAACACCTTCCATTCGGAAGAGATGCCCGGATCAGCTAAAATATGATGGGCGCTCGCCAATTGCAGGAAAAAGATATACAGCAGGAATGCGGTACGCGACACGCGCTCGGACATCGGTTTGGCGCCGAACACGATGGCGGCAATCGCATACCAGACCGCGATGTGCGCGGAGACGTTGATTTGCTGCGATGAGTGGCCGAAAGCCCACCAGATCACGCGGTACATCAAGGGGTCGATGGCTTTGATGTAACCGACCGACCACAGGAAGGTCGGGATCAGGATAATGGCGCCCGAAGCGATGGTGAACACGGCGATAATCGCCGCGGTTACCGCACCGAAGGTGACCAGGGGAACCGAGCCTTCATACGTCTTCTCGGCCTTGGCGATCACCAGGGTGCCAAAAAACACGAAGCAACCGATCAGCGCACCCACCGCGAACAGGATCAGCCCCAAATAAAATGACGGATGGGCCTGCATCGGCACGTACGATGTCATCATGACGCTGGAGTTGCCCTGGAAGATTGCAACGTTGGTCGTGACCGCACCTATCAGCATCAACGCAAAGCCCAGCCAGGCAATGCGAGGCGTTGCCAGCCTGCATCGCAGCAGTGTGGACGAGCAGAAGTACAGCACTGCGATTTCAAAAAAGATGATCCAGAACACCAGCATGTCGAGACCGTGGGCCGTCAACACCATATAAAATGAATCTGCCGGCAAGAGATGCACGTCTGGCCATCTCGTCAATGAAACTAAAAGCGCGAGTATGCCGCCGAGCAAAAGAAATACGACAGCTGCCACAGCATTGATTTTCATCAGCGTTTCGGCGGAGGTATGGAACTGCAAACCGGTACGCGGGCAGGTCCGGAAAGTTTCGTTGTTAGCCATGTCCCCTCCTTATTTATTGACGACGTAGAGATTGCTGACCATTTTGTGATGGCCGATGCCGCAATACTCATTACAGATGATGGAGAATTTACCCGTTTGATTCGGCGTTACGGTGACCACCATTTCGTAGCCTGGAATCACCTGCAGGTTGATATTGGCCGGCTGCAGGGAGAAGCCGTGCATATAATCCATGGCGGACAGATGAAGCCGGTAGCTCTTGCCTTGTTCAAGTTCGAGTACCGGCCACCAGGCCCACAGACGCGCGATCAGATAGACATCGCTGCCGGCTGGCGGATGCACGACCGGGATATTCTGATCTGTATCGGTACGCACCGTATGTTTGTCTACCATGTCTTGGGCCTTCTTGCTGAAGGCTTCGGGGCTGGTGCGGTAAGCTTCATTAGACAGGTTTTGCTTACCGGTTATGTGCCAGTAAGGCATCATGAAAAACATGATGAGACACCACAGGAACGCAATCGCGATCCAGGTGCCCTCGACACGATCTATGGGTTGTTTCCACCAAAGCCTGGCGGTCGGCGGGTGTATTGCACTCATCGCAACTCTCCTCTTTAATTTATTTGGCGATCGGTATCGTCACAATTTCCATGACGCCCCAGACGGTATAAAAAACGGTAGGCACGGCTACGCCGATGAAAAGCAACAAAAATGGATTATCGAGAATTTGCTGCATGATGGGAACGCGTTCTTCGGATTCGTTCGGAACACTTTTGGTATCTTCAACCATTTTTATTCTCCTTTAAGCCGGGGATTCGGCGCCATGCAGTTGATAAAAGAGGTAGGGTGCTGCCTGTAAAACACGCCTGCGACACTTTGTCACATAATAAAATATATTATTTATCCGTCAACCAAAAAGCCTTGATTTACATCAAGAGTATAGTACATATCATTCTTGTGCGATATTACGAAATGTCTGTTTTAATTGAGCAATTACCCCCCACTATTTTTGACGCAATGCACTAGCAGGCAAGCATTCCGGCATCTTTGTTTAATCAAGAATTCCAAACTTGGCTTTATCAGTGGCTCGTTCCCGCCGAGCGGGTGGTCTTGTTATAGACATTGTATTTGCCCGAGGGCTTGTTCATGGGGATGCGCTTGATCTCCTTGAACGTCGCTGCATCATAGATTATCAGCGCGCCATCCGTTTCCCAGAGGCTGACCAGTGCGTATGCCCCATCGCGGGTAAATTCCACGTGGGCGGCAGTCTTGCCTGGCGTTGGGACAATGCTGCGCACGATTTCCAGCGTGCGCTTGTCGATGATTTGCAGGGTGTCCTTGTCGGGACTCATGAAGTTGTCGGTCCAGGCGTAGGGGGTGTTTTCATGGCTGCGCATGAAGAAGCCGGGGCCGAGGGTGTCGATGCGCTTGATGGTCTTCCAATTTTTCATGTCGATAATGCTCACCACGCCACTCTTGAGATTGGGGGTAGCCATGACTGACTTGCCGTCAACATCCCAGGTGATGCCGGAGCCGAGATGCGGCATGCCGGGCAAATCTAGGTCGGCGATCTTGCGCCGCACGTCGAGGTTGATCACTTGCCCCTTGCCGCCCTCACGCGAAGCGCCCATCAAATGCGTATAGGACTGATCGAAGTAGAAGTCATCCAGATAGTCTTCCAGCACGATGCGCCGTATTGGGAACGGGCCCTTGGCGGCAATTGCTTCGCCGTAGCGGTAGTCGTGCACCAAGCCTTCGTACACCGGATCAGGGTCGTCGCCATAGGGAATTTCCCATACCTCCTTTAGATCTTTTAGCGCAGCGATAAAACTCTTGCGCGGCGCCGCGTCATACACGGCGGAAACGCGCGAGGTTTTGCCTGTCTTATCCTGCACGGCGATGAGCTTGAGCGGTTTCAGGTCCTTGGCGTCCAGAACCACCAGCGTGTGCGGCAGATAGTTGCCGGCCAGTACATAGCGGCCATCGCCCGACACCGCGAGATTGCGGGTGTTGATGCCAGCGCGGATTTCGGCGGTGGTTTTCAGATTGTAAATATCGAATTTGGAAACCCACCCATCGCGTGAGGCGAAATAGACGAAGCGTCCATCAGGCGAAAACTTCGGGCCACCGTGCAGCGCGAAGCGCGTCTGAAAGCGGTGGATCGGCTCGAACTTGTCTCCGTCGAGAATCGTCGCATGGTGATCGCCGGTCTCCACGACGACGAACAAGTTGAGCAGGTCGGCTTTGAATGCAGGCTGGTTTGGCAGGCTGCCATCGGCATGCTTGACGATGCGCGACGCGTTGATTTCTTCCAGGCCCCATTTCGGCGCCGAGGCCGGAGCGGTGTACACAAAATCCGTGAGCGATTGGATTTCATCCTTGCTCAATTGCTTGCCAAAGCCGGGCATCTGCGTGGCGGTGCGGCCCTCGGCAATGGTTTTGATCGCCTGCGGCTTGCGCAGCCGCTCCAGATTTTCCGGCAGCAGGGCGGGGCCGGCGCCGCCAAGGCGGTCGGCGCCGTGGCAGGCGGCGCAGTGTTGGGTGTAGAGCTTGCCGGCGGATTCGGCGGCGAAGGATAGGCCGGGGGTGAGCATTGTAGCGAAAACAAAAGCTTTCACCACGGAGTACACGGAGCGACACGGAGTAAAGTGCTTGATATAGGTTTTCCTCCGTGAAACTCCGTGTACTCCGTGGTGAGAAAAGATTTTCAATTAACCGACCCTATCGAGTCATCCGCTGCAGCGGCGCATGCGGCGTCACCGTTAGCCGTTCGTGGGATTCGATCACGCCGATTTCCTCATCGTCGAGATAGCAGGCGGGGTCTTCCTGCCACGGATCGCCCGATATTTGGTAGGCGCGTACCCGGGTGTTCCCGCCACAGATATCGAAATAGCTGCATTCGCCGCAGCGGCCTTTCACTTGGCGCGGGCTTGCCTTGAGGCCGGCCATGAGCGGGTTGGCGGTGTCGGGCCAAATTTCGGAGAAGGGCCGCTCCTTCACATTGCCCAGGTTGTAGTCCCACCAGAAGGTGTCCGGATGCACAATGCCCAGGTTGTCGATGTTGGCGATGTTGACGCCGCTGGAGTTGCCGCCCCATTGCGCGAGCTTGGCGCGCATGTGTGCTTCCATTTCCGGGAAGTGCTTGCGGATCCAGAACAGCAAATACACGCCGTCGGCGTCATTATTGCCCGTGACGAATTCTTTGTGCCGGCCTTGCTGCTGGTAGCGCCATGCGGTATCGAACAGCAGGTCCATCGCTTGGCGCGTGGTCTGATGCACCACGTCGTCCTTGCGGTTCTTGTTGCCGCGCCCCGCATAATTGAGGTGCGACAGATAAAATTTATTGAGGGCTTCGTCCTCCAGCAGTTGCAGCAATGCGGGTAGATCATGCGCGTTGTCCCGCGTCAGCGTGAAGCGGATGCCGGCCTTGATGCCTTTATCGCGGCACAAACGAATGCCCCGCATCGATGCATCGAATGCCCCTTGCAGGCGCCGGAAGCGGTCGTGCGCGTCTTTCATGCCATCCAGCGAGACACCCACGTAATCGAAACCGACGGCCGCGATGCGATCGATGTTGGATGCGTCGATCAGCGTGCCGTTGGACGAGAGCCCCACGTAGAACCCCATGTCTTTGGCGCGGTGGGCGATATCGAAAATATCCGGCCGCAGCAAGGGCTCGCCGCCGGACAGAATCAGCACTGGCACCTGAAAGCGCTTGAGATCGTCCATGACCGTGAATATTTCGCCGGTCGTAAGTTCGCCCGGGAAATCCTTGTCGGCTGAGATGGAGTAGCAGTGTTTGCAGGTGAGGTTGCAGCGCCGGATCAGATTCCAGATCACCACGGGGCCGGGCGGGTTGCGCTTGGGGCCGAGCGGGGTGGGCGCCTTTATTTCTTGCATGTATTGCGAAATGCGGAACATGGATTCGCCGTTGCGCCGTCAGAAGTTGCCGAAGAGCATCACGACCACGCCGAGTACGATGCCGGTCACCCCCGCGACTTTGCGCCGCATGAACACGGCGTCTTCGCCCTCTTCGCGGCGGAAGCGTGATTCCTGGCGGGTGAATATCCAGAGGCGCCAGTGGAGCAATCCGGAGGCAAGGATCAGCGTGCCGAGCCCGCTGAGCGCCAATCCAAAATTGTAGCGGTTCACGACATCCCCCGCTCAGCCCCGATCCGCAGCCCGGTCTTTTTCAGGATACGCGTACTGTAGAGAATTTCATGGCCGCGGCAGGCGCTGCCCAGCAGTTCGGCTATCTGCTTCGCTTGCGCTTCCACTTCCATCCGGTCGCGCCCGTGCACCATGGCAAATAGATTGTATGGCCAGTCCGGCGGATGGCGCGGGCGGTGGTAGCAATGGCTGACAAACGCCAAGGCGCCGACTTGCCGGCCCAACTCGGCGATGTGCTCATCGGGTACATTCCATACCGACATGCCGTTCGCTTGATAGCCCAGCGTGTAGTGATTGGGCACCACACCGATGCGGCGCACAATGCCGCAATCCAGCATGCGTTTCAGGCGCTGTATCACTTCTTCGCCGCAGATGCCGAGCTGCTCGCCTATGGCGTGATAAGGGCGCGCCACCCGAGGCAGGCCGGCTTGGGTGGCTTTGATGAGCTGCCGATCGGTTTCATCCAGCAGCAGCGCTTGCAAATGGTCAACGTCGGCGCGATGGTTCATGCTTCGAACCTCAGCCCGACAAAGAACTCTTCCAGTTTGGGCATGTTGTAGACGGGGTAGCCGGTTTGATGCTCGATTTCTTCGATCACGCTGGTGACGCGCGACGGCGTTTCGGTGCCGAGTACAAACCACATATTGAAGGCATGATCGCGTGCGTAATTGTGCGCGACTTCTGGAAAGCGATTCACGATCCCGGCCACGCGCTCGAAATCGGCGTCGGGGATTTTCATGGCCGCGAGGCTGAAGGCGCCCCCCATGCGCTCGGCGTGGAACATGGGGCCGAAGCGGGTGAGTACGTTGTTATCGAGCAGCGCATCGATGCGCTGCATCAATTCTTCCTCGGTGGCGCCGAGTTGTGCGGCCGCTTCGGCATAAGGCCGCTCGCTGAGGGGGAAGCCGCCTTGCAACGCATTGATGATCCGGCGATCGAGCGAATCCATCAGGCCTCCGCAATCGCCGGAGCGGGGAAATATGCCGCGCCACGCTGCTTGAAGCGGCGTTTGCTGAATAAGACTTCGTGCGGCAAATCGTGCAGCCCGCAGGATTGAACCATGTGCGTGAGATGCGCCAGCACTTCATCGCGGCTTTTGCCGTGGATCATGCAGTAAAGATTGTAGCGCCACTGCGGAAGGCGGCGCGGGCGGCGATAGCACAGGGTGACGAATTCGAATTTGGCGAGGCAGGCGCCGAGCTGGTCCACTTGCGCATCCGCTACATCCCATACCACCATGGCGTTGGCGGCAATGCCGAGTTCGTGGTGGCGTACCACGACGCCAAAACGTTTAATGATCCCGGCGTGTTGCAATAGCGCAAGCCGCTCCAGCACGGCTTGTTCCGGGATGCCGATGCGCGCCGCGATGTCTGCAAAGGGGTGGGGCGCAATCGGGAGCCCCTCTTGAATGGCCGCGAGTAAACGCAGATCAAGCGCATCCGCTTGGTAGGGCGATTCGAGTTTGCGTGGCGTGATCAAGTCCATTTGAGTTCAAACCCCAAGTCGATATGAAAATCCCGTTCCAGCGGGAATGAGTGTACGGCATAACCGGTTTGCGCCGCGATATCGGCGAGCACCTGTGCGCGATGCAAGGCATTGCGCGCGGTAATGACAAACCAGAGATTGATCGCGTGTTCGCGCTCGTAATTGTGGTTCACCTCCGGGAAGGCACTGACGATGGCGGCTATCCGCTCCAGCTCCTCAGCCGGTGCTTCGATCGCAGCGAGCGTGCTGACGCCGATGGTGTTGGGCCGCACCACGGCCCCGACGCGGCTGATCGCCCCTGACGCTTTCAAGGCTTGCAGCCGCGCGATGACTTCATCTTCGGTGATGCCCAATTCGTGCGCGATATCCGCATAGGGCGCGGCGCTCAACGGAAATCCACGCTGGTAGTCGTTTAAAAGACGCTGGTCAATGTTGTTCATAAGCCGATCCGATGCGCGCGATAGGTGAAGAAAATCCCGCTGGGTTTCGCGGCGGGAATCGATGCGATGCGTTGGAAGGTTTCCGTGTCGTAGACGTCCACCCGGTCATCGTCGCGCACCGAAAGCCACACTTGCTCGCCGCGCGGCGTGAATTCCATGTGCAAGATGGCTTTACCGGGGTGCAAGGTCTGAATGATTTGATGCGTGAGCACATCGATCACTTGCACCGTGTCATTGTGCGGCGGCGCATAGTTGACCCAAATGTGCCGGCCATCCGGCCGCGCCACGACGAATACCGGCTGGCCCGCCACGGGGATGTGCACCTTTTCGAGCCAGGCGCCGGTGTCGATCGCCAGTACTTCATGCCGGCCCACCGCGGGGACATAGGCGCTGGTTTGCGACATGGCCCAATTGTCCAGATGGGGCATTTTGTAAACGGGCAGGGGCTGCGAGCCTTTGCCATAGCCCGCCACGACGCGCTTGACGCCGGCGCTTTCATTCCACAAATCGAGCAAGACAAGACCATCTTCACCGAACAGGCCGGCAACATAATGGCGTCCATCCGGCGTCACCGTGCCATCGTAGGGTTGGCGTCCCACGTTGAGATGTTTGTGCACGACCGGCTGGCGCGGATCGCGCGCATCGGCCACCCAGATTTCGCCGGCGTCGAATAAGGAAAACACGAAGCGGTTGCCGGGCGCGTCCACCAAGCCGACCACCTTGGAGCGTTTGCCCGCGCTATCGACGGCGGGTATTTCGGAGATTAAATCCAGGGTGACGGCATCGAATAGTTTGACCCCGCCCGGTTCGTAATTGGAGACGGCGACGATTTTCCCGTCTTGAGAAATGGCGCCGCCGATCGCGTTGCCGGATTGAATGATGCGCTTCTCAATGCGCGCATTGAGCAAATCGATTTTAGTCAGGCCGCCATCGCGGCCAAACACATAAGCGTAGCGCGCGTCGCGCGAGTACACCGCGGAGGCATGGGATAAATCGCCTAAGCCGGAAATCTTCGCCAGTGAATGGCGGTGTGTGGTGTCAACAATTTGCACCGCGCCATCGGCGCGCTCGATGATGATGCCGAGATCGCCCGTCGCACGAGGCGGGGGACTGACGCAGCCATGCAGGAGTGCTACACAGAGCCAGGCGCTTGCCGCGGCTAGCGTTGAACTTAATTTGCGCTTATCGACGCGCATTGATCTCGCCTTTTAACAGGACTTCAATCAACCATTCCGCTTCCGTTTCGGAGAGGAAAGGCGCCCACGGCGGCATGGGCGTGCCGGGGCGTCCTCGTAAAACAACTTCTCGCAACATGCTCGCGGGTTTGCCACGCAAGGCTTCGGGTGTCAGGGCCGGCCCCAATCCGCCTTTCATGGTCAAGCCGTGGCAGGAACCGCAGTCTTGCTTGAGCAGATTCAACAACGCCGCCTGACGTGTGCCGGAGATTTCCGCCCCGGTACTTGCGGTAGCGGCTAAGCCGGTCATCCCAATCAGGATGATTCGGCTTAGCCGCCGCCTCATGCGCGAGTTGGCGCGCATCCAAGCTTTTAGTAAACGTCGTGCTGCGTGTTATAGACGTTGAATTTGCCGGTCGGCGTAACCAGGCGCTTATCCTTGATCACGGCTTTCAGCTTGCGCGTCTTGTCGTCGATCACGACGATGGCCGATTCCTGGGTCTTGCCGTTCCAAACCGAGAACCAGACCTCGTCACCCGCCTTGTTGTACTCCGGCTGCACTACGCGCTTCGCCCCTTCTCCCAGCTTCGCCATCTCCGCGATTTTGACTACTTCGAGGGGTTTGTCGAGGTTTTTCAGATCGAACACCGCCACCGACTGGCTGACGTCGGCGCCAGGGTTGAGCGGCGAATCGACCCACAGGTTATTCGACTTCGGATGGGTCTTGATGAAGAGCGAGCCGCTGCCTTGGGCCTTGAGCGTGCGCACAACCTTCCAGGCGTTTTTCGGATGTTTCGCCGGGTCGGTGCCGATCAGCACCACGGTCTCGTCGCCCAGATGGCTGGTGGCCCACACCGGACCGAATTTCGGGTCATTGAAGTTGGCGCCGCGTCCCGGATGCGGAATCTTGCCCACGCCTTCTTTCACCAGCTTGACCAGCTTGTCTTCCTTGGCGTCCACCACCGCGATGGTATTGCGCTGGTTGGCGGCCACCAGGAAGTAGCGCTTGCTGGCATCCCAGCCGCC
>JACRIU010000077.1 GCA_016235775.1 Hydrogenophilales bacterium
AACCAGGAAGCATCGCAAATGTGTAGATTGAAAATCAAATCGTGGACACCCCAGAATCCCTCGAAACCCGCGCCAGTATTAGCTTTGCAGTCCGCTGGGCTAAAATAAACCGGACACTAGTGAAAATTCGTGTTAATTCGTGGCTGATATGTATTTCCTGAATTTATTTTTTCGTATCCGTAGGCTTCGGTTCAGCAGTGCTTGCTTCAGCCGGACTCTGGGTGATCGAGGAGAAGTCTTCCCAGCTCACTTCTTCGATGTGATAGGACTGATGTTGACGGAAATAATCGTCCGTCTCCATCTCCGCCTCCATCGGCAGGGGCGGCAGGGAAGCGGTTTCATCCCCCGTTGGCTGGGTTTGTTCCGAATCGAGCTGGAGGGTATCAGGATCGGCGTATTTCACTTCCGGCGCGCTGGTTTTCTTGGGCGGAATCGGGAAGCGCCAGAAAATGCGCGCCACTTCGATGCCGGTTTGCACGCGGATGAAATTCTTGATCGGCGGCTCGATGATGTAGGAAAAACGCAATTTCTTATGCGGCGGCGTCTCCACCATCAGCACCATGCTATCGTCCGGCAGCAGGGCGCCGATGGTGCGGGCGCGAATCTGAAAACGCGCGAAATAATCCTGCGCCGCTTTCGCCACCGCGTCCTCCGCCGCGCCGCGCCGTTTGTCCTGGCGCCGGTTAATCAGCAATACCCCCACGGCGCCGATCATTGCGGCCAGCGCGACGCCCATGACAATGATCGAAAGTGGGTTCATGGCGGCGGCAGGTTAATTCAGCGCTTCCTCGATGATAGACCGCAGCAGCTTTTCCACTTCCTTCAGCGATGCTTTCGATGCCGGTGTGCCGACCAGGTCCGGTTTGCGGTACGAGACATAGGTTTTCTTCGGTTCGTTCGGCAAAACATAGACCGAAATGATGTAAGGGCAGAACACGATATTGTGCGGGTCGGCTTCCATGGTCATGCGCGACACGGTGGCGCTGCAAAATTCGAGTGATTCCGCTTTCACGAAAATCTGCTTCGCACCCCCCATATCCTTGCCGGTGCGCTCCAGCATTTCACCGATGTGCGAAATGGTGTTGATCACCAGCCCTTTCCCGGCAATTGCTTCGGTGATGGCGCTTTTGACCGTATCAAAATCGTCCTTCGAGGTATAGGTCACCAGGTGTTTGCCGCCGGCGAATGCGCTGACGGAAAACAAGAACAAAAACAATCCAAATAAACGAAATGAGCGCGTGCGCATCGAGCATCCTTAACCATATGTTTTGAAAAAAGCAAGAATAACAAAGACCTGAAATTTAGAATAGCGGCAAATACAGGCAAAGCTTGATAGTCCGCTACCGCCTACTCGCGTTGCGCCAGCATCTTGGCCAGCGCCTTCAAATCAGCCGCAACCACCCTTGCGGCTTTAGTTTCAATCTCGCGATAGCGCTCCAGCAAGGCGAGACCAAAAGCCGTCACTTCCGCTCCCCCGCCGCGCTTGCCGCCGGTGACCGCCATCACCACGGGCTGCGTGAAGGCCATATTCATCGCCTCCACCAACAACCAGGCGCGGCGATAGGACATCCCCATTTCGCGCGCCGCGCCGGAGATCGAGCCTGTGCGGCTGATCGATTCCAAGAGCGCGATCTTGCCCGGGCCGAGCGAGCTGGCGGCGCCGAAGAGGATGCGGATGCTGGGTTGTTTCATTCGTTCGATTAAGCCCATTTACAGAAACAGGAAAATTTCACCACGGAGTACACAGAGTACACGGAGGAAAAACTTTCGAAGTTACTCCGTGTACCCTGTGTACTCCGTACCCCGGAGGGTAGGCTTCGCGCTGGTTAAGACTTTTCCCAACGCGTCGCGGCGGCGTCATCTGACGCTTTCGCCTCGACCCAACGCGCGCCATCCGGTGTTTGTTCCTGCTTCCAAAACGGCGCCTGGGTTTTAAGGTAATCCATGATGAATTCACACGCCTGGAATGCTTCGCCCCGATGTGCGCTCGCCACGGCCACCAGTACGATTTGATCCATCGGCTGCAGGCGCCCGACACGATGAATCACCAGTGCGTCGATGATCTCCCAGCGCTGCTCGGCATCCGCTACGATGCCTTCAAGCGCTTTTTGCGTCATGGCCGGATAATGTTCCAGCGTGAGGCCGGACACGGCGCTGCCCACGTTCACATCGCGCACCAGCCCGACGAATGCGGCCACGGCGCCGATCTCGGGCCGGCCGGCGCGGAATGCATTGATCTCGGTGCTTAAATCGAAGTCGGCCTCCTGCACGCGCACCGTCATGTCAGCCTCCGGTCACCGGCGGAAAGATCGCCACCTCGTCACCGTCGCGCAAGGGCGTGGTGATATCCGCCATGTCCTGATTCACCGCCACGCGATAAGGCCGGGTTGGCGCCAGCGCGGCTTGCCATTCCCCGCCGCGTGCGCGCAGATGATCGAGCAGCCCCGCCACGCTGGCCGCATGGGCCGGCAGCGCGATTTTCTCCTGCGCCGTCCCCAGCGTCTCGCGCAGGCGGGCAAAATATAAAATGGTCACGTTCATGTCAGCAGCTCGGAAAAAGGCATAAAAAATACCCGGTCGCCGCGTGCGATGGCCGTGCCCGCCGGCACGTCGATCAAGCCCTCGCCCCACACGGTGGAAGTCAGCACCCCCGAGCCTTGGTGCGGATAAATCTCGACGCGCGTGGCGCCCGCTTCGCCCGCTACCCGTCGCGCCCGCAGATATTCGCGCCGCCGGTCAGGCCGGGGCCTGTCGAATGCCGCCTCGACCCAGAAGCCGCGCGGCGCGATATCCATCACGCCCTGCGCGCGCAGCAAGAACGTCCGCGCGAAAATGCAGAAAGTGACGAAAACCGAGACCGGGTTGCCCGGCAGGCCGATGAATGCGGCATTCTCGATGCGGCCGAAGGCCAGCGGTTTGCCCGGCTTCATGGCAATACGCCACATCGCAATTTCACCCAGGCGCTCGACCGCGGCTTTGACATGATCTTCCTCGCCCACCGACACGCCGCCGCTGGTGAGAATCACATCGGCTTGGTTCGCCGCGCTCCGCAATACGCCGACAGTGGCCTCCAAATCATCCGGCACGATGCCCAGGTCCACTACATCGAATCCCATCGAATGCAAAAGGCCATTCAAGGTAAAGCGATTGGAATTGTAGATTTGCCCAGGCGCCAGCGGCTGACCCGGCATGACAATTTCGTCGCCGGTAAAAAACGTCGCGATTTTGAGCTTGCGATACACCGGCAGGCGCGCCAAGCCGACCGAAGCGGCCAAGCCCAGGTGCTGCGGGCCGAGCCGTATCCCGGCTTGGAGCACGGTGCTGCCAGGGGCGATATCCTCGCCGGCGCGGCGGATGTTGTTGCCCGGCGGTACGGCGCGGTGAATGGTCACAACGCCATTCTCTTGTGTCGCGTCTTCCTGCATCACGACCGCATCGGCCCCAGGGGGGATGGGTGCGCCGGTGAATATCCGCGCCGCGCTCTGCGGCAGCAGCGGGCTGCCGACCGCGCCCGCCGGAATGCGCTGCGTGACGGCTAAGCGCGTATCACCGCTCGGATTCAAATCAGCGGCGCGCACCGCGTAGCCATCCATGGCGCTGTTGTCGTGCGGCGGCACGCTGATGCCGGAAACTTGCGCAACCGCCAGCACGCGGCCGAGCGCATCCAGAGTCAGCGCGTCTTCCACGGCTTCTACCGGCTGAGCCTGGCTTAATAAAAAATCCAGCGCTTCATCCACCGTCAGCAGCGCGGCTTGGTTTGGCTTGCTCATCGTAGTCCTGTCGTTTTTAAAATAAAAAGGCCGATTGCCTCGATGGCATTCAAATCGAAACGCGGCAGAGTGGTCTCGATCGGCGCATCGGTCGCGATCGCGGCAATGTGCGGGTCCTGCGTAAACAGCAGCGGTTTTGCGTTCGCCTGGCGATGAATCTCCAGCTTAGGGATAGGCTCGCGTTTGAAGCCTTCCACCAGCACCAGATCACACGGCGAGAGCCGCGCCAAATGCGCTTGCAAGCCGGGTTCCTCCGCACCGCGCAACTCATGCATCAAGGCCCAGCGCTGGGCGGAGCTCACCAGCACCTCGGTCGCCCCGGCTTGCCGATGACGGTAGGAATCCTTGCCTGGCTGGTCGATATCGAAATCATGGTGGGCATGCTTGATCAGCGCCAGCGTCAGCCCTTGGGCGGTTAGAAACGGAATCAAGCGCTCCAGCAGCGTGGTCTTTCCGCTGCCGCTGTAACCGGCGAAGCCGAAAATTTTCATACCTTAATCCAACAATAGTCGCGCTTGCTGTTGCTCTCTCCTTACTCTCTCCCGCAAGCGGGAGAGAGGGACTTGGGCTCACTGCGCGAGTTGC
>JACRIU010000079.1 GCA_016235775.1 Hydrogenophilales bacterium
GAAATCGGCGCGCGTGATGAAACAGGCCGTGGCCCATCTGGTGCCCTATATCGAAGAAGAAAAAACCCGCAGCGGCGAGGCGATCCAAGCCAAGGGCAAGATCATCATGGCCACGGTCAAGGGCGATGTGCACGACATCGGCAAAAACATCGTCGGCGTGGTGCTGCAGTGCAACAACTACGACGTGGTCGATCTCGGCGTGATGGCGCCCGCCGCCAAGATATTGCAAACCGCCATTGACGAGAAGGCCGACGTCATCGGCCTCTCCGGCTTGATCACGCCCTCGCTGGAAGAAATGGCGCATGTGGCGAAAGAGATGGAGCGCTTGGGCTTCAAGATTCCGCTCTTGATCGGCGGCGCCACCACCTCGCTCGCCCACACGTCGGTCAAAATCGAGCCCAACTACAGCGGCCCCACGGTGCATGTGAAAGATGCGTCGCGCGCGGTCGGCGTGTGCACCAGCTTGCTCTCGCCCGAGTTGCGCGATGAATACGCGCGCAAAGTGCGCGAAGACTATGCTCTCGTTCGCGAGCGCCATAAAAACAAGCAATCCAATATCAAACAACTGACTTTGGCGCAGGCGCGCGCCAATGCGCTCAAAACAAACTGGCTCCCCTCTCCCGCCAGCGGGAGAGGGGCCGGGGGAGAGGGCTACACCCCGCCCAAACCTAATTTCCTGGGCGTGAAAGCGTTGCGGGAATACCCCTTGGAAGAAATCGCCAAGCGCATCGACTGGACGCCGTTTTTCGCCGCTTGGGAATTGCACGGCAAGTTCCCGAAAATCCTGGAAGATGAAGTCGTCGGCGTCGAAGCCAGCAAGCTGTATCAAGACGCCCAAGGCATGCTGGCCGGCATCATCGCGCAGAAATGGCTCACGGCCAACGGCGTGATCGGCCTGTTCCCCGCGAATAGCGTGGGTGACGACATCGAAATCTACACCGACGAATCGCGCAGCCAAATTGCGATGACCTATCACAGCCTGCGCCAGCAAGCGGAAAAGCCGCCCGGCCGCCCCAATCTCGCGCTGGCCGATTTCATCGCGCCCAAGAGTTCGGACGTGAAAGACTACATCGGCGGCTTCGCCGTCACCGCCGGTATCAACATCGACGCGCGCGTGGCTGCGTATGAAAAAAATCACGACGACTACAGCGCGATCATGCTGAAGGCGCTGGCCGACCGCTTGGCCGAAGCCTTCGCCGAGCTGCTGCACGAGCGCGTGCGGCGCGAATTCTGGGGCTATGCCGCAGATGAAAGCTTAAGCAACGAAGACATGATCAATGAAAAATATCGCGGCATCCGCCCCGCGCCCGGCTACCCCGCCTGCCCCGAGCACAGCGAAAAAGCGCCGCTGTTCGAGTTGCTGCACGCGCCGGAAAACGCCGGCATTACCCTCACCGACAGCTTCGCCATGCTGCCCACGGCGGCGGTATCGGGTTTCTATTTTTCGCATCCTGAATCCAGCTATTTTGCCGTGGGCAAAATCGGGCGCGATCAGTTGGAAGACTATGCAAAGCGTAAAGGGTGGGACATCGAAACGGCGGAACGCTGGTTGGCGCCGAATTTGGGGTAGAGTTACCCGCCAAACCGTCGGCAAGCCCGGCCGCCTTTGCCTGCGATCACCCCGTTGATGTCGGGATGCTTTTGCAGCTTGGCTAACAACTCGCTATACAGTGCGTCCGGCATGTTGCTGGCGAAGGAGATGTCGGCCAAGCCGTCGGGGCGGATGAGATAACTCGCGAATTCCTCGGCGCCTTCATATTCAAAGAGAAGGTTGGCGACCGCACGATCCGCCTTGGATTGCGCGTCATCTTCTGCCCAAGCGGGTAAGGCGCTTAAGGCGCTCAACAGAGCGAGTGTGGAAATGAAACGGCTTGTTTGTTTCATGCGTGTATTCTCCTTATTAATATTCTAACCCTTCAAAGCTGACGTAAACCATGCATCTCCCTGATGTGCTTTTATTTACCGCGCCGGCTTGCCCGCATTGCCCCGGCGTTAAAGCCGCGCTTAACACCTTGCTGCAAGAAGGTGCGATTGCGTCATTGGAAGTGGTGGACACTTTCACTGCTACCGAGCGCGTGCAAGCGCTGGGTGTGAAAAGCGTGCCCTGGTTTCGCATCGGCGAATTTGAATTCGAGGGCGCGATGCCCTTGGGCGAGTTGCGCGCGTGGGCGATGCGCGCGGCCTCGGCATCGGGGCTGAAGGAATATTTCTTTGAGATGTTGAAATCCGGCCGGCGCGGCAAAGTTGAAGACATGATACGCGCCGACCCGCAACGTTCGGTGGCCTTGGTCGATTTGATGCGCGACCCCGAGGCGAGCATGGCGATCCGGCTGGGTATCGGCGCGATACTGGAGGAATTTCAGGGCAGCGCAATCGCGGCGCCGATGGCGCCCAAACTGGCCGGCATGCTGCACGACCCGGAACCGCGCAACCGCGCCGACGCCGCGCATTTTCTGAGCCTGATCGGCAATGGAGAAGCACTAAAAATATTGCGTGACTGTCTCGATGACCCCGATCCGGAAGTGCGTGAAATCGCGCACGATGCGCTGTCGAATCCCGCCGCCTGAGTTCACTTGTTTGAAACTCCGCATCCTCCGCGGTGAAATGATTTTTTAATCGAGGCCCCATGACCCATTCCCTACTTTTGTATTGCCGCGCCGGTTTTGAAGGCGAATGCGCGGCCGAGACGGTGAACCGCTGCGCCGAACTGGGTGTCTCCGGCTTTGCCAAGGCCAAGCCAAACTCCGGCTATGTCTTGTTCACGCCGCACGATGCCGATTTGGCGAAGCAGTTGGTTAAATTTTTACACTTCGAGGATTTGGTGTTCGCGCGCCAACTCATCTTCAATGTGCGGCTGGCCGATCAGCTGCCGGCGACGGATCGCGTGACACCGCTGCTTGCGGCGATTCGTGAACTGGGCAGCTTATTTTCCGGCGTGTGGCTGGAAACCGCCGACACCAACGACGCCAAGGAGCTGTCCACGTTTTGCCGCAAGTTCGCGCCGCCTTTGACTTATGGCTTGAAGCAAGCTGGTTTGCTCGATGAAGCAGCGCACAAGCCGCGCTTGCATTTGTTTTGGCTGAGTTCCAGCGCGGTGTATCTCGGCGTGTCTTACCCTAACAATGCCTCGCCGTGGCCGATGGGCATTCCACGCTTGAAGCTCGCGCGGGGGGCGCCGAGCCGCTCCACGCTCAAGCTGGCCGAAGCGTTCATGGCGTTTTTAAGCGAGGAAGAAGAGCATGAACTGCTGCATCAAGGGGTTTCCGCCGTGGACTTGGGCGCCGCGCCCGGCGGCTGGAGCTGGCAATTGGTGCAGCGCGGCGTGAATGTGGCGGCGGTGGACAATGGGCCGATCGATCCGAAGCTGCTGGATTCCAACCTGGTCGAGCATGTGCGCGCGGATGGCTTTCATTACTGGCCGAAACGGCCGGTGGAATGGCTGGTGTGCGACATGGTGGAGAAACCCGCGCGTATCGCCCAACTGGTCACGCGCTGGGTAGCGGAGGGCAAATGTCAGCACGCGATTTTCAATTTAAAGCTGCCGATGAAAAAACGCTCGGAGGAACTCGCCCGCTGCCGCGAAATAATCGACGCCGGGCTGCAGGGCAAAAAATACCAGCTCCAACTCAAGCAGCTCTACCATGATCGCGAGGAAGTCACCGGGTATCTCGCGCTGAAACGACGCTGACATTGTCATTTTTATCGCCGGCCGCGCTATACTTTTCGCTCCCCATCCCCTTAGGAGACAACCATGAAGCGTACCGCCCTGCTATTTGCCCTTGCCGCGCTGCTGCCGATGCACGCCGCCCTGGCGAGCACCACCTTGACCAGTGTGAGCGTCAGCCCCGCCAACCCCAAAGTGGGCGAAACGGTAACCATCACCGTCAATGGCACGGTCGAGTCGCCCAACTGCGGCATCCGCATGGAGTATGGCGGCGGTCTGCCCAAGGACGAATTTGTGCTCTCGGATAAAGGCGGCCAGTTTCCACTCATCCTCACCAAAGCCTATACCCAGGCCGGCACATTCAAGGTGGAGGCCCTGGGGCGCAAGGTCGGCAAGCTCACCTTCGGCTGCGAAGGCAACGCATCGGCCATGGTCACGATTGCGGCGGCGGGCAGAGCTTCAGCGGCGAGCACCGCAGCGGCAGCGCCGATGCACATGGCGGGCGCATGCCCCGACGGCTGGAACATGATCGCCGGCCAGAATGATCCATCAAGAGGCTTCACCTGCGCGCCCATGAAGCCGATGGTCAAGCTCGACTGCGGCCCGTGGCTGACTTACTTCGAGAAAGACGGCCTGATCGGCTGCAAGAAGAAAAAATAGACCGCTCCCCGGCGCGGCGCTCGATGGCGCCGCGCGGCCCTTCCGGGTTTTCGTTTTTATTATTCCAATCGCATGCTATTCTTGATAAAGAATGCCTTGAACGAATAATAATGCGCTGGAGGAGTCGGCCATGAGCCAAGAATCCAACAAGACGGTTCCGGAAATCAAGGATCCGTTCGACACGAAATCGCTCCTGCAGGAAGTCGTCAAAAAACTCTCCAGCCAGGCGCTGCTGTTCAGCCTGGCGGTGATTGTCATTCTGGTGGTGGCGTGGATGCTGTTCGACGCGAAGGGCATTCCGATCGTGATCGCGATCCTGTTCGTGTTTCTGGTCGCGACCGCCGCTTACCTGTTTGCCGAGGAAAAACATAAGCGCCTTGAAGCGCACGCCACGCCGGCGCAGCAAGCCGTGCCGGAATCGCCGGCAACTGCCGCGGTTTCCCCTGTCGCGGCGGCAATGGCTGCCGCCGGCGGATTCGATTTGTCGGTTTGGGTGGAAGGCGCCGGCGCGCATGCGGCCAGCCGCGACATCGCCGTGTTGCCCGGCGGCGGCGCATTCCGCCTCGGCGACAAGATTCATGTCTGCTTCAAATCCAGCCGCCGCTGCTATCTCACGCTGCTCAATGTCGGCACCAGCGGCAAGCTCACCGTGCTTTATCCGAATGGGCTGCATCAGGACAATTTGATCCAACCGAACCGGCTCTACCGCATTCCGGGCGATGAGTACGGCTTCGAATATGTGCTGCAAGGCCCAGCCGGCAGCGAGAAGCTGATCGCCTTCGCGACCGAGGAAAAGGTGCCGGTGCTGGATGAAGCGCTGGCGCAAAACGGCGGCCTGTTCCGCACGGTGGAAGGGGCGGCCGTTGCGCGCGATATCGCGATTGCCGAAAAGCGCGCCGCGTCGGTGCCGTCCGGTCAGCGCGCGCAAGCCAGTTACGATTTCCAAGTCCTTTCTTAGGAGAATAAAAATGAAATGTTCTAGCTGCGGGTTCGAGAACGAGGGCGAAGCCAAATTTTGCGGGAGTTGCGGCGCGGTCTTGGCTGCGCCGCCCAGACCACCCGCCCCGCCGGGGCCGCAGATAGTACCCGATGGCTTTAACCTCGGTATCATCCTCGGCAGCCTGCTCGTGCCCCTGCTCGGCATCATCTTGGGCGCCATGTACATAAACGACCCCAATCCGGAAAAGAAAAAAGCCGGCAAGCGTTGGCTGCTCACCGGCGCCGGTGTGATCGTGGCGTATTGCGTGCTGGGCTTTTTCTGCGGTTTGATGGGCAACCTGCAGTAACGGGACGGAAGATGGATAGGCTGTTCCCTTTTCTGTGTCACCAGCTTCCGGAGCGCACGCCGCACTTGGCGGGCGCGGCCTTTCCCTTGTGCTTCCGTTGCAGCGGAACCTATCTCGGCCTGTTTGCGGCCTACCTCTATTTGGCGTGCAGCGGCGGCTTCAAGCGCAGCCTGCCGCGCATTCCTGCATTGATCGCCGGCAGTGTGATCATGCTGCCGTTTCTCATCGACGGCTGGGCCAATACCCTGCATTGGTGGGATACGCCGGGCTGGGCGCGTCTTTTGACCGGCCTCGGGCAGGGCGTCATGCTGCCCTTGCTGCTGGTTCCGATCGCCAGCGGCAATGTGTTTCCAGACGATTGGGCGCGGTTCAA
Source organism: Hydrogenophilales bacterium (assembly GCA_016235775.1). Taxonomy (GTDB): domain Bacteria; phylum Pseudomonadota; class Gammaproteobacteria; order Burkholderiales; family Thiobacteraceae; genus RBG-16-58-11. Next base: position 5,984 of record JACRIU010000079.1, read on the forward strand.
GCATGCCTTGCCAAGTGCTGCGGCGCTGGCTTGGCCGCTGGCCCTGGCGCTGGGCCTGGGCGGCGCGCTGATCTTCACTGCTTCGGAGGCGGTGTTTCATGCCCTGGGAATCGCGGTGCAGTTTGCAGCCCTGCTGTTTTTCGCCAATTTTGCGCTGACGCTCCTTCGGCTCGGCCGCTGGGCGCAGTCGCGGCGGCGCGCGGCATGAAGCACGTCAGCCAGCGGCAGGCCAAGTCCTGCTATGGCCTGGTGGTCGGCATCGGCGGCTATGGCGACAAACGCATTTCGCCGCTCAGCTTCACCAGCAACGACGCCCGCTCGTTTTACGATTTGCTCATCGACCCGAAGCGCGCCGCTTTCCCGAAGGAGAATGTGAAGCTGCTGCTGGACGATGAGGCGACGCGCTTTCATATCGAAGACGCCATCAGCGGCTGGCTGTTCGAGCATTCCAGCCCGGATTCGACTGTCGTCATTTTCTTCGCCGGCCATGGCGGCACCGAGCCTGACAAGACGCAGCAGGAAGCGGACGGCGTCGCGAAATACCTGCTGCCGTGGGACGCCAACAAGGACAACCTGTTCGCCTCGGCCATTTCCACCAACAAGTTCAGCGAACTGCTCAAGACCGTCGCGGCGAAGCGGCAGGTGATTTTTCTGGATGCCTGCCATTCCGGCGGCGTGGTGAGCAAAGGGGCGCGCGATATCGGGGTCGATCCCTACGCGCATTTGGCGCAGGGAGAAGGCCGGCTCATGATCGCGGCGGCGAAGGCGAACCAGCTTTCCTATGAAGTGCCGGAACTCGGCCACGGCATTTTCACCCATCATCTGCTCGAAGCGCTGCAAGGCGCTGCGGATTACAACGGCGACGGCCAAGTCACGGCGCTGGAGGTGTTCCATTATTTGCAGGAGAAGGTGCCGCAGACCGCGCGCGAAATGGCCCGGAGCCACCAGGAGCCGCTGCTCCAGGGCGATGCGATTTCGCAGGACATCACCTTGACCGTCGATGCGGCTGCGCTCGCCAAGCGGGATGCGGCGCGCGCGCGCGAGGAAGAGGCGCGCCGCATGCAGCTCAGCACCCGCAGCGTCAAATTGACCGAGCTTACCCATGCCGGAGAAATGCCGCTCGCCGTGGCGCAGGAGGGTTTGGCGCTGCTGACATCAGAGCCGGGAAAGCTGAGCGAAGACGAGCAGACGCTGCGTGATTTGCTGCTGTCGCTGTTGGACGGGCATGTCTCCAGCGCGTCCTACCTCAAGGCGCGGGAGCGCATCAAAATCGGGGCGGCGCCGGGGCCGGAAACGCTGAAAAAGACCGGGCCGGCGCAGCAGTTTTGCATCCATTGCGGGGCAAAGCTCAAGCCGGGATTGTCATTTTGCATGAATTGCGGAGTAAAGCTGGCACCCTGAGAATCACGGGCTGCGCACGCGGCCAATGGCTAGGCGATCTGCTTAGCTTCCCCGGATTGGCTGGAAATGGCATAGAACATGGCCTCTTCCAGCGCGTCCTTCGCTTCCTTGTACCACGGCTCGAATTCCAATGCCTTGGTGAACGCGCGCGCGGCGTCGGCGAAGCGCGTCAGCGCCATGTAAGCGAGTCCCAGTTGGAAATAAAGCTCGGCATTGCCGGGGGAGAGACCGATCGCCTCGTTGTAGCAATGCACCGCCACTTCCGGGCTGCCGATTCGGTAGCAGATCAAACCCAGGTTGACCCATGAAGCGAAGAAATCCGGCTTGAGCGTAATGGCTTTCTGGTAGCAAATCGCCGCCGTGGTATTGTCGCCCAGGTTTTGGTAGGCCACGCCCAGGCCATAGTGGGCGGAGGCGAACAGCGGCTCGACCCCGATCACGATTTTGAAATGCTCGATTGCCTGCTCGAACTGGCCCAGATCGTTGCGCAGCATGCCCAAATTATTCAGCGCCTCGGGAAAGCGCGGACGAATCAGGATCGCGGCTTCGTAATGCGTCACCGCGGGTTCGGCATTTTCCAATGCGGCATGCGCCCGCGCCAAGTTGTAGTGGGCAATGGCGGTGCGCTTATCCTGCGTGTTATTGCCGGCTAGCAATAAATCCAGCGCGGATTGAAAGCATTCCTGCGCCTGCTTGAATTCGCCCTGACCCATCAATCGGTTGCCGGTCTCGGTAAGCACGACGACAGAGTGGGCATTCTGCTGGTTGATCCGCAACACAGACTGCGCGGATCGGGATTTAGTCTTCATTCTGGTGTTTACGGCAGGAAGCCGCCGAAGTTGAGCGGGACTTGAAATCGGCTGGCCCGCACCCATTCATTTAATTGACTGAGCGCGATTCGCGCCCTACCGATTAGAGGTTCATGCGATGTCAATGAATGTAGTGTTTAACAGCCCGTATTACCAAGTGCTGGAATATCCGGAGATCAATGCATTCGAGTTGGTGAATCACGCACGCTCGACCGGGGCGCTGATTCAAGGCGAAATGGCCAGTGTTTTACGCGCCAACCTGCAAAATCTGTTCGCGGTTGATCCGACCGAGGAAGCCGTGGACGAGATGATCGGCGGCTATGAAGCCTTGATGAATCTGCCCATTCGCTATCACTAATCCCCCACAGCCCGGCTGATCCGGGCTGTACCGCCCCGTAGCTCGGTACGCACTTCTTCTTGACGCCTACAGGCCAGCCAGTGCTATGATTCTCCACACTATTAGGCCGGGTAAACGGCTTGTCACGTTTGGGGATCTATGAAGCTGGAATACAACTACCGTATCGGGCAGCAGGGCATCGAGTTTTCGATGGTGGATGGTCTGGATGATGAAATGGACTTTGACGGCACCGCCGAACAAAAATCGACCGTGCAGCGCTACATCATGCAAGCCTGGCAAGATGCGATCAACAAATCTTCAAGCGGGCCGGATGAAATCCGCAATTTACTGGCGACACCCGAAGGCCAAGTCCTGTTGCAAACCCGCGCACGCGACTATTTGGCGGAAATTCTGGCGGATTTCCCACCCGAACTGGATCGGCGCGAAACAGCCGACCGGCGCGACCACCATGCCCGCCCACGCGATAAATCCGGCGACCGGCGCTACTCCAAACAGCGCAATCCTTCTTGAGGCTTAACTGTAAAACCCGATCTTGGCCTTACGCTTGGCCAAGCGCTCCAGATCCAAATCCTTCAAGGTGAGATAGTCGCGGCCGTCGAGCTTGGCATTGCCGAAGGCATCCAGCAGCAGTTTGCGTATATCGCGCGGCGGCACGTTCACGAGCGTTTCCAGCACTTCCTCTTCCAATAGCTCCGGCTCGAATCCCCAGCTATGCTCGGACACGATCTCCGTATACAAAGTGCGCGCGATGCGCGCAGCACCTTCGCGGTCCGGGCGCTCGATGGCATACACATTCATGCGGTTGAGAATCGGATCCGGAATCGCGCCCTCCTCATTCGCGGTCGCAATCCACAGAATATGGCTGGCATTCAGCGGCACTTCGAGAAACTCATCTTTAAAATGCCGCGCGGTATCCTTCTCCAGCAGGGTATACAGCGCGCCCATCGGATCGTAGCGCGCATCGCCGCCGGCCTTGTCCACCTCGTCCAGCGCGATCAAGGGATTGGCGTATTCGCCGTCCACCAGCGATTGCGCGACCTTGCCGGGCTTCGCGTTCATCCATTGCGAGGAGGCCCCGGAGAGGATCCAGCCCGCCGTTAATGAACTCATGGACACGAATTCAAACCCGGTGCCCAACACTTGCGCCAAACACTTGGCGAAATGCGTTTTACCCAAACCCGGCTCGCCCAGCAGCAATATCGGCATGAAGGACACCGGCTCCTGGCCGGAGATGGCGAGCGTGGTGTGCTTCTTGATATCGTCGATGACCGGCTTGAAATTGGGGCAGGCGTCGTACAAGGCATCGATGCCGTCGGTCGAGGAAGGCCGCACCAGATAGCGATCGCCGCCGCGCTCGCGCATCTTTTCATACAGCGCCTTGAGCGGCTCGTTCTTGCTGGGCGAGGCCGCCTCCATGGCGCGATCGACTTCGGCCAGGCTATACACGGACTTGATATCCGCCAACGGGATGTGACAGGGCACATTCATGTTTGCCTCCTGCAAGATGCTGCTGAGTTGATTAGCGGCGCGCGGGGCGGATTCCTTGAGTGTGAATGAGGATATAATGCGGCCCAATAAGCCCGATTGATAAACCTGAAAAAAGCAATCCGCCACAGAGAACACAGAGGAAAATCGAGCGGTTTTACTTTAGTCTCGCGCGCTCCCTAAGCGTGAAACAAGAAATCTGAGTCTGTCGTGCTTTTCTCTGTGTTCTCTGTGACCTCTGTGGCAAGAACTACCGTTTTTAGGATAAATGGTGCATTCCCCCGATCTTCATTCCGTCGGCATCGTCACGCCGCAGACCGCGCGCTTCGATACGCCCATCAAGCTGCGCAGCGGCGCCGTGCTCGATCGTTACGAACTCGTTTACGAAACCTATGGGCAACTCAACGCCGGCAAAAACAACGCCGTGCTGGTTTGCCATGCGCTCTCCGGCAATCACCATGTGGCGGGTTTTCATTCGGAACACGACAAGCGCCCCGGCTGGTGGGACACCATGATCGGCCCCGGCAAGCCGATCGACTCCAATCGGTTTTTTGTCATCGGCCTGAACAATCTCGGCGGCTGCCACGGCTCAACCGGGCCTTCCAGCCTCGATCCGGCGACCGGCCAACCCTATGGCGCGCGTTTCCCCTTAGTCACGGTGGATGATTGGGTCGAAACCCAAGCGCGCCTCGCCGACCGGCTCGGCATCCAACAATTCGCGGCAGTGGTCGGCGGCAGCCTGGGCGGCATGCAGGCGCTGCAATGGAGCATCACCCACCCGGAACGAGTGCGGCATGCGCTGGTGATCGCCGCCGCGCCCAAGCTCACCGCGCAGAACATCGCGGTCAACGATGTCGCACGCCAGGCGATTCTGACCGATCCGGATTTTCACGGCGGCGATTATTACGCGCATCAGGTCGTGCCCAAGCGCGGCTTGCGCCTCGCGCGCATGCTCGGCCACATCACCTATCTTTCGGACGATGTGATGGGCAGCAAATTCGGCCGCATGCTGCGCGCCGGCGCGTTCCAGTACGGCTACGACGTCGAGTTCGAGATCGAATCCTACCTGCGCTATCAAGGCGATAAATTCGCCGAAAGCTTCGATGCGAATACCTACCTGCTCATGACCCGCGCGCTGGATTATTTCGACCCCACCCACCATCACAACGAAGGCTTGCTGGCACAGGCGCTACAGCCGGTGAAAGCCGGTTTTCTGATCGTCTCGTTCACCACCGACTGGCGCTTTGCGCCGGAGCGCTCGCGCGAGATCGTCAAGGCGCTGCTGGATAACGAGCGCGACGTGACCTATGCCGAGATCACTTCCAGCCACGGTCACGATGCCTTCTTGATGGTGGATCCGTACTACCACGATCTGGTGCGCGCCTACATGCAGCGCATCGATCCGGGAGCTGCCGCATGAATGCGCAAATGATGGCACACGCACGCCAGCGCGCGGATTTCGAGACGATTGCCGCGTGGGTGCAAAGCGGCGCGAAAGTGCTCGACCTTGGCTGCGGCGATGGCAGCTTGCTGCGCTATTTGAAAGAGACGCGCAAGGTCTGGGGCTATGGCGTGGAAATCGCCGACGAAAAAATCCTGGCGTGCGCGAAAAACGCCGTGAATGTGATTCAGACCGATTTGGAATCCGGCCTTTCCGGCTTCGAGTCCGGCTCATTCGATTACGTCATTCTGTCGCAGACCTTGCAATCGATGAAGCACACCGAGCGCATCATGCAAGAAATGCTGCGCGTGGGCCGCCAGGCGATCGTGACCTTCCCCAACTTCGGCTACTGGCAACACCGGCTGCAAATCATCGCCGGCCACATGCCCGTATCGCGCGACTTGCCTTATCAGTGGTACGACACGCCGAATATCCACCTGTGCACGCTCAAGGATTTTGAATCCTTCTGCACCAAGTTGAACATACGCATTCTGGAACGCAGCGTGATCCATCACGGGCATCAGGTTTCGGTACTGCCGAATTTACTCGGCAGCCTCGCCGTGTATCGCGTCGAGCGGCTGGGTTGAAGCCTTTCTTTCACCACGGAGTGGTGAAGATTTTGCTTGTTTAGTTCAAGACACGCAGCAAGCCCGCCACCCCCAGCGCGACAATCACCAACCCAGCCCCAAGCTTCACCCCGCGCCGCGTTAGCAGCCTTTGCAACTGGCTGGCGAAGACCCCCATCAAGAGCAAATTCGGCAGCGTGCCCAGGCCAAACGCAAGCAGGGTCAAGCCGCCTTGCAGCGCACTGCCGCTCGCCAAGGCGGCGATCAACACGCTATACACCAGCCCGCACGGCAGCCACCCCCACACCATGCCCGCCGCGAACGCTTGCGGCACACTCTGAATCGGCACCAGCTTTTTGAACAGCGGCTGCAAGCGTTTCCACACCCCGCTGCCCGCCGCTTCCAATATCAGCACGCCGGACCAGATGCCGGCCAAGTGCAAGCCCAAAGCGATCAACACCAGATTGGCGAGCACATAAAGGATTTTTTCCGCTGGGAATAATTGCGATAGAAATGCGCTGGTGGAACCCAAGGCCCCGGCAATCAGCCCGGCGATGACATAGCTCGCCAGCCGGCCCAGGTTCGCGGCAAGATGGTACGAGAGGCGCGGGCCGCTACCCGGCAATTGCAGCGAAAACGCCGCGACAATGCCGCCGCACATGCCCACGCAATGCACCCCGCCGAGGAGGCCGGTAAGGAAGATTGCAAGCAAGCTGAATTCAGGCATGGCAATTTATCCAAAAATCTTGCACCACGGAGTACACAGAGGACACGGAGGAAAACCAAATCATTTTTTACTCCGTGTCCTCTGTGTAATCCGTGGGTCAATCATTTTTTGACCTTGTTTTGTTGGTCCTATCTCCGCGCCACCAGCCACACTAGCACCAACACCGGGGCGCCGATCAGCGCGGTGCCGCTGAAAAAGTTGGCCCAGCCGTAGGCATCGACGAACTCGCCGGAAAACCCGGCAATGAACTTGGGCAGCAGCAGCATCACCGAGGTGAACAGCGCATATTGCGTCGCGGAGTACGCTTGGTTGGTGAGGCCTGAGAGATAAGCGACGAAGGCGCTGGAGGCGATCCCGGCAGAGAGGTTATCCGCCGACACGGTGAACACCAGCGCGCCGACATCATGGCCGCGCCCGGCCAGCCACACGAATAACAAATTAGTGGCGGCGGATAAGACCGCACCTAGAAATAATGTTCGCATCACGCCCATGCGCATGGTCAACAGCCCGCCCAGCGCCGCACCGGCGATGGTCATGATCACACCGTAGACTTTCGACACGGTTGCCACTTCATCCTTGGTGAAGCCCATCTCCTGATAAAACGGATTGCTCATCACGCCCATCACCACGTCGGAAATGCGGTACACGGCGATCAGGACGAGAATCAGCACAGCCTGCCATTTAAAGCGCTGGATGAAATCGATGAAGGGCGACAGCACCGCACTGTAAAACCATGCCGTGGCATTCAGCACGCCGCCCGACAAGCCGGCTGCCGCGAAGCGTTCGCGCGCGCGGGCTTCACGCTCATTGGTGGCCGTGGAAATTTTCTTCTCCGGCTCGCGGATGATCAGCGTGGTGAAAATACCCACCAGCATCAGCCCCGCCATGATGGTGTAGGCCACCTGCCAGGGGCGAAAATCATAGGTGGCCTCCGACGGATCAATACTCGCCGCAATCCACAGCGCACCCGCACCCGCCGTGATCATCGCGATGCGATAGCCCGCCTGATAGGTCGCCGCCATCGCGCCCTGCTTCTCAGTTTCCACGGCTTCGATGCGGTAGGCGTCGAGCGCGATATCCTGCGTGGCCGAGGCGAACGCCACAGCTAGTGCAAACCATACTGTATGCGTCAGATTCAGCACCGGGTCATTATTCGCCATACCGAACAAGGCCGCCGCGATGCAAATTTGCGACAGCAACAACCATGATCGTCGCTGCCCCAAGCGCGCCGTCAGGATCGGCAACCTCAGCCGGTCCACCAGCGGCGACCACAGAAACTTGAAACCATACGCCAGGCCCACCCAGCTCAAATGCCCGATCGTCGCGCGCGCGATCCCCGCTTCCGACAGCCAGAACGACAGCGTGCCCAACACCAGCAACAGCGGCAGCCCGGCGGAAAAGCCAAGGAACAGCATGCCGGCGACGCGGGGGTGAGCGTAGACCTTGAGGGCATCGCGCCAAGTTTGTTGGGCTACCAAACCGTCTTGACCAATCCGCAATCGCGCAAGTTTGCATCGCAAGTGACTAAGGTCGCATGTTCCAGCACTGCCGTCGCGACAATGATCCGGTCAGCCGGGTCGTGGTTGATGGTGGGCGGGAAGGAAACCGACAAATCCGCGATTTCCGGCGAAATGGGGCGTACACGAATCGCCCGCGCTTCCAGCGCCACGCGCAAAAAAGTGAGCGCGTCCGTACCTGGATCGAGCCGCTTCTTGCTCACCAGCATGGCGATTTCCCACAAGGAAATATCGCTGCACAGTAGTTGACCCGCCGCTTCCGCCTCCGCGATGACGCGGCGGGCGGTTTTACCGAGTTGTTTGGGGGATAGCGCGTCGTAAATGAAAGCGCAGGTGTCAAGAACGACCATGCTGGGCGTTCCAGTCAGCATCCACGGGCGAGACGATATCGCCGATCCGGCACTTGGCGCGCAAGGCCGCGAGTTGCGCGCTTGCCGCTTGTTGGTTTAACGCTGCGGGCACCAAGCGCGCAACGATCCGACCGCGCGAAGTAATCGCGACTTCTTCACCGGCAACCGCGCGCGCAAGGTATTCCGCTAGATTGTCGCGTAATTGAGTGGCTTTGACGGTTTCCATGAGCTTGTCCTATATGTACGTATTAAGCGTACGTATTGCCGCGTGAAAAGTCAAGTTGGCATGCGCAGGGGGCAAGCTATCCAGAATTGGGGACGGTTTGTATCACGCCCTTTCGGGTTGTGCGCAACGGTGAACAGTGTGTTTGCGTCGAAAAACCGGCGCATCTGCTACGTTTCTTGGCTACCTTGGGTGCTCGCTTCGGCAAGCGATTGAGCACCGCCTTGCGCTTCGCATCGCTGAGCTGGTCTTGCTCATCCCACTCCGCGACTTGTTCCGGGCTATACATCTCAACCGCCAGCACGGTCGCGGGTTTGAGCACGAATTCGCCATTACGGTACTCGATGATGACTGGCTCGCCGCTCTTGATGCCGAACTGTTTGCGGATATCGGCGGGCAAGGTGATTTGCCCGCAGGTGGAAACGATCAAGGTCTGGCGCATGATGGGTACTCCGTCAAAATCAGGTTTCACCATATCAGTAATATCCATATTGTGGAAAATCCGCAGTTAATGTCAATTAACTGCTTCCGGCCAAGCGCGGCTATGCGCCAAGTGCAAGGGGAGTGACTGGTTGGTACTGATAGGAGACGGATAGATTCAGACAGTGATCAGCAACAGGCGTCCCAAAGCAGTCAGTTGCCATTTGCATAGCCAACGACCGCTTTCCCTACAGAGGAGCTAGTTGAGACCCATTTTAATCTCTTAGGCCGCTGCA
>JACRIU010000080.1 GCA_016235775.1 Hydrogenophilales bacterium
CGCTTGCTGGCATCCCAGCCGCCGTCATGCAGGAAGCGCTCGGTGCCGATGGTGGTGACCTTGAGGTTGTTGATGTCGGAGTAGTCCACCATCAGGGTTTGGCCGGTCTCCTTCACATTGACCACGAACTCGGGCTTGAAGTGCGAGGCCACGATCGAGGCGACGCGCGGTTCGGGGTGATACTCCTGCGTGTCCACCGTGTAGCCGCGGGTGGCGACGATCTTGAGCGGCTCGAGCGTGTCGCCGTTCATGATCGTGTACTGCGGCGGCCAGTAGGTGCCGGCGATCGCGTACTTGTCCTCGAAACCCTTGTACTTGGAGGTGTCCACCGAGCGTGCTTCAAGCCCTGTCTTGATCACGGCGACGTTGTCCGGCGTCTTCATCCACAGGTCGATCAGATTAACCTGGGCATCGCGGCCGATCACATACAGATAGCGTCCCGAGTGCGACAGGCGCGAGATGTGCACGGCGTAACCGGTCTTGACGATGGTGATGATCTTCTTGCTGTCGCCGTCGATGAGCGCCACTTCGCCGCTATCGCGCAGCGTGACCGAGAATATGTTGCTCAGGTTGTAATTGTTTTCTTGCTTCTTCGGCCTGGCTTCAGGCGGCACCAACACCTTCCAGCTGGCCTTCATCTCCTTCATGCCATACTCGGGGGGCGTGGGCGGTTCATGCTGCAGGAACTTGGCCATGAGGTTCACGTCGGCATCCGAAAGTTCGCCGCCGGTGCCGAAGTTCGGCATGCCGCCGGGGGAGCCGTAATTGATGAACACCTTGAGGTAGTCAGTGCCGCGCGGCAGCGTGATGTCCGGGGTCAGCGGTTTGCCGGTGGCGCCTTTACGCAGCACGCCGTGGCAGCCGGCGCAGCGCTCGAAATAAATCTGTTTGGCGCGCGTGAATTCTGCCGCAGTGAGCGGGGGCGCCTTGGGAGTGATGGTTTCCTGGGCTTCTTCCGGCTTGATGGGAACGGGCGCGCCTTTGTAGCGCATTTCCGTTTCGGGGGTGCCGGGGTGCCCCGAGGGTTTTTCTGCGGCGAATGCCATTTGGGCGGCGCCAATCAGCGCGATGCTGGTGGCTAGGACTACTAATTTTGGTTTCATCTCGGTGCCTCCTCAGTTAATTAAAAAGTGACTGGAAACCTTAAGCATTAATATTCATTAAATTGCGAGAAATCTTCCTTGATGTAGATCAATTGCAATCTGATTTACTTTGTTTTTTTAAGGACATGACGAGGCTAAATGCAAGCTGAATTAGCATTGTTTTATGGTTGCGTGTCATCCTTCAGGCGAACGGGAATGGCTTCGATTTTGGAAGCGTCAATGCCGCCTTCCCTGCTTTTGAATTCATCCATCGCGCGTTTCCGGCCTTCTCGTTTTTTTCGACGCTCTGCCAGTGGCGGGCATTTATGATCATTGTAGAACGTAACTTGGCAATCAAGGCAATAATGGCACTCATTCGCGTTGATTGCGCCTGTGGGGCTGACGGCCTGCACTTCGCATTCGACAGCGCAGACTTGGCATTGTAGTCCACATTCCTTGCGCCGGCGCAGCCAATCAAAGGAGCGAAACCGTCCCGGAATCACCAGCGCCGCGCCCAGCGGACAGAGGTATTTGCAATAGAATTTACGATTGAAGGCAGTAAGCGCCACCAGCCCCAAGGCAAACGCCACATAGATCCACTCACGCTGAAAGCGGAACGAAATCGCCGTCTTGAAAGGTTCGATTTCGGCATAGAAGATTGCTTGGCCCATGGATTGGAGTGATATGCCGAACAGGCCAAGAAGAATCAACAGTTTTAACGCCGCCAAGCGTTCATGTACGACATGCGGCATTTCGAAGAATGGCAGCCGCAGTTTGCGCGCAAGCTTGAACGTCAGTTCTTGTAGTGCGCCGAATGGGCAAAGCCAGCCGCAATACACGCCCCGCCCCCAAAGCAGCAAGGTCGCTGCGACATAAACCCAGATGAGGAACAGCATGGGGTCGATGAGAAAAGTATCCCAACTGAACTGGTGCATGATCGCTTGAGCGAAGGTCAGCACGTTGATGATGGAGAGCTGGCCATGCGCATACCAGCCAACGAAAAATAAAGTGTAGAACAGAAACCCCATCCGGACCCGTAGCAACAAATACGGGTGCCGCGCCAAGTAGTCTTGAAACAGGAGGATCAGGGTCAGGATCGTCAGTCCCACGAGCAGCCCGGTGATTTCAAAGGTACGTTGGCGCCAGACGGTAAGCCACATCGGCTCTTCATCCTCATCTGGCGTCGTTGTAAAGGGCGGTGGCGTTGATGTCGCCGGCGCCGCGGAGCGTGCAGGTCTGGACGCTGCCGGAGGAGCGGTGGGCAAGCTGCCGGAAAGGCTTTTCTTTGCGGCGTGGGTGCGTGGCGCGGAGGGCGCGCCGGAGTCCGTTTTAGCGGCGGGGGTGGCGCTGGGTGACGGAGACGCAAGGGTGCGATTCTGAATGTCCGCAGGGTTGATGCCGCGCGACAAGGCGACCATCTTTACTGCTCGAGTGATGGTGGCATTCAACACCATGAATGTGATGGTAGCGCCGGAAACGGCGTCCACGGTTTCATAGCCTTCGCGTTGCGCGCCGACAGTGATGCGTCCGGCAGTGGATTTTCCGCGGAACTGGTCAACGAATTTGCGTACTTGTTCCTCGCTGATGCCCGCCTGCATGATCGGCTCTTCGTGGTGGATGATGCGCGCCCCGGAAATGCGGCCAGTCACATCGATGCCTACCAGCACGTTAATCGGTCGGCCGGAATAGGCGGGGATTTGCACCATATCCGCGGTGAGGAACACATACCCGATGATCTGGCCATTTTTATATACGGGCGCGGCGCGCGGCGCGTCTTCGAGATCGCCGAATTGATCCGCCAGCGGAAATAAATCCCGGGCTTGCGGGTAAGCGTTGGCCACATCGGCGCGGACGGTTTGGACCCCCATGCCCGCCAGCAGAATCAGCAAGACGGGGGCCGCGTGGCGCAACCATGAATACAACTTGAAAAGCGGCTGATTATCTCGCATGAAAGCCGCAGTTCGCAGTACGCGATGGAAGGGGATGTTTTCTCTGCATGCTTTGATGTTGTTGGGGATTGTTTTTTTGTTTATGCCATGTGTATTAGGCGCGCCACTCAAAAAGATAGCCTATAACATTCCGAAAGTGAATTTAAATTTTTCCGCTATCAGGCAGGTTCGACACAATCGGCTTCATGTAGGCCAATGCGGATATCCTTTGATGATTCACGTATGGATTTTATCGTCCAATATTCCAATTCCTGAAGGGCGCTTTAAGGCGCGATCCCTTTTGCTTAAAGTATCGACAACGGGAATGGCGGGGGTTGTAAGGCCGGCAAGCGGCCATCCCTGCGTGAAGAAACGCCGCCCCGGCTCGCTCCGTATTCGATCTTCCGAATGATTTTTAAGCTGATTGGCTCGATGCATTGGCCGCCAGCCGGCGATAGAGGCGGTAAGCCCCAAACACATTCCACGCCAACAGTGCGCAAGAGGCGCACCACGCAGCGGCTGCCATATACACCAGCGGGCTGGGCAACACTGTCGCGCACAGCAGCAATGCCAATGCCGCAACATGCGCGCTGAGTTGGCGGCGCGCCATCTTGTCGGGGATGATTTCCTTGGTGTTGGGGACGGCGCCGCGCGGTGGGCGCCGGCTTTGCAGGTGCAGCCAAATCAAGAACGGCACGATTTTATACAGCATGCCATTGATCACGGACATGGCGAAACCCATGATCCACAGCATCCCCAGCCACAAGGGATAGAAAGCCGCTGCGCTCAATGCCGGGTTGAATTGCGCCACGAGCCAAATGCCGCTTGCAGTGAGCAGGCTTGCCATCCCCAGGCGCCAAAATTGCGAGGTAATATCAGGCGCGCGCCGCCGGCGCTTGCGCTGTAAAGACAGCGTAGCGAGGGCGAAGCCGGCCAAGATTGGCGCCAATCCCGTTAACGCGACCCATTTCGCACGGTCCTCCGCCCACCAGGCGGTGAACGACCAGATCAGCAGCATGATGAAGAACACGGGCATTCGCCAGGCGGTGATATGCGTGGCGTAGGGCGGGGTCATCTGGAACATCGGAACGACTTGATAAGCCACGCCGATGATGAGCGCGCCAACCCATCCCAACAGCCCCCATGCCGCATGCAAGTCGGTGAGTTTGAGCGCGGGTAAGGCGGCATGGCCGGTGAGGATGGCGACCAGCGTAAAACCAAGCAACGCGGTGACGGCCAATGCGCCCAAGGCGAGCCGCATCGCGCTGATGGTCGCGTTGCGCGCCGTGGTGCGGACGAGGCTATAGGCGGCAACCAGTATGAAGGTGAGCATGGCCCAGGCAAGCAGCGGCAGGGACGCGAGCATCCCGATTTTCCATCCCGCGGCCAAGCCGGATGCCAGAAGCAATATTCCCGCGCTGAGCGGAACATGCACCAGCCACGCCACCAAGCGCGGCTGCTTGACCGCAGAACCGGCGAGCACCGGCAGCATCTGCAGCAGCGTCCCCATCATGCTCATGGTGATGAAGCCCAGGGTCAGCAAGTGGGTGACGGCCAGCAGCGCAGGGGACCAGCGCGAGGCCAAGGCCGCCGGTCCGGAGAAGAGCAAGAGGAGCGCGGCGAGCAAGGCGAATAGCGGGGCGGTGAGAAAGAAGCGCAACGGCACCGACACTGGCGGCGCTTGTTCCAGGGATAAGCCGGCCGAAGCCATCATCAGCGCCAGATCAGGATTGCAAAATAGCCGTCAGGGTGGCGTTCGGTTTCATGTTGATAGCCGTTGCGGTCGAGAATGCCATAGAGCGGATAGGGCTCGCGCGGCAACAGCAGGCGCAGGCGCTGGTCCGGCTGCAAATCATCCAGTGCCGCGAGGGTCAGTTCCAGCGGTTCCGGGGGTTCCAGATCGCGGGCGTCTAGCAGTATTTCTGCTGGGGTCATCGTGATTTCGGTTATGGGGCAACCGCGTTCATGCGCTCGATCAGATTGCCGCTTTCCCGGGCCAGCATTTGATCGCACATCCGGTACAGCATTTGCTCTTCCTTGAGATTGTGCTGCTGCATGAGAATGAGCAGGGTTTCCGCGGTGCCCGCAAAGGCGTTGGCATCGCGTGACGCGAGGGCTTGTTGCATGTCTTGGAACAATTCGCGCATTTGGGTGTGTTCCATGCGCATCACCTCGGTCGGTCCCGCGGTAAGGTGAGTGCTCTGTTCAAAAGCAGGAAACAGCACCGTTTCTTCCTTATCGAAATGGTGCTTCATGGCAATTAAAAATTGATTGAATTGAGCTGCCGCAGCCTCCCATTCGCTCTGCAGCGCGGCTTCTTCCGCGGCGCTGAAATAGTCGTCGCAGCGCCGATGGTCGGGCGCCAAGTAATTGCCGATCCTATCCATGAGACGGGCCTTAGATGCAAAGAGATTATCCAAGTTTAAACGTTGGTGCGAGAACTCTCCTTGATGCGGGTCAAGAATAGTGCTTAGTGTAGCGTTTTACGACGGGTCGTATTGCCGCAGCGCTTCGACATCGGGGATGGTAATGCTGCGCCCATCGATATGGATCAATCCGGCTTCAGTGAGCTGATGCAGGATGCGCGAAAAAGTTTCCGGCGTGAGATTCAGGCGTGAGGCGATGACTTGCTTGCTGGCGGGCAGTTCGAATTTCAATGCGCCATTCCTGCCGGTCTCATTTTGCAGAAGGTAACCCACCAGCCGCTGCGCACCGGAGCGCAAGCAATAAGCTTCGACGTCATGGATCAAGCCGTGCAGACGGATGCTGAGCCCCGCCAGCATTTTGCGGGCAAACGAGTTGTCATGCTCGATGGCGGCGAACAAGGCTTGCTTCGAGATGTGCAGCAATAGGCTGTCCGACAGCGCTTGGGCGAACACCGGGTAGGGTTTTTCCATGAACATCACCGCCTCGCCGAAGCTTTGTCCGGGGCCGAGGATCGCCACCACTTTTTCCGCGCCTTGCGGGGATGGGAAGGCCAGCTTGATCTGGCCGTGAACGACCGCGTAGAAGCCGTGGGAGAGGTCGCCTTTCTGGAATATGAACTCGCCTTTTTGCGGCCTGATCTCGCGGCTGCCTTGTACCAGCAATGCAATATCGTCCCGTCCCAACTGCCGGAACAAGGGGAGATTGGCAAGAATTTCACTGACGTCGATTTTGTGGTTCTGCATGTAAAGTCCATTTTATCCAGGCGCTATCATAAAGCGCGCGGGAAAGAATCGGAACAAAACTTAATGCTTGCGATCATTGCCCTCGATGAATACAAAGATAGTTGAGCGTGCCGCTCGGGCATGCTACATTATTCAGGATAAAGCGATCCACATAGAGCCTAATTAACCGATTCCAATGCTGCCCCACGCCGCGAATTTTTCACCCATGGTGCTTTCCGAGCGCGTGCATACCTTCGGCCAATTCCTGCTGCGGCGCCATGGCGAGCGCGTGCACAAGATCGCGCTGGATGTCGGCTTCACCTGCCCCAACCGCGATGGCGCCAAGGGCAGCGGCGGTTGCACCTTTTGCAACAACGCTTCCTTTAGCCCGAATGGGCGCAAGCCGCCTTCGATTCAGGCGCAAATGGAACAGGGCCGGCGCGCCATCGCGCGGCGCACCCGGGCACGGCGCTTTATCGCGTATTTCCAGGCATACACTAATACCTACGCCGATGTGGCGCAACTCGAAGCGCTTTACGATTTCGCCTTGGCGCAGCCGGATGTGGTCGGACTGTCGGTGGGCACGCGGCCGGATTGCGTGCCGGACGCGGTGCTGGATTTGCTCGACGGCTATCGCCGCCAAGGCTGGGAAGTGTGGCTGGAATTGGGCTTGCAGTCGGCCTTCGACGCGACCCTGGCGCGGGTCAATCGCGGCCACGGTTTCGCGGAATACCGGCAAGCCGTGCTCGCCGCGCGCGGTCGCGGCATTCCGGTTTGCACGCATCTGATCGTGGGGCTGCCGGGCGAAACGCCGCGCCACTATCACGAGACGCTGGATGCGGTGCTGGCGCTGGGGGTGGATGGATTGAAGCTGCATCCGCTGCATGTGGTGAAGGGCACGCAGCTCGCCAACCAATGGCGGCGCGGCGAATACCGGCCGCTTGGTGTAGAGGAATATATCGGCATCGCATGCGATCTGATCGAGCGCACGCCGCAAGCAATCGTATTCCATCGCGTGACCGGCACCGCTTCCAAGGACATTTTGCTGGCGCCGGAATGGTGTAGCCAAAAATGGAATGTGTTGAACGGCGTCGAACGCGAATTGCGCCGGCGCGGGCATCGCCAGGGGGAATATGCCGGCGTCCATTTCAAGGAAATGCAACATGTCGCCTGATGCATCGATGGAACTAGTGTGCCCGGCGGGCAATCTGCCGGCGCTCAAGGCGGCGGTGGATAACGGCGCGGATTGCGTCTACATTGGCTTCCGCGACAACACCAATGCACGCAACTTTGCCGGCCTCAATTTCGACGAGGCCGCCGCCCGTGAGGGCTTGCGCTACGCCCACGACCACGGGGCGAAAGTGCTGCTGGCGCTCAACACTTATCCCCAGGCGGAAAACTGGCAGCGCTGGCAGGGCGCGGTGGACCAAGCGGCGGCGCTGGGTATGGACGCGGTGATCCTGGCCGACCCCGGGCTGATGGATTACGCATCGAAGACTTATCCCGCGTTGCGCCTGCATCTGTCGGTGCAAGGCTCCGCCACCAACTACGAAGCGATCAATTTTTTCCACGAGCGCTTCGGCATCCAGCGCGCGGTGCTGCCGCGGGTGCTGGCGCTCGCCCAGGTGGAACAAGTGGTGAAGAACACGCCGGTGGAGATCGAGCTGTTCGGCTTCGGCGGCCTGTGCGTCATGGTGGAGGGGCGCTGTGCCTTGTCTTCCTACGTCACCGGGGAATCGCCCAACACCTGCGGCGTCTGCTCGCCGGCCAAGGCCGTGCGCTGGCAGCAGACGCCGCAGGGGCTTGAATCGCGCCTCAATGGCGTACTGCTCGATCGCTACGGCGACGGCGAGAATGCCGGCTATCCCACTTTATGTAAGGGGCGCTTCGAAGTGAACGGAGATACTTATTACGCCATCGAAGAACCCGCCAGCCTCAACGCCATGGAACTCTTGCCGGAGATGCAGCGCATCGGCATCAAGGCGATCAAAATCGAGGGCCGCCAGCGCAGTCCGGCTTATGTGGCGCAAGTGACCAAGGCGTGGCGGCAGGCGATCGACGCCTGCCGGCGCGCGCCGCAAGACTTCAAAGTGGCCGCCGCGTGGAGCGAGCAATTGAGCAAAGTGTCGGAAGGGCGGCAACATACGCTGGGGGCGTATCACCGGCCATGGAAGTGAACGCGATGAAACTGGCCCTGGGCCCGGTGCTCTATTACTGGCCGCGCGAGACCCTGCTCCAGTTTTACGACGACATCGCAGAGACGCCGGTGGAGATCGTCTACCTGGGCGAAACGGTTTGCTCGCGGCGACACATCCTGCGCACCCAGGATTGGTTCGATCTGGCCGAACGCCTCGCGCAAGCGGGCAAGGAAGTGGTGCTCTCCACCCAAGCGCTGCTGGAATCGGAGTCGGACCTGAAAACCTTGCGCAAGCTCGCCGCCAACGGCAGCTTCATGGTGGAGGCGAACGACATGGGCGCCGTGCGGCTGCTCGCGGGGGCGGCGCCGTTCGTGCTTGGCCCCCACATCAATCTCTACAATCCCGGCACGCTGAATTATCTGGCCACGCTGGGCGCGCGGCGCTGGGTGGCGCCGCTGGAAATGTCGCGCCAAGCCCTGCAAGCGATGCAGCAGCAGCGGCCAGAGGGAATAGAGACCGAGGTATTCGTTTACGGCCGCATGCCGCTGGCCTTTTCCGCGCGCTGCTTCACCGCGCGCCACCACAACCTGCCCAAGGACGATTGCCAGTTCCGCTGCCTGGATTATCCCGACGGGCTCACGCTGCGCACCCGTGAAGGCCGGCCCTTCCTGGCGCTTAACGGCATCCAGACCCAGTCCGCCGGCGTCTATAACCTGATCAACGAACTGGACGGCATGCGCGCGCTCGGCGTGAACGTGGCGCGGATCAGCCCGCAGGCCCACCACACCGAAAAAATTATCCGGTTTTTCCGCGACTGCCTGGAGGGCGAACTCGCGCCGCAAGTCGCGGCGAATGAAATGACGCGGCTGATGCCGGGCCACGCCTGCGACGGATTTTGGCACGGCCGGCCGGGTTTGGAGCAGGCGGGGCAAGGCCGGCCATGACGCCGCAAAATCCCGTCATCAAAGTGTTCGATAGCGGCATCCAAAGCGGCGCCCGCAACATGACGATCGACCGGGAGCTATTGCGGCGGCATGCGGGCGGCGGCTGGCCGGACACGCTGCGCTTCCACCGCAGCCGGCCCACGGCCTGCGTGGGCTATCATCAGGCCATCGACCGCGAACTGCGGCTGGATTACTGCGCCGGTCACGGCATCGAAACGGCGCGCCGCATCACCGGCGGCGGCGCGCTGTATTTCGACGAACATCAGCAGGGGATCAGCTTGATTGCCGGGCGCACGGGAAGATGGGGCCGCCTTTCCTGCGCGCGGCTGCTGCAACAGTTTTGCGAGGCGATGGCCGCCGGGCTTGACGAGCTCGGCCTGCAAGCCGAATATAAATTCCCCAACGATCTGGAAATCGGCGGGCGAAAAATCGCCTCGGTCTTCCTGGCGCGGGAAGGAGATTCCTGGTTGCTACAGGCCGTTCTGCTGTTGGACGTGGATATCCGGGTGATGCTGGAAGCCCTCCGGGCGCCGACGGAAAAACTGTCCGCCGATGGATTGGCCGGCGCGCGGGAGCGTTTGATCAGCGTGCGCCAATGCCTGGGCGAAGTGCCGCCCGCGCAATCCATCGTATCGGCCCTGTCGCGGGGAATCGCCTCGGTGATGGATATCCATGCTGATTTGAGCAAGCTCCAATCCGGGCCGGAGATCAGCCTGGATTTTGCGGTGGCGCATGCATTCGACCGCCGCGTCGATTGGGGCGGTGAAGCGGACCTGGAAGCCATCTGGAAGACGCCGGGCGGGGTGCTGCGGGCGCGGGTGGAATACGATTCGAAGGCCGGTGAGATCAGGCGCGCGGCGCTGGCGGGGGACGTGCACCTGCATCCGGCAGACGTGTTCACTCAACTGGAACAAGGCCTCGTGGGGTGGACGCCGTGCATGGTGGAGGGCGCGGTGCATCGGATCGTGGGCGCCGCGCGCGCGGAGCTGCTGGGTTTCTCCGCCGAGGACATCGCGCGGGTGCTGCAACTCGCGGTGGAAAAAGCCGCCGCCAAAGACCGGCTGCAGATGAAAGACGACCGCCTGATGTTGCACCATGCGGAGGATAATCTGCCGACGGAAATGATTTTAGCCCAGGCCGAAGCCGTGTTGCTGCCTTATTGCGCCAAACCCGTCTGGTGCAAGTGGCGTCAGCGCGAGGATTGCCCCGAGTGCGGCTTGTGCGAGGTGGGCGAAGTGTACCGCTTGGCGCGGGAGCGCAATATGCCGGCGATCACCATTACCAGCTACGAGCATCTCACCGCCACTTTGGGCGCCATGCAAGCCAAGGGAACGACGGCCTATGTCGGCATGTGTTGCAGCAACTTTTTCATCAAGCGCCATCAAGCGTTTCAGGCGGCCGGCATGTCGGCGGTGCTGATGGACATCGCCGGCGCCAACTGTTATGAACTGAAAGCGGAAAGCGCGGCCTACGCCGGATGCTTCGAGGCCCAGGCCAGCCTGGATATGGAGAGCGTGCGGCAGGTGATGCGCTTCGTGCCAGTCCGCGCGGATGACGGCACAAACTTGGACTCGCTTCGCGAGTTTCACATCTAATCAGGAGGCAAGAAAATGAAGATACCGCCATTCAGCCCGCCCACCCCGATCGCGAAGCTATTTTCGCTGCTGCCGCAATATCCCCATGGCGTGTTTTTTGTCAGCTTCCTCAATCTGGCGCTGTCCGATCATGTGCGGCCGCGGGATTTGCAGCCCTTGCACGGCAAGCATGTCTGCATCCGCGTTAATGACGCCGGTATCGAGCTTCATTTCAGCGTCACCCCGAGCGCTTTCGTGGCCCGTAAGCGCATTTCCCGCCCCGATCTCACTATCGGCGCCAGCGCGCACGATTTCCTGATGCTGGGGCTGCGCAAGGAAGACCCGGATGCCCTGTTTTTCAATCGGCGCCTGACCATGGAAGGGGATACCGAATTGGGATTGTTTGTGAAAAACACGCTGGACGCCTTGGATATTCCGCCTCTCGATTTATTCTTTCGGCTGCCGCTAGGTTTTCGCCTTTTGTTCAAGTAAATAAACCTGGAAAAAGTTCAAGCCACGGAGAACACTTGAGAACACGGAGATGACGCGGCTTTCGGCGAGATTTGCTTTTCTCCTGTCGGGTGAGGATTGAGTCCGGGTGAATGCGGTTCCGGGCGCTTCATTCACCCCCGTCGCAATTTAACCGGGGAGTAAAAAATGCAAGAACCCAACGCTGCTCTAAATCGCCAGCATAGCGAAGAGCCTCAAATATTTTTCCATCTCAAGCTGGTCGCGAAAATCACCCTGCTGGTCGGGGCGGCAGCGTGCGCCGGACTCATATTGACCCTGATGTCGATTTCCCAGCAATCCGGTTCTTCTTACGCCGAGACCATCCGCTCCTTCAGCCTTACCCGCGAGCACCTCGGTATTGCGCTTCTGGTAGCCGGGCTTTTTCTGGTCGCGTTCGCCGCTGTGATCACCTGGCTGATCACGCTTTACAGCAGCTTCCGCATCGCCGGACCGTTGTTCCGCTTTTCCCGTAACTTGGAAATATCCATCACCCAAGGGCCGAAAACGCTTGTGCCGATCCGGAAAAGAGATTCGCTGCAAAAGGAACATGGACAGTTAGCGCTAAGCATGCACAGCCTGCAAGCGCATTACGACGCTTTGCGGGAGGCTGGGAGCCGGGCCGTGGCCAGTCTCGAATCCGGCGACAGGCACGGCTATGCCGAAGCGGCGTCGGCTATCGCCAAATTGAAAGAACTCGATTCCCATGTCCGGCTCTAGAAATGGACGGCCGCTTGTTGCGCTTCTGCTTGCCGTTGCGAGCCTTGGCGCCTGGTGGCTGTACGCCGGCGCGGATGGTGCACGGTTCCATCCTCGGGGAATGGAATGCCAAAACTGTCACCTTGCGGGCAAGCAGACCAAGCCCGAGCAGGCTGGCATGTTGACCGCCAGCCAGGAATCCCTCTGCGGAGGGTGTCATGCCAATGCGCTCAAGGTCAGCCACCCCAGCGGGATCACGCCCAGAAAAAAGATTCCGCCGGAATATCCGCTGGACTGGAAGGGCGACTTGACCTGCACCAGCTGCCACACCCCCCACGGCAATTCGCCCGGTCTGCTGCGGGGCGTCAAGCATGGGCGGGAATTTTGCCTAGCCTGTCACGAGCGGAAGTTCTTCGACAAAATGCCGGATCAGGGCGCATCCCTGATGGCCGGACACATGAACTCCGGTATCCCTGAGACAGGCCAGGCCATGAATTTGGATCCGGATTCCATCCGATGCCTCGGCTGTCACAGCCAATCCGGCGACCCGATGGGGGTGAACGTCGACAGGCGCGGCGTGTTGCGCCACAGCGACAAATCGGTGAACCATCCCATCGGGGTGCTTTACGCCGACGCGATGCGTTTCGGTGGATTTCGCTCGCCGGCCATGCTCTCCAAAGCGATAACGCTACCCGGCGGCCGCGTGAGCTGCGTGTCCTGTCACGAGGGTTACAGCAAGCAACACGGCAAGCTGGTGATGCAAAATTTCCGTTCCGCCCTTTGTTTCGAGTGTCATGACTTATGAACAGCCTACCGCAACAGCAACAGTCGCCGGTTAGGCGAAAAATTCATTATGTTGACCACGCCATTCAAAAATGGCTGCTGCTTGCATTGGTGGCATTGGAGGTCTTGCTGGTATGCGCGGCGCTGTGGGGGCTGTATCGGGAACTCAGCAGCGTCATCGAGCAAAATATCTACCGCATACACTACACGGACAACCAGCGGATATTCCCCTTGCTGCTCAAGAACAGCGTTTACGTGCTGGGCGCCATGCTCGCGGCGAATGCGGCGGCGCTGCTGATCGCGGACCGGATTTGGGCCTATTACGTCAACGCCATTCTCCGCGCTTTCAGCGCCCTAATGGTGCGCACCGGAAAACTCGATTTTCTGGATAATGCGGACAGTTCCGCCCGCCAACATGAGACGGTCGAACGGGCGCTTGCCTGGAGAAAAGCAGAACGCATCCGTTGCCGGAAAATACGCGAAAAAATCGGCGGCTTGGAGAGCGGCGCGGATTTCACCGGCCCTCAAGAAAGGGAAAAGGCAAAGGCCTCGCTGGCGGGTTTGCTCCAAATACTTCCGTAGCGATTTCTACTTAGGCGTGGACAAACGCGCCACGCCGCCGAAGCTGCCGACCCATTGGGTGCCGTCTGGCGCGGTCGCCATGGAAAACACGCTGTTGGAGAACAGGCCGTTGGCGGTGGTCATGGTCTTGAACTTGCCGCCGTCGAAGCGGGACAGCCCGTTATTGGTGCCGATCCACAATTTTCCGGCCTGGTCCTGATGCAGCATGAAAACGTGATTGCCCGGCAAGCCGTCGGCCACGGTGTAATTGCGCCATGTCTTCCCGTCGAAGCGGGCCAGTCCGCCGCCCCAGGTGCCGCACCACACCACCCCGTCGCGGTCCACCACCAAGGAGATGATGTAATTGGGGTTGTAGGCCACGTTAATGCCTTGCAGCCCCATTTCCTCCTTCTGCTTGGCATGATGGGTGGAAACCTTGGCGGGATCGTTGGCGAACTGGATATCGTTCTTCACTTTCTCGAACGGCGCGCCCAGCCCGTTGGCGTGGTTCCAGTGCTGCCACTTGCCGTCCTTGAAACGCGCCAGCCCTCCTTCGGTGGCCAGCCAGATTTCGCCGTCTTTGCCTTGATCGAGGCCATAGACCCAGTCGTTGGGCAGGCCGCCCTTGGTATTTTCCACCGTGAACACGTCCCACTTGGAGCGATCTTTCAGGTTGCCCCCGCGGATGCGGTTGGCGCCGGACCAGGTGGCGATCCAGATATCCCCGTTGGAGGCCTTCAGCACGTCGTAAACGAAGGCGTCCGCCAGCCCGTTGGGGATGTTGAAGTTTTCCCACTTGTCGGTGGCCGCATCGTACAAGGACATGCCGCCGCCGTAGGTGCCCGCCACGATGCGCCCATCCAGCTTGTCCACGTAAAAGATGCCGTTGGAAAGCAGCCCGTTGCGCGCATCGAACAGGCGGTATTCGTCGGTGCCGGTGTCGTAGCGGATCACTCCGCCCGAGGTGCCGACCCAGGCCACTTTGCCGTCGATGAAGATGGATTTGACATTGCGGTTGCCGACGCGGAAATGCGTGAACTTGGCGTTCGGGTCCACATGGACTTTCCCTTCGCGCTGAGCTTCCTGGCTCATCGGGGGATGGTTGCTCGGCATCGCCGCGCCGGGGGGGAGAGGCCCGGCCGCCGCTCTTTGACCGTTCGCGGGCGCCTCCGATTGGGGTGTTGATGCCACAGTCGTCCGGGACTTGGCTGCCTGCTTTACGCCCAGGGTATACGCTCCGGCCGCCACGCCGATCACGCCGACCGCAATTACCGTTGCCGATTTAAGACTCAGTTGCATTCAATGATCTCCTTATTTCCCGCTTACCGGCCAATGCGCGTCACACCGCGCTTGGTGCCGGCCCAGATGTCTCCGTTAGGCGCAACCGCCAGCGCGTAGACGTTATTTTCCAGCAGACCGGTTTTTTTGTCGTAGCTGCGCCAGCTTTTGCCGTCATAGCGGGTGACCCCGTTGTTGGTGCCGAACCAGAGCACGCCGCTGGACTCCTGAGCGATGCTGTAGACGATGTTCCCCGCCAAGCCGTCGCGGGTGGTGTAGTTATGCCAGCGCGCGCCGTCGAAGCGGCTCACCCCGCCGCCCCAGGTGCCGGCCCAGACGGATTGGTCCGGCGCCACGTGGACGGCGAACACATAGTTGGGATTGTAGGTGAGCGTTCCTTCCGCCGACAGCACGCCAAGGTCGTGGCGGGAACGCGTGCCGAGGCCGGTGTTGGAACTCGCGGAAAGTTTGTCCGCATTGGGGGCGCCCAGCCCGTCCTTGTGGCTCCAGGCGCGCCAGGCCTTGCCGTCGAACATGGAAACGCCGCCTTCCGTGCCGAACCATACGCGGTCATGCTTATCCACGGCGATGCCATAGACCCATTCGTTGATCAACTCTTTCACATAGGTAGTGAACTTCATGGTGCGCAGGTCGACCCGGTTGGCCCCGGCCCAAGTGCCGATCCACAGATCCCCCTTGCGGTCGTTGGCGAAGGCATAAACCCAGTAATCCGCCAGCCCATGCATGGGGAAAAAGGTCTTCCACTTGCCGTCGCGGTAGCGCGAGACGCCGCCGGCGTTGGTGCCGAACCACTTGTAGCCGTCCTTGTCCACGCCGACGGCGAACACGTATTCGTTCGCCAGCCCGCTGGCGCGGGTGAAGGTGTTGCGCACCTTGCGCGTGGCGAGGTCGATTTCGTGCACGCCGGCGGAGGTGCCTACCCAGAGGGCGTTTTTATTGGGCTCCACGGTAACGGCGCGCGCATAGATGTTTTCGCCTACCTCGAACGTTTCGATCACACGGGGGAGCGCGTCGGCGGCGGATTTGGTCTCGGCGCGGGCGGCGCCGGAACAGGCGAGGAAAAGTGCGAAAAACAGTAATAAGGTCGTGGCGCGCATCAGTTCAATGTCCGCAGATAAGCAATTACGTCCAAGATATCGCGGTCGCTCAGTACCCCTTGAAAAGCCGGCATGATTTTTTTTCCGGACTTGATGGTGGCAAGCAACGCCATATCGGGCTGCAACAGGCGTTCGCTTCGGGCGAAGCTGGGGGCGCCGGGCATCACGCTGACGCCGGACGCGCCGTGGCATGCGGCGCAATGGGCGGCATAAAGATTGCCGCCTTTGATCATGTCCGCCGCGTAAGATACCTCGCTTGATCCCAACGCCAACAGCAGGGTAGCAAGCAACTGTAATTTGGAATGGCGGCGGATGTTGCGTGTTCTTATTATTGAGATCATTTTCCAGTCTTTAAAGTTATTCGGTTTTTTTAATGATTTTGTTATTAATGACGCCATTTTTCAAAGTGCGCCCTTTGGTTTCCCAGAATTGGGATTGTTGGACATCGATCGACAAACCCAAATCGCCTATCCGGTAGGCTTGAGCCAGCATCTCCACGGCCAATAGATAATCCTTTTCCGCGGCGCGACGGATCCAGTAAACCGCTTTTTGGGTATCTTTTTTGACACCCTCGCCGGCGGCGTACATGCGGCCCAAGCCGAACTCGCCGGCGGCGTGGCCCTGGTCGGCGGCTTTGCGAAACCAGCGCACCGCTTCTTCGTCCTGCTCGGCTACATCCAACATATCCCCCAGGCGGGCTTGGGCAGCTGGGTAGTTTTGCTCCGCAGCCTGCCTCCAAAGCGCCATTGCCTTCGCCAGATCCCCGACGAGAAAGGCTTCTTCCGCATGGGCCGTATCCTGCGCCGGGTCCGCCAGCGCGACCGAGGATAACAGGCTGAACGCCCCAACACCGACCCAAAACGGCTGGCCGTATCTTATGCCCATTGTCACATACCCCTAGCTGGCATCTTTGTGGTTGTTTGATCTGTTCAAGCTCAAGGTGCGTAAAAGCAACATTCGAGCCAGCCTGGACTCAAATCTGCTGGATTTCGTGATGGGAATAGTGTCCTTCGGACAGCAGCCCCTGGGCCTCGATTTCTTCCAATTTCCGGTACAGGCTGGACAATCCGATGTCGAGTATATTCGCGGCGGCGCGGCGATCCCCGCCGGCCTCTTCGATCGTTCGGAGAATGAGGACTGCCTCATATTTTCGTACCTGCTCGCGCAATGTGCCGGAAAGCTGGACGCCACCGCCGGGGTGAGGCGGCTGAGCGACTTTGGTGATTTGCGGCGGCAGGTCGGCAAGCGTGATATGGCCCCCTTCCGCCATGATGAGCGCGCGGTCGATGGTATTTTCCAACTCGCGCACATTGCCCGGCCAGTCGTGGCTCAACAGAATGTCCTCCACGGCCGGATCGACCGATAGCCTGTGCCCGTTGCCCAGGCGCTGCATGCTGCGCTGGAGCAGGAACCTTACGAGGGCGGGGAGGTCCTGGCGTCGTTCCCGCAGCGGCGGCATGTGGATGTGAAAGACGCTGAGCCGGAAAAAAAGGTCTTGGCGAAACTTGCCTTGAGCGACCATTTCGCCCAGATCACGATTGGTGGCGGCAACGATGCGCACGTTCACGCGCCGCGCCTGCTCGCTGCCCACGGGGCGCACCTCCTTGTGCTCTATCACATGCAACAGCTTCACTTGCAGCGCGAGGGGAAGCTCGCCGACCTCGTCCAGAAAAATGGTGCCCCGGTCCGCCTCCAGGAACAACCCCTTTCTGGCCTTGTCCGCGCCGGTGAAGGCGCCCCGGGTGTGGCCGAAAAGTTCGCTTTCCACCAAATTCTCGGGAATGGCGCCGCAGTTGACGGGGATGAAAGGTGCGTCGGCGCGCTGGCTCTGCTGGTGGATGTGGCGTGCGGCCACCCCCTTGCCGGTGCCGCTCTCGCCGGTGATAAGCACCGTACTATTGGTAGGCGACACCTTGGCCACCATGCGTTCAACCTCGCGCATGGCGGGAGAGTTAAAACTGAACACTTCCTCGCCGGCGCCCAGCACCAGCTTGCGCAGCACCTGGTTTTCCGCGCGCAGTCCGCGCAGGTCGCCAACCTTGGACAGCCGGTGCAGCAGTTCTTCGTTGTTGAGGGGTTTGATCATGTAATCGGCCGCCCCGGCCTTCATGGCCTCGATCGCCGTGTCCACGGAGGCGTAGGCGGTCATCATGATAAACGCCGTATCGATGCCGGAGGCGCGTGCTTGGCGCAGCAACTCGATGCCGCTCATATCCGGCATATTGATGTCGCACAAGGCAACATCCACGTCTCCCCGGAAAAGCCTTTCCAGGGCCGCGTTGCCGCCGCCTGCCTGCTCCACGGAATAACCCGCCTTGCGCAAGTGGGCCGCCAGCACTTGGCGGATGGCCGGTTCATCATCGACGACGAGCACTTGCAACGATGTCATGGCGTCTCCGCCTCGTCATCCACGGGCAGGGGGAGAAAGACCTGCACGCGTGTCCCCACGCCGGGATCGGAGTCGATTTCAATCGTGCCGCCATGCCCGGTCACGATGGAATAGCAAAGCGACAGGCCCAGTCCGGTACCTTTGCTTTTGGTGGTAAAGAAGGCCTCGAACGTGCGGTTGAGCGTGCCACGATCCATGCCGCAACCGTTGTCCATCACGGTAAGGCACGCATTGCCGCCGGACACTTCGCTGTATAAGGTGATTTCCCGCGGACGGTCTTCCACGGATTCCAGCGCGTCGGCGGCGTTGATCAGCAGGTTCATGATCACTTGCGTGAGCTGGTCGGCCACGCCGTAAATCGCCGGCAACTGATCGTCCAGCTTGAGCCGCAGGTTCACCCGGCGCATCCGTTTATCATAGCCCATCAGGCCGCCGGCCGTCCGCACCAGTCCGTTCAAGTCCAGCAAATGGCGTTCGGCCGGCTGGGGCGCGGCGAATCCCGATATCTCGCGGGTGATCGCGGAAAGGCGCTGGATCTGGGCCTGCAGCATGGCCGGATTGCAGACTCTGCCCACCACCACGCACTCGTGCGCATTTTGTTTGTCGACCATTTCCTGCACCACGCCGGACATGGCCGCGATGGGATTGCCGATTTCGTGGGCCACGCCGGCGGCCAGCGCGCCCACCGCCGCCATCTTCTCCTGATGGAAATATCGCTGGCGTGCGATCACCAGTTCCTTTTCCCGCTCGTCCAGGGCGCCCGCCATGTGATTCACCGCTAGCATCAATTCGCCAACCTCGTCGTTGCGGCTAACCGGGATCGCTTGGCTCCGCTCGCCCTTCACTATCTCCAGCGCCCTGGTTTTTAAAGTGAGCAAGTCGTTTGTCAGCCGCGTGAAAAACAGCCCGATGATCGCGCCCAGCAAGCCGATGCCGAACAAGCCAAGCAGCACCGAGGTAATCGCCACCGAATCGCATTGCGCGCGGAAACGCCCCGCCATTGCCGTTTGTGTTTGCCGGTAGTGCTCGACCTGCTGGGCGAGCTCGTTCTTGGTCTTGAGCAATTCGACACGCAGTGCGGTCAATTCGGCCTCGGAGGGATCCGCGGCCGCACGCGCCATTGCGCGCTGGGGTTCGGTAAGGCTCGCGCCGGCAAAAGGGAAACGCTTCGTCAGCTCGGCGTTTCTTTTTTCGAGTACATCGAAATGCGCCTGGATGCGCCGCAACCCTGCATTCTGGTCCGCTGCGCCGGCATTGATATAAACCGCCGTGATGGCGTGAAAGGCGGCCTGCTCGACCTGCCTTAACTGCCCCTCGACCTCGTGGATCTCCTGCAGCCGTGTAAACTCGTTGAGTAGCGACGCCTTTTCGTAAAGGATGAAAGCCGCAAGGAACATCGAGTATGCCACGACTGCGGCGAATGCCAGGAATCCCTTGACTCGAAGCGGCATTTTGGAAAGAGTCTGTTCCGCTGCGAGAGGAGGGGCGCGCCTCATATCGGCGGAAGCTCCGACAGCGGTTTCGGCCACCGATACTGTCATTGTGGTTTTCTCAAAAAAATGATTTTCATGTTTTTAATAATATTCCGTAATTGGCCCCTGAGCCATGGTTTACCGCTGGGGCGAGCCATACGCCCAGCCTCCGGCCTGGCTGCGTCTGCCCTGGTAGGCGTCTTCCAGCACTTGGAGCATGGCCGGACTGCTCCAGTTCTGCTCGCCCATGATCTTGCGCACCAATTTCCCATCGGGGGCGATCAGGAAGGTTTCCGGGTAGGCGCGCACGCCCAGCGCGCCGGCGATCTTCTTGTCCGAATCGATGAAGTTGCGGAAAGTGATGTCGTTTTGGGTCAAGAATTCCCGCACCATTTTCGCGTCTCCGTCGATGGACATGCCCACCACGGCGATGCGCCCGCCGCCCACGGTTTTGCTGAGCTGCTCCAGGCTGGGCATTTCCTTGCGGCAGGGCGGACACCAGGTAGCCCACACATTGAGCACCAGCAGCTTGCCCCGGAATGCTTGGGTGGATGCCGGGGCGCCGTCCAGGCCGGTCAAGATAAGCTCCGGAAAGGGCTGGTCCTCCGCCACTTCGAGGAGAGCCGCAGGCTTGCCGCAGGCGCCGAGCAGGGCAAGCAAGCTTATCGCCCCCACCAGATAACACACTTGGCTTGCGATCCGGACAAGTCTTGAAGACAAAGCTGCACTCCTGCGTGATAAGCGTTCAAACTATCTGTGTGTCAGTCGTTTTGATATGAGATGTTGCGTTGCCGCTGTTCAAAAAATGCCGCTATCCAAGCTGCCCATAAGAGTGCAGGCCGGACAGAAACAGGTTGACCCCGAGGAAACAGAACAAGGTCACGCCGAAGCCCAGGATCGCCCACCAGGCCATGCGCGTCCTCTCCCATCCCTTGACGTAGCGCAGGTGGAAATAGGTGGCGTAGGTGAGCCACACGATTAGCGACCAGGTTTCTTTAGGATCCCACGACCAGTATCCGCCCCAGGCATCGTACGCCCAAGCCGCGCCCAGGATGGTGGCCAGGGTGAACACCGGAAAACCGGCGGCAATGGCCTTGAAAATCAGATCGTCGATCTGCCGCAAGCCAGGCAGGGCACGCAGGGCGAAGGCGTCCGGGCGGCCGCGTTTTTCCGCCCGTGCGCGCTGCAGGTACATCGCGCCTGCGCCCGCCGCCACGGCGAATGCGCCATAGCCGATGAAGTTGGCCAGCACGTGGGC
The DNA here is from genome assembly GCA_016235775.1 of Hydrogenophilales bacterium. Classification (GTDB taxonomy): domain Bacteria; phylum Pseudomonadota; class Gammaproteobacteria; order Burkholderiales; family Thiobacteraceae; genus RBG-16-58-11. The sequence continues at coordinate 20,881 of JACRIU010000080.1, forward strand.
ATGCATCCAGTAGCTTTTGAGCGCCGGCATCAGGTTGGACGGGTTGGCCTGGCCATTGGCGGCGAGCCAGATATCGAACAGCACCGCGCTCACCACGATCGGCATGATGAACGCGCCCGCCGAGCGGGTGCGGTAGACCGATTCCATCGCCAGGTAGATGGCCACCGTGATGGCGCTGAACAGCGCGGTCACCTCGTACAGGTTGCTGATGGGTGCATGGCCTTCCTGCAGCACGTGGTAGGTCTCGAACCAGCGCGTCATCAATGCCGCCGACACGCCGATGGCGCCCGCCGTGGCCAAGCCGGTGGCCCATTTGCCCACGGCCTCGGCGGTGAACCGCAGATGAGCCGGATAGAGCAGGCCCGATCCGATCAGCAGCAGGTTGGCGTAGGAAATCAGCTTGTGGGAGAGCAATTGCTCAAATGGTATTCCCTGGGTCAGCTTGTCGGCTTCGAAGAAAACCGCCATGCCGGCGATGCCCAGCGTGATGAACAACAGGCTAATCCAATAAAGCAACGGCGAAGACACCGCTTCGGGAGGCCCGGCATATGACAGCGATTCCTGGTTCATGGTCTCACTTCCTCCATTCGGTTTAACTGCATGCGCGGCCGCATCTCGGGCAGTGCGCCCGGGTTGAGGCGCGCGCCCAATTTCTCGATCAAGGCCTCGGTGGCTATATCGAAGCGCCCGCCGGCCGTTCCGCAAGCCTCAACGAGCGTCCGGCCATTGTTTTGCAGCAAAGACACCCACACTCTGCGCTCGCGGAAATACATTATCCCTATCAGCCCCAGCATCAACAGCGCGCTGCCCGTCCATACCATCGGCGAGCCGGGGTCCCGCGCCACTTGCAGCCCGGTGTACATTTTGGGGGTGAAAGCGGTGAGGGCGAACAGCATGGGCAGGCGGTGGCGCTGCAGCACCGCCGCGGCGTTGGCGATGATGGGGCCGAGCGCGGCCGCTTGGCCGGACGGCAGACCGCGTTCGCGCAGTGCCGCATCCAGCGCGGTGCGCTGCGCGCCCGCCGCTGCCGGGTTGGACGCCGCCCGCAACTGCTTGAAGTAGCTGGCGAGCAGCGCCATCATCGGGCCGTCCGCGGGCGAGAAGCCCAGGTCGTCGTAAGTCATTTCCTGCGCTCCCATGCGCGCAAACCCCAGCATGTTGGGATAGGCCAGGTAGGCGCGGTAGGTGAGCGTACCGCTGGCCGGCGACTGGAGCGTCACGTCCAGGGATGGGCCGACGTCGCGCAGCACCGGCTGCTTGGGATTCGCGGATAGGTTGATGATATTGTGCTGGCGCAGTTCTTTCACCGCCACCTTGTTGCCCAATGCGTCTTCCAGCGTCTTGTTCACGTTGGTGTTGACCGTCTGCTGAGAAAACTCGGATTTGCTCAGTTCGGTCAACACGAAAGTGACCGGCGAGCCGGCGTCCCCGAAAGAAGCCTGGTAGAAGGTGATGCCGCCGTAGTGCAGCGGCTGGTTCACCATAATCCGCTCGGATGCCAGCTTCTGCTCGCCCTGCAGCAGCGTGAGGTCGCTGCGGTAGTTGCTGGGCATGCCGGTACTGTAGTAATCGATGGCGAAGGCGTCGTTGCGCACCTTGAAGGGAAGTTTAATTTTCCTGTAGCTGTCTCCGGCCTGCACGTAGACGATGTCGTCTGCGCCCGCCTCGGGGATGTTCATCACGCCACGGAAGCCAAACTGCGATGTTACCAGCCCGCCCACGGCGATCACGATCACGCCGCCGTGCATGAGAAAGAACCCCAGCTTTGACAGCCGGCCCTTGCGGGCGAACACCAGCTGCGCGCCGTCCGGGCCAACCCCGCGCAGCAGCTCGCGAAAGCCCAAGCCGCGCAACGCATGCTCGACGCCATCGGCATTTAGGCGGGTGGCGGGGCCTTCGAGCGAGAATCCCCCCCCGGTTTGTGCGCGAACCGGGGGCGCTTTCAGCGGGCGAGCCTGTCGCCAGATGCGCGGGCCATGGCGCACCAGCGCCAGCGCCATCGACAGCATGAGGAAGACCAGCGCGCCGGCGAACCACCAGGAATCGTACATGTTGTACAAGCCGAGGGCGGCGAATGTCTTGTACCAGAACGGCCCGAGCATGGCTAAGTAGTGGTCCGCCGGCCGGTTCTGCTCCAGCACCGTGCCGATCATGCTGATCAACGCGACCATGCATAGCAGGACAATGGCCACCGGCATGGAGGAGAGGAAATCAAAGCTGCGGCGTGCCAGGTTTTTGGGGGCGGGGGAAGACACGTATGCTCCGTTTTCGAATCTGGGGCGAAAGATGAAAATAAAGACGTAATGGGACGCGTTGGCCTAAAACGCCCTGTAGATAAGCAAGTTTAATACCATCATCTTTCGAGGCCGAGGAGGCCGATGCCGCATAAATCGCACGAACCGGGAAAACAAAGTTTAGTTGCGGGTAATTGTTTATCTTTATCCCGGCACGGATCGCCAAAGGATTGGCTAGGCCGGTTATTCATGGGGCGCCACTCTGCGTGAAGAATTTTGCGGGACAGGTAAACCTCTTGAATCCAATGTTATTGTTTAAGATTTTTTTGATTTTCAAATTATAGAATTCTCGTTTATGAGAAACAAATTAATTATTTCCCTGTTTTAGGAAAATCTTTATTTGATTTGCGTTTCAATGCCATTTCCCATTCCCATATCGCGGCTCGGGCTTTGCGCACATAGGGTTCATCCGGACTGGAGCGGTGGATGTAACTGCGCATGGCGCCCAGGGCGCCTTCCAAGTCGTTCAGTCCCTCCAGCGCTTCGGCCAGCCCATAGTAGGCGTTGAGCTGTGCCGGACGCAGATTGAGGGCGGCCTCGAAGAAATCGCGCGCGGCGGCGTAGCGTTTCACCCCGATCATGGCGAAGCCCATGTTGACGTGAGCCTCGGGCATGCCGGGGGCAAGTTCGAGCACGCGGTGCAGGGCGGTTGCGGCGTGCTCGTATTGTTGTGCGTGCAGCATGGCGGCCGCCTGTTTGAAACGCACATCGATCTCCACCGACCGCGCCTGCCGCGCATGCAGCGCCGGATCGCGGTTCGGGTCGGCGGGAAGGGCGGAGACGGCGGCGGGTTTGTCCGGCGCCACGGAGCGGGCGCTCAACACGAACCCGATTCCCCCCGCGGCGAAGACCGCCAGCGCCAGCAGCAACAGGCGCTTTTGCGCGATGCTGTTCATATCGCTCCCTTGTGGGGCGAGTTGCTCACGAAGGGCACGCCGAAAAAAGTCAGAAAGGCCAGCACGAATATTCCCAGGATCATCGCCGCGCCCAGCCAAGGCGGGACGCGGTAGGTCGTCCGCAGGTGCAGCGCCGCCGCCAATGCAAGCCAAGTGAGGAAGGCCCAGGCTTCGATCTGGTCCCAGCCCCAAAAGCGGCCCCAGGCATCCTGCGCCCACACTGCCCCGGCGATCAGCATCATGCTCTGGAATGCCAGCGCCACGCCCATGAAACGCCAGGCCATCCGGTCCAGCGCGGCGTCGGCCGGCATGGATTGGAAGTTGCGCGCAAAGCCGGCGCGCCGCAACAGCATCACGCCGGCGAGGCCGAGCGCGACCAGGCAGAGACCGAGAAATATCTTGCCCGTCGCGACGTGAACCCATAACCAAGGGGTGTCATAAGTGGGCGGCAAATGGCTGTCGGCCGGGCTGACGGCCAGCAGCCACAAGCCCGGCACCAACATCACCGGCATCACCACCGCGGCGCTGGGGCGTAGCGCAGGCAGGCGCCAGTATGCAAGCGCATAGATGAGCCCGAGGCTGAACAGGTTGCTGGCGAGGATTTCGAACAGGTTGATGAAGGGGCCGTGGCCGATGCGCATCCAGCGCAACTCGATGGCGAAGGCGAACAGCGCGAGACCCAGGCCGAGCAGGCCGAGCAAGAGCCTTTCCTGCGTCTGTGCCTTCGGCCCGCCTGCCACGGCCAGGGGCGTCGCCACGACATACATGGCGACTCCCGCCCAGATCCAGGCGAGTTCTGGCGGGCTTGATGGCATCATCACGGCGTTACACTCCTTGCGCCGGACGGAACAGCATTGGCGATGCGCTGATGCCTTTCCGATCTGCGCCAATAATGCCAGGCGAGGCCGCCCACGCCCGTCACCGCGACGGCGAACAGCCACGGCAGGGTGGGATCGTAAAAGATGCTGTAACCCATCCAGGTACGCAATTCATCGAAACGCAGACTCCCGCCCGGCAGGCGCGCCGTCTCGCCCGGCTTCAATTCGAACCGCGTTCCTCCGGAAATGATGGTCAGCGCGGTGTCGCCGCTCTTGCCATCGAATACCCAGGCGGAGGTGGGGCTGTAGTTTGTCTTGATGCGTAACTTGAACATCAACTGCGGGCCTCCGGGCGGGGTCCAGCGGTTTGCCTGCTCCCAGTCGAACAGCGGATAGGAAGGCATATTCAGGGTGCCGCTGCTGGCTTGCCGCCCTTCCGGCATCCAGGTAATCAGCGGGGCGAAACCTTTGTTGGGGGTGGTGTAGAAACGGTAGCCTTCCAGCACCAGCGGCTTGTCGTCCCCGATTTCCCTCCAGCCTCCTTGCCCTTCGGCATCGCGCACAAAGACATGACTGCGGGTGAAGGAACGGTTCAGTCCCGAGACGTAGTCCACGGAAAGCGGCCCTTGCACGAAATGCACCCGCTGCAACTGGAAAGGATGCAGCGGCCCCCGGCGCACCGCTTCCGCGTCCGCCGCCGTGAAGGCGCTGCCCTGGACGATTTCCGCGCGCCCATCGAAGCGCATCAGGCGGCCCGCGCCTATCAGCAGGATGAGGGTCAGCAGCGCCAAGTGGAACACCAGTAGGCCGCCGCGGCGCAGCCGCGCATTGCTCAGGAGGGCGCAGGCGAGGTTCAGCGCGAGTAAGGCAAGCGCCACCAGCAGCCACCACTCCGGGGCGACCGGCTTGATATAGCTCGTCACGACCGTCGCGCCGAGCAAGGCCATTCCCACCAGGGTAAAGCGCGGTGAAGCGAGGGCGCGCAGGACAGATGTCATGGCGCAGCTCCGCATGCGCTCATCCACCCGCCCATCATTACGCCGCCGCAATTGGCGGCGGACCATTGGCCGCTCTTGGCGAAGCTGTCCACCTTGAGCCATGCCCCCAGGTAATATGGTTGCTGGCTATAGGGCTGGGTCTTGACCGTGCCGGCGGGCAACCCTGATTCGGGGCCGATGTCCTTGAGGTTGGCCAGGAACGCCTTGTTTTTCCAGCCGTGCGGCACCGCCACGTGGCACTTGGAACAGCGGTACACGCCGCCAAAAGCCTGCACTCTACCGGCGTGGTATATGTGCAGGTTGCTTCCGCCGCCCACACCTCCTCCCATTCCTCCTCCCATTCCGCCGCAGCAAAAGCCACTCTTTTGTACTACGGACGGATTGGGATTGGCGTACTGATCATACTGATGGCAGCGGAAGCACAAGGCATCCGGCGTAGCGGTGCCCACGCTCTGGTTCCATTGGCCCTTCAGGATGAAGTTGTTGCTGGAGCCGTGCGGCCCCCACGGATTGCCGTCCTCGCCGCCGCTGGGGACCACGGTGTTGGTGGCGGTGGCGGAGCCGTGGCAGTCGGTGCAGAACATGGTCTGGTTGCCCACGTCGGCGGCGCCGTTCCAGGGGGCGAGCCAGTTGTTCGGGTTCGTGTTGCCGCGTATCGCGGGGGTGCGTCCGGTGTTGTCCAGGATCGGATGCCAGGAGCGGTGGTTGTTGGTGGAGAAGGCCGCTGCCGCGCCGGAGTCGGCGGTCGACACTTCGCCCTTATGGGCGAGGGGCGCCTGCGCTTCCATGGCCTGGTTGGTGTACTTGGTCAGCAGGTTGGTGCCGGAGGGCGTGCCGCCGGGCGAGTCGCCCAGGTTGGGCGGCGTGTCGTAGGCGAAATCGGAATGGCACTTGAGACAGATCTGGTACTCGCGCGTGACATAGGAGCTGCTGACCGTGGTGGACGCGCCGGTGCCGCCGTCGCCGCGTTTGACGGTATAGCTGGAAGGATTGCTCATGAAAGCGGCGGAGCCGTACACCGGCTCCACGCCGGGGATGCCGCGCAGCACGCCGGAAGCGATATTGGTATGGCCGGCGGCATGGTTGTGGGTTCCGGCCGCATCGGGGATGCCGGAATTGGCGTTGAACAGGCGGTTCTTAATCACCCGGTGCGGGTTGTGACAATCGGTGCACTCGGCGTGGCGGTTGCCGGGGACGGTCTTGCCCATTGCCTGCTGGGACTCGGCGAAATCCTTGCCCGCCTGGGGCAGGGGGGCGGTGCCGATGTCGTGCGCCCCGGGCTGCACGTTGATGGGCATGCGCCGGGGCAGAGAGAAATCGCTCTTGATATTGGGCACTTTGGCGACCGAGGCGAGGATGCTTTCCCCCGCGCTGCTGTGGCATTGGTAGCAGGTCTGCTCGATCGCCGAGTTGCCGCCGCTCTTGGGGATGCCGATGCTGTCGGTGCCTTCCCGCAACAGACGCCGCGCGCCCTGCACGGTGTGGGTATCGTGGCAATTGAGGCAAGCCGCCTGCCACACCTTGGCGCCGAGGGGGAATTCGCGCTGGGTGGCGGCGGCGTCGAGATAGGTTTCGTCCGCCACCGAGGGGTTGGCGTGGGCCGATCCGGCCCAGGTCGATCCCGCCTTGTCGTGGCAGGCCAGGCAGATAATGTCGTTGCTTGCGCTGAAGGCGCCCCCCGTCGGCGCTACTTCCTGGAAACGGTTGGCGCGCAGAAACTTGCCGTTGCCTTTGGCGGGGTCGGTTTCGCGCAGGTGCGGGTCGTGACAGGTAGCACACTGCATCTGCTGGTTTTCCAGCGGAAGTTTCGGCTTCGGGCTGACGCCGGCGATGCGGTTGCCGACGGTGGCGCCATCGGGCACGCGCAGCTCGCCGTCCTTGCCGGCGAGCGCGCTGTCATAGGTAAACGAAATGGGATGGTCGTTGGTCAGGTTGACGCCCAGATTGCGCGTGAAGCCGGTCTGTTCCCCCGCGCCGGGCGGCATGCCGCCCCCTGCGGCCGTCCCGTTCATGATGATGGTGGCGGGGGCTTTGCCGTTCAAAACGTCGACGCTGCCGATCGCCAGGGTGCCGTCATGGCAGGACAGGCACAGCTTGGAGGTGCCGCCGGGGGCGCTGGCCAGCTCTGCTGCATTCGCTTCCATGGAGGCGGAAGTGTAGGGGGTGTAGGTGGCGGCGGAAAGCTTGCGATTCCAGAGTAGCGCGGTGGGAGCATTTTCCGCAGCGTGCGGGGTATGGCAGAACACGCACACCTGGGATTCGCTGACTGCCTTGGTGCTGCCGGGGCCGCTCGCGGAGAGGTTGTGCTTGGTGTTGCGCACGTCCGGCGCCTTGGCCGCCAGGGCGATGACGCTC